>JBGVNN010000028.1:0-17859 GCA_045125595.1 Candidatus Egerieisoma sp.
AAAGCTGTAAAAAAATAGGAACAAATCCACAGTGCTTTAAGTATTATACAGGAACAATTAAGTTCCTTAATATATCAAAAATAAAAAAGAAAGGAAAGGTATGTCCAATCATCTTATATTTGATAATTGGATTATACGAGATAAAATAATGATTGCAATTGCAGTTGATGATGAAATTTTGATGTTAGGTGCGCTTACAAAAGCTATTAAATCCTCTGAGGATATTACTTCAGTTTCAGCTTTTACCTCTTGTGAGGAAGCTCTTGATTTTATAAAAAACAATACTGTAGATATTGCTTTTTTAGATATTAATATGCGTGGTATGGGCGGTCTTGCGCTTGCTGAAAAAATTATTAATATTTGTCCTGATTGCAAGATAGTGTTTTGCACAGGTCATGAAGAATATGCTATCAAGGCTTTTAAACTTCATGTATCCGGATATTTAATGAAACCAATATCAGCGAAGGATGTTCAGATAGAAATTGATAATATCAAAGGTATTCGTCAAAATCAAAAACCTTTGCAAGTTAAATGTTTCGGTAATTTTGAGGTTTATGCAAAGGGAGAAAAGCTTACATTTAAACGTTCAAAAACAAAAGAATTATTTGCTTTTTTAGTAGATCGAAATGGTGCAGGTATTACAGTTTCGGAAATTGGTGTTGTACTTTGGGAAAATGACAAAGATCAACAAAATAAAAATTATATACATCAATTATTCCGTGATTTACGTCAGTCACTTGAAGCAGTAGGTGTTGGTGATATTTTTGAAAGAAATAATTATTTCTATTCTATAAAACCGGATAAAATTGATTGTGATTATTTTAATTATTTAAAAAGTGGAAAACCTGAGTTTCGTGGTGAGTATATGTCTCAGTACAGTTGGGCAGAAGAAACTTGCGCAATGCTTTCTCAAATTAAACTTTAATAACAAATTGTATATATGAGTATCATTAACGATGCTTTTTTGTAAGAGGTTTGTAAGAAATTATCTGATATAATTAAATTATAAATTTAATACGTTGTTTATAATATTTTAATTTTAAGCAAAGGATAATTATCATGATAAGAAACAGAACAACACAATTAATTTATCAAACAATTTATTGTACTCTTGGACTTGTTGGTATCATAGCAAGCTTAGGTATCTTTGACAACATTAACATAATTCGTTGGGATTTCTATGTGCATTTTACCAATATTAGTAATTTCTTGTGTATCGGTGTTATGGCTGCCGGTCTTATTCAAACAGCAAAAAAGAAAGAAGATAGTTTTGTTAGCGCTGTTCCTATTTTAAAATTTATAGGAATGCTTGGTATTTTACTTACTTTTCTTGTATTTAATATAATGCTTGCAGGTGCAGCTGATCGTGATCCTCAAGCAAATTGGCGTATAGGAAGCCTTATTTTTCATGTTATCCTTCCTTTAATGTACATAGGTGATTGGTTCTTGTTTTATGAACGCAAGAAGTGTAAGTGGTATTATCCAATCGCATCAATGTCGTTTCCGCTTTTATATGTTGTATTTTTGTTGATACAAGCAGTTATTTTAAATTTTGATAATACCATCTTAATTCCTACCACGACAACTCCGCTTATATATCCATATTTTTTTGTGAATCTTGATACATTAGGTGTTCTCGGTGTTCTTATGTGGATTGGTATTTTATCCTTAGCTTTTGTAGCTGTAGGATTTGTTTTCTTTGGAATTGACAAGTTAGGAAAAAAGAAAATTTCATAAATTCAAGCATTATGCAATGCTCATATTTCCGTCGTAATTGAAATTATTTTATTAAGAAATTTATTGTTAGGAGGTTAAAGTGTGAGATTAATTATTCCGGTTTTACTTAATTGTATATTAGTGTTAGTAGTATATTTATTAGATAAGTATACTATTGTGAAAAATTTGTCTTATATTTTGAAACAGATTATAATTGGCATTTTATTTGGTTGTGTATCTGTTTTTGCCTCAGATTATGGTGTAGAGTTACTCGGAACAACAGTTAATGTTCGTGATGCGGCTCCTTTGTCAGCCGGTCTAATTTTCGGTGCACCAGCCGGTGTAATATCAGGTTTTATTGGCGGACTTTACCGTTGGTTCTCTGTGTATTGGGGAGCAGGTATTTATACACAACTTGCGTGTAGTATTGCTACAATTCTTGCAGGTTTGATGGCAGCCGGTTTTCGCAAATTAATGTTTGATAATAAAAAACCAACATGGGGCTATGGTGTTTGTATTGCTGTTGTTTGTGAAGTTATTCATATGATTTTAATCTTTATTACAAACTTAAATGATTCATCATATGCTTTTGAATTTGTTAAAGTGGCAACTATTCCAATGATTATAGGAAATTCATTAGCGGTTGGTTTTGCGATTATAATAGTTTTATTATTGAGCCGTGAAAATTTTATTGCAAAAAAAGGTAGTGAACGTATTGCAAATACATTTCAAAGATGGCTTTTGTTATGTATAGTAATTGCTTATCTTGTAACAAGTTCGTTTACATTTCTTCTTCAAAATAAAATGGTAAAAATTGAAACACAAGAAATTTTTACTTCAGCTATAAATGATGTTGAGACTGACATAAAAGAAAAATCAGATGCTCAACTCCTTGAAATCGCAAAGGATGTAAAGGCGGAATATGAATTTGATACAAAAGTTTCATTACAGACATTAGCTGATAAATATTCAGTGAAAGAAATTAATGTAGTTGAACCGAATGGTTTAATTGTTAATTCTACTGAGCTTGATGTTATTAATAATTATAATATGAACAGCAAAGAACAATCAAAAGAGTTTGTTGATAAATTAAAGACTCAAGAATCTTTTGTTCAACAATATAGCTTAAGAGGAAAAGATGAAACCGTTTGGAGAAAATATGCAGCTATTAATCTTCAAGATGGCGGTTTTATTCAAGTAGGTTATGATTCTGATCGTTTTCATAAAATTTTAAATGAGTTTGTTATTGATGTTACAAAAAATCGTCATGTGGGTACAGGTGGTTTTATTGCTGTTTGTAATGAATCTCTTTTAATGATTACAGATAATGATTATTCAGGTTCTCATATTTCAACTATTGGTATTAAGCCTCCCAAAGACATGGTCGAGGGAAAACCGGCAAGCACACTTCATTATGCTGATGTTGTTGATGGTATACAAGATG
Source organism: Candidatus Egerieisoma sp. (assembly GCA_045125595.1). Taxonomy (GTDB): domain Bacteria; phylum Bacillota; class Clostridia; order UBA1212; family UBA1255; genus Egerieisoma. The sequence goes on from JBGVNN010000028.1 coordinate 3,161, forward strand.
CCAGTGAAAAGTATATATATGTGTTTAAATTTGTTGAAGGATATTGTATTATTGCAGCTATGCCTGAATCAGAAGCAATGTTTATGCGCGATGCATCTATTTATACAAGTATTTTTATGCAAGTATTAATTTTTGCTTCATTGTTTGTTTTTATATACATACTTATTAAGCGTGTTATTATCAATAACTTAAAGAAAATTAATGACACACTTGGTCGAATCAGCGAAGGTGATCTTAATGTAACTGTGGATGTTCGCTCAAATGCTGAATTCTCTTCACTTTCCGATGACATCAATACGACAGTCTCCACATTAAAGCGCTATATCGCTGAAGCAGCTGCACGTATAGACAAAGAACTTGAATATGCTAAGCAGATTCAGCTATCTGCCATGCCGGCCAACTTTCCGGAAAATGATCAGTTTACAATTTACGCAGAAATGATTGCAGCAAAAGAAGTCGGCGGTGATTTTTATGATTTTTATATGATTGACGAAAATACAGTTGCGTTTCTTGTTGCTGATGTTTCAGGCAAAGGAATTCCCGCTGCATTGTTTATGATGACTGCAAAAACAATAATTAAAGATTTAGCTGAAAGTGGTATACCGGTAAATGAAATTTTTATAAAGGCAAATCAAAAACTTTGTGAAAATAATGAATCAGGTATGTTCGTTACTGCTTGGATGGGAATTCTTGACATTAAATCAGGCAACCTACACTTTGCAAATGCAGGCCATAATCCTCCGTTACTAAAACGTGCGGATGGTTCCATTGAATATCTGAAAAAACCTGTTGGTTTAGTTCTGGCTGGTATGGAGGGTGTTCGCTACGGTATTGGAGAAATTACATTACAACCTAATGATAGATTGTTTTTATATACTGATGGAGTTACAGAAGCAACTAATACTGAAAATAAGTTATATGGTGTAGAGCGACTTTTGGAATTTATGAATAGTAATTCAGCTTTGTCTCCAAAAGAACTTTTACCTGCATTAAAACTCAATATTGATCAGTTTGTTGGTGAGGCATCACAATTTGATGATATTACTATGTTGTTATTTGAATACAAACCACATAAGAAAGGTGAATATATGACGAAAAAAATATTTCCTGCAAATATCGAGTCATTACCCGATGTGATTGATTTTGTTGAACAAACGCTTAATTCTATTGAATGTCCGATTAAAATTCAAACTTCAATATGTGTTGCCATTGAAGAAGTTTTCGTCAACGTTGCTCGATATGCTTATCCGGAAAGTAATGGTGATGTAACTTTTATGATAAGTTTTAATAATGAAAAACGAGAAATTACATTACGAATGACTGACAAGGGCATACCTTTTGATCCACTAAAAAAACCGGATCCTGATATTACTCTTTCGGCAGAAGAACGCGAAATAGGAGGACTTGGTATTTTTATTACAAAGAAAACAATGGATTCTATTAGTTACGTTTATGAAAATGGTGAAAATATTTTGACTATGATAAAAAATTTATAAAGGAGAGTTAATGATATGACAATTGAAATCAAGAAAAATCAACAAGAAACTGTTATTGAGATTGTAGGAAGACTCGATACGATCACAGCACCTGCACTTGATAAAACAATCAATGAGATTATTGTAGATAGCAAAAATATTGTTATCGATGCAAAAGGATTGGAATATATTTCCAGTGCCGGTCTTCGTGTTTTGCTTGGGGCCCAGAAAAAAATGCAAAAATTTGGCTCTATGAAATTAATTAATGTTTGTGATGATGTTATGGAAGTCTTTGAAATGACAGGGTTCGCTGAAATTCTTACTATTGAATAAAGTTAACAAAGGAGAATAATGTATGCAATCAAATATTTGCAAAGTTGAAAAAGGGAACAAAGCTCTTCTTGCAATTTTAAAAGAAAGTGAAAGAGTAGCCAAATATAACAATCTAAATCATAAGCAAACCTTACAATTACGTTTGTTATGTGAGGAAATTGACGGAATGCTTCCGAACATAATAGATGATTTTAAAGGTGATTTATGGATTGATTTTGATGATGGTTTATGCAAGGTGCATATTTCGATTTATATTCCTGAATTTGATGCTAACAAGAAACAAGAGCTTATTAGTATAGCAAAAAACAAAAAGAATTCAGCTGCTGTCGGCATAGTCGGAAAAATTCGTAATGCAATTGAAAACTTTTTCTTAACTGATGATACTCATAGTATTTTTGCTATGTCTACAGATATGGTAAATGTTGAAACCGGATATTGTGCCGGTGGAGATTATTATTATCTTTGGAGTTTAGATCAATATCGTGGATCTATAAAACCGGAAGAACAAGTCGATGCTTGGGATGAACTTGAAAAATCTGTTATAGCGTCAGTTGCTGACGATGTAACTGTTGGAGTAAAGGGAAATCACGCAGAAATTGTTATTTTAAAAAATTTTAAATAAGGAGTTATAGATAATGAACATTGAATTTATAAAAAACAATGGGGATTTGTTTGTAAGTCTTGATGGTCGTCTTGACACCAATACTTCTCCTAAGTTTGAACAATTTCTTTCAGAGCATTATTTTGATGTTGTAACATTAACCATCAATTGCGAAAAATTATTATATATTTCATCTGCTGGATTACGTGTTTTACTTACAGCTCAAAGAAAAATAAAAGGCTCTGTCAAACTTACTAATGTATGTGAGCTTGTCATGGAAGTTTTTAAAATGACAGGATTTTCAGATATCTTAACAATTGAATAAATTTTTTAAAAAAAAATCTGTGATTTATTAAGCAGCGGACATACAACTATTAAATAATAACACGCTTTTAGTATAAGAAAGGGGTATTTATATGGATAACAGAAAAAAACTTCACGATTACAGTATTGTTATGATTTGTTTTTCGGTTCTCAATGTTTTCACTTTTTTAGGAACTGTTATTTCTACATTCGTTGATGGTTCATTTGAAAAGTCTTTAAATTCAGTAGAAGCTGATATTGTAGGAATTGTAAAAATTGTTCTTATTATTTTCGGTGTTCTAATGATGATATTAGCTCTTTCAGATGCGCTCATCGGCTTAAAAGGATTAAAAGTAAGCCGTGAACCAAACGCAGATAAAGGATATATCGTTGTTGCAAAAATATTCTTTGTTTTAAATGTTTTTGCGGTTATATCATCTGTTGCGTCTTTGATTAATAATACTACTCCTATAATTGATGGTATTCTTTCTCTTGCAAACACAGTTCTTGACGTAATTGTTTACGCTTTATTTATTAAAGCAGCAACAGCAGTTCGTCGCGATGTAATTAAATAATAATTATTTTTAAAAAATGTCTGCTGTTTAATTAATCACAGATTTAAAGAATGGAGGTATGCTATACAACAGTATAAAAACAAAATTGTTGTTAGCGCTATTATATGGAATTAGTTAGTGAAGCTATCGCATTTGCAGTAAAAGCTCATGACGGAATGCGACGTAAAAAAAGTGAGCTGCCATACATATTACATCCAATGGAAGCGGCTGTTATAGTTGGCACAATGACAGATGATCAAAATTTGATTGCCGCAGCAGCACTTCACGATGTTGTAGAGGATGCAGGTATAAGTATTGAAGAAGTCGAAGAAAAATTCGGTACGCGAGTTAGAGAACTTGTTGAGTCTGAAACCGAAGATAAACGAGCAGATTTACCGCCTTCATCGACATGGCGCATTCGTAAAGAAGAATCATTAAATGTTTTAAAAAATGCAGAAGATATAGCTATATTAATTGTATGGTTAGGCGATAAACTCGCAAATATTCGTGCTATCTATCGTGACTTTAAGGTAGAGGGCGTACAGATATGGCAAAGATTCAATCAAAAAGATGTTAATGAGCAAGCTTGGTATTATCGCTCTATTGTTAATTTGACGGAACGCTTGTCTCATACTTCTGCTTGGATTGAGTACAAGACGCTTACAGAATTAGTATTTGGAAAAGGAGATTAATCTAATGAACGTTACTTATCGTATAGACAAAAATATTCTTTATATTGCTGTAGATGGCAGAATTGATGCTTCTAACGCAGCTGATGCTGAAGAAAAAATTTTCGCTATAAAGAATGATAATATAGGAAAGCATACTGTTTTGGATGCCGAAAAATTGGAATACATATCTTCAGCCGGACTACGTGTTATTTTAAGACTTAGAAAAGAAGAACCTAAACTTGCAATTATAAATGTTGTATCAGATGTTTACGAAGTGTTAGAAATGACTGGTTTTACGGATATGATTACAATCGAAAAAGCATATCAGAGAATGAGTATTGAGGGTTGTGAATTTTTAGCTAAAGGCGCTAATGGTGCAGTTTATCGTTATGACGATGAAACCATTATTAAGTACTATTTTTCAAAAGATGCTCTACCGGAAATTAAACAAGAACGCGAAAATGCAAGACGTGCTTTTGTTCTTGGATTAAATACAGCTATTCCGTATGGCATTGTTCGTGTCGGTGATGGATATGGTTCTGTTACTGAACTTTTAAATGCACTTAGTGTATCAAAATTGATTAAACAAAATCCCGACGATGTTTCTCAAGCTGTTAAGTATTTTGTAGATATGCTTAAAAGTATTCATGCCATCAAAGCAGAAGACGGTGAATTTCCGGATATGAAGGAAATAGCTCTTGATTGGGTTAATTTCATTTCTTCTCACATTCCTCAGGAATTATCAAAAAAGCTTTATGATTTGGTTGACGCTGTTCCAAAGGAAAATACATTGTTACATGGTGATTACCACACTAATAATGTAATGGTTCAAAACGGAGAACCATTACTTATTGATTTGGATACATTGTGTATTGGACATCCTGTATTTGAACTTGGATCAATGTTCAATGCTTTTATCGGATATTCTGAACTTGATCACCAAGTTTCAATGAATTTCTTTGGTTATACACATGAAACTGCAAGAAAATTGTGGGAAATATCTCTTAAAATCTATCTTGGTACAGAAGATGACGAGATATTTAAAAGCATTTCAGAAAAAGCGATGATTATCGGCTACATTCGTATGCTTCGACGTGCTATTCGCCGTCCTGAAGAATCAGACAGTGCTGCTAAAATCTCAAGATGTAAAGAAATGCTTGAAATGTTGGTCAATAAAGTTGATACATTGATTTTTTAATTTGATTTTTTGTATATCTGTAGACAATAAGGGGTTTTTTTATGAATTTTGAAATTGCACTAGGTATCGTTGGTTGCTTAATAGCTATTGTTGGCGTTTATGCTTTAATCGTAAGTGTTTGGTTAATGGTTAAGTATATTAAATTTAATCGCCAAAAGAATAGCGCAGGACTTACCGGACAAGAAGTTGCAAGATTAATACTTGATGATAATGGGCTTAATCATATTAAAGTAAAAGCAACAGGTTCGTTGCTTTTTGGTAATAGTTACAGTCACTATTTTAAAAAAGTTAGATTAAGAAGATTAACTCGTCATGAATACAGTTTGACATCGTTGGGTATGGGGGCACAAAAAGCATCTCTTGCCATACTTGATAAAGAAGGCGATGCAGATATGAGAAAACGCATTCGTTTATATCCGATTATAACTTTCGGTCCGTTTGCATTTATACCCTTAATTATTATCGGTGCTTTGTTAGATTATTTTGTGTTTAATCAAACAGGTATTATAACTCTTGTTTTAGGTGGATTAGGATTTTTGTTTTACGTTTATTCAATTGTGTTATCTGTATTAACGTTAAAAACAGAAAAGAAGGCGCAAGAAAAAGCATACAGTATACTTGAAGAAAAAAGGCTTATTACAAACGAAGAGCTTGACTCATTAAAAAAACTTTTTCACCTTTATAATGTACAATACATAAACGATATTATTCTTTCATCGTTAGAACTTCTTTATGTGACACTTGAAATAATGTCAATGCTTCAAGGTGATTCAATTAAAAAATAAAAAAAGTAGCCCGAACACTTACCAAAGGTAAAGTGGTTCGGGCTAATAATTTTTGGTGCGGATGACAGGACTTGAACCCGCATGCTCTCGCAATGGAACCTAAATCCATCGTGTCTGCCAATTTCACCACATCCGCAAATGAAACAACTTTGATATAATAGCAAATTTATCACAAAATAACAAGTAAAAATTAATTTTTTGTTCATTGAATATCGTGCATTAAAGTGTTATTATTTTTTTAGATTCAAAATTTAATGAGGTGCACCGTGACAAAATTAAAATTTTTATCATTGCTTTTGATGTTAATTACTGTAATTTCAGTTTCTGTTTCTTGTAATACACCAACAGCTAATTATGAAAAGGGGCTTAAAAAGAGAGATGAATATATCAAATTTTTAAACGATAAATATAAAGATTATAATGAAGTACCATATGGTCTTGATATTACAAAAAAAACTGACCTTGTGGGCATTTGCTATACTACATGGTTTACAGCACTTTATCACGGCAGAGAAAATGCTCCTAATATAACAAAAATTCTTGCTGGCCAAGAAGAATGGGGAAGACCTTATTCATATCATTGGTGGGCAGAACCTGAGGTGGGTTTTTATAAAAGTGATGATAAAGATGTAATTCGTCTTCATATGATGCAACTTGCTGAAATGGGTGCTGATTACATTATTATTGATAATACTAATGCTACAACAGGTTGGAAAAAGTCGAGTTCCTGGGATTTATATGTATCTATACCATGTGCGGCAATTTTAGACACAATCGTTGAAATGAGAGCTGAAGGTTTAAAAACTCCTTATGTTGTATTTTGGAGTGCTGCAGGTTCAAACAGAGGTTGGAGTGTAACTAATGCTACTTACGAAGAATTTCACACTCAAGAAAAGTGGAAAGACTGCTTTGTTTATTGGGAAGGTAAACCTTTTATGCTTACAACAGATATTCCTGAGGGAAAACCCGATTATGAGCTGACAATAAAAAAACAATGGGGATTAAACTCAAGCCCGGAAACCGGTGTTTGGACATTTTTAAATATTAACAATCCCGCAGTTTATGACGAAAACGGATTTATCGAACAAACTTGCGTTGCCACAGCAGCACAAGAGACATATATGAGTCTACCAAGTGCACATGGCAGAAATCATGGTATTTTTATGTATACTCAATGGTATAATGCATTTAAATACAGACCTAAAGCAATAACAATTACATGGTGGAATGAATGGTGCGCAATTATGATGATGGACGATCAAGGTGATAAACTGTTCACAGACAATTATAATCAAGAATTCAGTCGAGATATTGAGCCGATGAAAGGTGGTCACGGTGATCAGTATTATCGTTGGACAATGCAATATATTAAGGCTTACAAAAATCTCCAACCTTGTCCTGTACTTGTAGAACAAGGATACAGACAACAAGCAATGGACTCTGTGATTTTAAAATAAATAACTTTCGTTTTCTGATACTAATGTATAAAAAAAGTCGGTTACTTTAAAGCAACCGACTTTTATATATTTTAAATAATCTATTTTTTATTTAATCTTTCACCTACGGCTCCGTGAGGATGAATTAAAGCAAATTGCTCGTTTAGATAATCTGTTTCTTCAATAATTGCAGCTTGTAATGCGTGGAATAAAACGCATAATGAAGTTGTTGAAGTAGTTCCTTGTGCATTATATTTGTCTGTTTCACGATTTACATATTGTTTTAAAACAACATTGGCACCTTCTGCCAAAGGTGATGATAAATTCTCTGTTATTGTTATGATGTTAATACCTTTCTTTTGACATATATCCATTATCGGTAATAACTCTGATGTTTTGCCTCCGCGTGATGCAAAAACCATTACGTCTCCTTTTTGCAAGAAACCTGTTGCACCATGAGGTGCTTCTGCAGGGGAGATGAATCTTGACGGACGCTCTATGCAACACAATAAGTGAGAAAAATGTTGACATGCTATACCGGAATGTCCGCATCCGCATGTTCCGATTCTTGGTGCACAACTTAATAGATTTACTGCTTCGGCAAAACTTTTTTCATCTATGTACTTCTCGAATTCGGAAATACATTCGCTTTCTATTTTAAATGCGTTCATTGCTTGTTCAAATGATTCTTTTTTCAAAATTAAACTACCTCGTTTCTTGTAAGAAATATTTTTAGTTGATTATAATATTTTCAATTTGATATTGCAACAAATACAAGTTAATTTATTGATGAGGAATAGATTTTATGGTAAAATGAAATGGATAAAAATATTTAAGGAGCCTGAATGAGTTCAAAGTTTTGGCATACAGTAACTAATACATTTATCTCTTCGTTACCGCTTGCTGTAATTATCGCTATTTGCATATTTATTAAACCTTTGAGTGACCCTTTCGATTATTTAAAGATAATTGTAGGGTATATTTGTGTTATATTAGGTCAGGCATTGTTTATAGTTGGTCTTGATAGTAGCATTTTGCCTATAGGTCGTATCGTTGGCGGTTCTTTTTCAAAATATAATAAATTATTTTTTATACTGACTTTCGGATTTGTTTTCGGATTGCTTGCAACTGTATCAGAGCCTGCACTTTCCGTACTTGCAAAACAAATTGACGGTATAATGCCTATAGTAAACAGCACTTTATTTATATGGATAACAGGTACAGGTATTGGTATTGGAGTAGCAATTGCATTACTCAGAATAGTTAAAAACATTAATATTAAAATAGTTTTTACAATTTTATATATTTTAACTTTTGCAATTGTTTTATTTTCTCCCAATGAATTTATTTCTTTGGCTTTTGACGGTAGCGGAGCAACAACCGGCGATGTTTCCGTACCATTCATATTAGCGCTCGGTCTTGGTATTTCTTCTACTTTTTCAAAAGATAAAACAAATGATGATTCATTAGGTATTATTGGTATTTCATCAGTTGGACCGATAGTTGCCGTGCTTTTATACGGAATTGTTTTAAAACTTGTGAATAACGGTAATTTGCCATCAGAAAATACTTATGATTTAACTATCAATAGTAATTTTTTAGATATATTTTTAGGAAATATAACTGATGTTGCTTTAGCAGTTTTACCGATTGTCATAATATCCATTCCATTTTTGCTTTTATTATTAAAAATCCCCTTAAAATCATTTTTTAGATTAGTTTCGGGTGTTCTGCCTGTATATTTGGGACTATTAATATTCTTATCCGGAATAGATTATGGTTTTGGATTTGTTGGCAAATATATAGGACAAATTTTCTTTGATGAATCAAGACCTGAAAATTTCAAATGGCTTTTGTTAATAATAGGCTTCATACTTGGTGCAGCAATAACAATTTCAGAGCCTGCCGTTACAGTTCTTGGTAATCAAATAGAAGAACTTACAAACGGTCATATTAAGAAGATGTCAATTAGACTTACTTTGGCGATAGGTATAGGTTTTGCTTCGCTTTTATCGATATTAAAAATTTTAACTGAAACTAATATTTTATATTTCTTGATTCCTTTATATGCCGTTTCGTTAATTATGATGATTTTTACGCCAAAACTTTTTGTGGGTCTTGCTTTTGATTCGGGTGGTGTAACCGGTGGAGCATTGACATCAGCTTTTTTGACACCGCTTACATTAAGCATTGCAACATCTGTTGCTGAAACTAACGGTAGTTCGATGTCAATTTTAACTAATGGTTTTGGTATTATTTCTTTTATATCGGTTACACCTTTAATCGCGATTCAAGCATTAGGTATTATTTACAACATTCGTTTGAAGTTTACAACCCCGGAGGATTCAGACGAATCGTTAGATGAGCTTGAGTGTTTTTTGTTAGATGAAGATACTATTCAAATAATAAATGAATGTGAAAGAGAGGAAAACTCAAATGAATAATGTTCATTTAAACAGTTTACAATATTTTGTATTAATTGCAGATCAAAAGAAAAAGAATAAATTTATATCTCTGCTCGGAAACTACGGTGCACATTGTATTGAAGTTATATACGGACATGGTTCGATGACTCCAAATGCTGTTGCTGCTGCTTTTGGTTTTGAAGCGGAACAAAATAAGGTTGTTATTTCTTGTCTCGTAAAATATGAAGATGCACTAAAGTTGACAGAAATACTTTACTCTGATTATAAATTCAGTAAACCTAATACCGGCATTGCGTACAGTATTCCGGTTGAAGGTTTAGCTTTTTGAGAAAGGGGAATTATTATGACTGAATTAAAAGCATTATATATTATAGTAAATGCAGGTTTTTCATCTGAAATTGTTCGAATTGCACGTTCTCTTGGAGCAACAGGAGCAACAATAATTAACGCCAGAGGTTCCGTAGCGAAACCAAAAACAATACTTGGTATAACCATTGATACTGAAAAGGAAATAGTATTAAGTGTTGTAAAAAAAGATGTTGCATTAAAGATAATTAATACAATAAAAGAGACTGCCGGTGTAGGTACAGAGGCTCATGGATTGTGTTTCTTTATGCCTGTCGAAATGTCTACTTTAACTATACACGAAAAGACTTTAGATGATTCAGATAAGCAGAAATGAATTGACTACAGTCAAGAAAAGTGTTATGCTGACTAAAGCGCGGGTTACCAATATTATCCTGTGAAAATTAATTAAAATTTATTATAAATAACGGAGGAATTTTTTATGGAATTTAAAGTTTATCAAAAAGAAATTGAGCTTCAATCAAGAGGTTGGATACCTACATTTCATGATGTATCAAAAGAAGTTATTGAAATAGTTAAAGCTTCAGGCATTAAAAACGGAACATGTGCGCTCGCTTCACACCACACTACATGCTGTGTTATGATTCAAGAGTGTTCACACGATATCGATTCATTTGATATTGAATATTTACAACATGACCTTCTCGATATTATGAGAAAAATTGCTCCTGACTTTGCAGAAGAGCATCAGTATCGTCATCCCGGACCTATCCATACACAGTTTGGTCGTTATGTTAACGAGCCCGGTGATTTTACAAGTATGAATACAGACGGTCACCTCAGAAGTGTATTCTTCGGACGCAGCGAAGTTATGACAATTAAAGACGGCGAGCTCGATGGTGGAGAATTTGCACATATTTATTTTGTAGACTGGGATCATGTTCGTGCACGTCGCAGACAGCTCAATGTTACAATTATGGGTACAACAGAGGATGTTGAAGATCGTAAATTTAATAACGGTGAAGTAGTTAATACTCTTCGTAAATATACAGAAGAAGAAAAGGCTTATGATCCTCATTATGACCTTCAACTCAAGAGATAATTTATTTCAAGGCGGTTAAATAGTTATGAAAAGAAAAATCAGAACACCGTATTTTGAAATCGGTACTAAGAATTACATATATGGTGATAAAGTATTGGAATATGCTAAGGCTGCGGATGCTGCGGCAGAGAAATATGATATTGATGTTCTCTTTATTTGTCCTGCAGTTGAGATAAGAAATGTTGTTCAAAATACAAAAAATCTTATCGTTCTTGCTCCTTATATGGACACTCTTCGTCCCGGAAGAGGTATGGCTGATGTTTTACCTGAAGCTTTAAAAGCAGCAGGTGCTGTAGGTGTAGTTGTAAATCACTGCGAAAAGCCTATGTCATTACCTCAAATCAAAGCAACAATTGACAGGGCAAATGAGATTGATTTTCTCGTATTTGCTTGTGCCGATACTGTTGCTGAAGCAAAAGCTATAGCACAGCTTCATCCTGACATTATTAACCCCGAGCCTACTGAGTTAATTGGTGGTTCAGGCGGTGGTGTTAGTGATATGAGCTACGTTAAAGAAGTAATGCAAGCTATCAGAGAAATTGACCCTAATATTCTCGTTGAACAAGCAGCAGGTATTACAAACGGTAAGCAAGTATATGATTTCATTATGGCAGGTTCAGAGGCTGCCGGTGCAGCTTCAGGTATCATGAATGCAGCAGATCCTATTGCAATGATTGATGAAATGATAGGAGCTGTAAGACAAGCTGCCGATGATCTTAAAAAATTAAATAAATAATTTTAGGAGTGAAATTTTATGGTATACAGAGAAGCCTTTAAAGTACAGTCTAATGATAAAATGTGCTCATTTCATGATGTTACCGCAGGTACCAGAGAAGTTGTTGAGCGTTCAGGTATAAAAAACGGTATTGTTGTTGTATATTCACATCACACTACTTGTTGTGTTATCACACAGGAGTGTGCTTTTGATGAATCAATTACTGGATTAGAGACACTTCAACAAGATTTAGTTAATATTATGGATGATATAATTCCTGTATGTAAGCATGAGGGTATTTATCTTCATCCGGGACCGAAAGCATTAAAATTTGCTGAAGAACATGATGAAGATGCAAGAGGTTGTCATAATACTGATGCACATTTACGTTCATCAATTATTGGCAGAAGCGAAACCATTGTACTTATTGACGGTGAACTTGATCTTGGTGAATTCGGTCATATTCATTTTATTGATTTCGACCAAACAAGAGCAAGACAACGTACTGTTCAAGTAATGATTATAGGCGAGTAACATTATGTTTGGTTATGAAATGTCAGATTATGACAAAAAAGTTTATGAAGAACAGTTAAGAGACTTTTTACCGGAAAAGATTATAGACTGTCATATTCATGTTTGGCCAAAAGAAATAAAAAAGCTTAGAGGTGCTAAGGCTTGTGTTTCATGGACTTCAATGGTTGCAGAGCACAATAGCATTGAGGATTTAATTCAAACATATAAAGATATGTTTCCGGATAAAACTGTAAAAGCTGTTTTGATGGGAGAACCTCAATGTGACTTAGCTAAAAACAATAAATATGTCAGTGAAAAAGCAAGATTGTTTAATCTTCCTGCTTTATATTTAACTGATTATTCTATGAGTGCTGAGTTTCTTGAGAAAGAAGTAGAGCAAGGAGGTTTTTGTGGTTTAAAACCATATCAAAATAACTCTCCTAAATATATTCCTTCAAACGAACTTCGCATCTTTGACTTTTTAACAAAAGAACATCTTGAACTTGCAAATCGTAAAGGCTGGATCGTCATGCTTCATATTTCAAGACCTGCAAGATTGAAAGATCCTGTTAATCTTGCACAACTCTTGGAAATTGAAGAAAAATATCCTAATGTTAAGCTTATTGTAGCTCATATTGGCAGAGCTTATACACCGGAGGATATTGGTGATGCATTTGAAGTATTAAAAAACACAAAAAATATGATGTTTGATTTTACAGCAAATACATTTGATTATGCAATGATTAAATGCCTTGAAATGGTTGGACCTAAACGATTTATGTTTGGATCAGATTTACCGATATTAAAAATGAGAATGTATCGTACATTTGAAAATGGTATTTATTACAATAATATTCCTCGTGGCCTTTATGGCGATGTTTCCGGAGATATACATATGAGAGAGACAGACGAGAAAGATATTACATGCTTTATGTATGAAGAACTTCTTGCTTTTAAAAGAGCTGCTGAAACATTAAAGCTCACTAAAGAAGAAATAAAAGATATAATGTGTAATAATGCTGCTAATCTTTTTAATATTTCGATTTAATTTACGGAGGTTTATTTATGAAAAAAATTAAGATAGGTTTTTTACCGCTTTATATTAAACTCTATGATGATTGTTGCCAATCACTTCGTCCCAGATTAGAAGCTTTTTATGATGAAATGGCTACTATTTTAGAAAATGAAGGACTCGAAGTAGTTCGTACACCTTTTTGTCGTGTAGAATCAGAATTTAAAAGTGTTGTTGCTGATTATGAAAAACAAAATGTAGATTGTATAGTTACTCTTCATATGGCATATTCACCGTCTCTTGAGTCCGCTGAAGCTATTGTTAATACAAAACTTCCTGTTGTAATTATGGATACAACAATGACTTATGAATTTACACCTCAAACAGATAACGATGAACTTGATTACAATCATGGTATTCACGGAGTAATGGACTTTTGTAATCTTCTTATCAGAGGAAAGAAAAAATATGCTATTGCATGCGGCCATTATAAAGAGTCAGATGTAGTTAAAGAAACGATTAACTTTGTAAAGGCTTCAGTTGCTGCTACATCAATTAAAGGTAGTAAAGTTGGTGTTTTTGGTGGTTCTTTCAGTGGAATGGGAGACTTTATAGTTACCCCTGAAGAAATGAAAGAAAGATTTGATGTTGAATTTATTGTTTCAAAAGATGACGAAGCACGTCAAATCACACAGTCAATCACAGATGAAGAAATTGACGCAGAAGTTGCAGCAGATAAAGAAATGTTTGATTTCCCGATTGAAATTGACGAAGAAGTATACAGACTTAATACTCGTGCATGTCTTTCGATTCGTAAATGGATTGAAAAAGAAAATCTCGACGCTTTTTCTTGTAACTTCTTAAAAGCATGTCCTGCTTATGGTATTGATTCAATGCCTTTCCTTGAAGCTTGTAAGGCAATGACAAGAGGAATAGGTTATGCAGGCGAAGGTGATGCCCTTGATGCTGTAATGTCAGGTGCACTTATCAGAGCCTACGAAAATGTTTCATTTGTTGAAATTTTCTGTCCTGATTGGAAAAACGATATTTTGTTCTTAAGTCATATGGGCGAAATGAACTATAAACTTGCTGCATACAAACCGGAAATCAGACTCAGAGGAAGTAACTATGTTGATTCTGTATTGCCTATGGCAGGTTATACAAGATTTAAAGCAGGAAAAGCAACATATTTTAATATTTTCCGTGATGCTGAAGACTTTTGTCTTGTTGCTACAGAAGTTGAAATGCTTGATTGTGATGACTATGATC
>JBGVNN010000029.1:0-30055 GCA_045125595.1 Candidatus Egerieisoma sp.
TTGATCCGCTTGAAGTAATAGATGAGTACGGTACTGATGCTTTGAGATTTGCTCTTACATCAGGTAATGCACCGGGTAATGACCAGAGATATCTTCCTGAAAAAGTAGAGGCAGCAAGAAACTTTGCTAATAAAATTTGGAATGCTACACGTTTCGTATTGCTTAACTTTGACGAAGAACCTGATTTTACTAAAGTAGACAAAAATAAATTTACAGCAGCAGATAAGTGGATTTTGTCATCATGCAATAAACTTATAAAAGAAGTTACAGATAACCTTGAGAAATTTGAACTCGGTGTTGCACTTTCAAAAGTTTATGACTTTATGTGGGATTACTTCTGCGACTGGTATATAGAATTTGCTAAACCGCGTCTCTTTGACGAGACTGACCCCACAAGACTTGAAGCACAATATGTACTTAATGATGTTCTTATTAAGTGCCTTAAGCTCTTACATCCTTTTATGCCGTTTATTACAGAGGAACTTTATCAGAGCCTTTACAAAGATGCTGACAGCATAATGATTTCAAAGTGGCCTGAATATGACGAAGCTCTTAATTATGAAAATGACGAGAAGGATATGGAGACTGTAATAAGTGCTATCAGAGCAATCAGAAATATCCGTCTTGAAATGAATGTGCCGGTATCCAAGAAAGCCAATATTATCTTTGTTGCAAAAGACAGAGCTGCAGAAGTTATTAAAAATTCAGAGGCATTGTTTGCAAAAATGGCTTCAGCGTCAAGCGTTTCCGTACAGGCAGACAAAACGGGTATACCTGAAGATGCCGCAGCAAGCGTAGTAGACGGTGCGGAAATTTATATCCCGCTTGATGAGCTTATAGACTTTGAAAAAGAAATTGAAAGACTTGCAAAGGAGAAAGAAAATCTCCAAAAAGAGCTCGACAGAGTAAACGGCAAGCTTAACAATGAAAAGTTTATGTCAAAAGCACCTCAAAAAGTTGTGGATGAAGAGAAAGAAAAACTCACAAAATATCAGCAAATGTTTGATAATGTAACAGATAGACTTGATAATTTAAGAAAGAGGTTTGGTGTCTGATGCTTAAAGTAAGACAAATCGTAGATATCTTAGATGCAGAGATTCTCGTAGGAGAAGAGAATTTAGACATGGAGATTTATTCCGGATGCGGGGCAGATCTCATGAGCGATGTAATGGCTTTTGTTAAAGAAAGCGTAATTCTTTGCACAGGTCTTGTAAATCCTCAAGTTGTTCGCACATGTGAAATGATGGACATTAAAGTAATATGTTTCGTGCGCGGCAAAGTACCCGGAGAGAACATTGTAGAGCTTGCTAAAGAAATGGGAATAACAGTTCTCACAACAAAGCATCCGTTGTTTATAACATGCGGTAAGCTTTATGATGCAGGTCTTGTAGGAAAGGGTGTCTGGGATTGAGCAGTCAGGCCATAACATTACATTATGATATTGATGCCGTTGATTTTTCAGCAGCAGGAGAAGCGTCGAGCGGAGTTAAAAGAACTCTTAATCAATTAGGCGTGAATCCTGCTGTGGTTAAACGCGTTGCAATTGCTATGTATGAGGCGGAAATTAACGCTATCATTCATGCAGGCGGCGGTGCGGCTGATGTTGAAATAACACCTGAAAAAGTAATTGTAAAAATTTCCGACCACGGACCGGGAATTCCGGACATGGAGAAAGCCATGACAGCGGGTTGGTCAACTGCATCTGAAACAGTACGCGAGTTGGGTTTCGGAGCAGGAATGGGTTTACCTAATATGAGAAGATACACCGATGATATGAGTGTAGAAAGCAAAATCGGAGAAGGAACAACAGTTACTTTGATAGTAAACATTGATAAATAATAAAAATAATAGGGGTGCTGCATATGTTAAACGGATACAGCCATTCGGTTATGTTGGACGAAAAGCTGTGCAAAGGCTGCACAAACTGTATTAAGAAATGCCCTATGGAGGCAATTCGCGTTCAGCACGGCAAGGCAAGAATTTTAAATGATAAATGTATAGACTGCGGTGAGTGTATCAAAACTTGTCCTTATAAAGCAAAGGTCGCAATTACTGATACATGGGATATGCTTGCGGAATACAAATATACAATAGCTTTGCCTGCACCGTCATTATATATGCAGTTCGACCTAAATACATATTCAAGAAAGCATATTATTGCAGCGCTCAAAGCATTAGGCTTTGATTATGTGTACGAGGTTGCAAGAGGTGCTGAAATCGCAACAATTCAAAGCAATAAGTATTTACACGAGCATACAGAGCAGATGCCGCTTATTTCGACGGCTTGTCCTGCTGTTGTAAGACTTATTCAATTGAGATATCCAAATCTTATACCAAATCTTTTGCCTATTAAATCGCCTATGGAAATAGCGGCTCAAAATGCAAGATTTGAATTTTGTAAGGCTAACGCTGTAGAACCTGATGAAGTAGGAGTTTTCTTTATTTCTCCTTGCGCTGCAAAAATGACAAGCGTGAAGGCACCGCTTGAAGTAGAAAAGTCAAGCGTGAGCGGTGTTATACCGATTAAAATGGTATATTTCAAAATCTTGAAATTGCTCTCAAAGATGAAAAATCAAAGTTTGGAGGATATAGATCTTCAAGCCGGTAAATACGGTGTCAGATGGGCATCTACAGGTGGTGAAGCACTCTCTATTGATTCCAAGAGAGTATTGTATGTTGACGGCATACAAAATGTTGTTAAAATACTTGAAGACCTTGAGGACGGTAAAATCAAAGATATAGAGTTCATAGAAGCATCTGCATGTACAGGAGGTTGTACGGGAGGTCCGCTTACAGTAGAAAATATGTATGTAGCAAAAAACAGAAGCCGACAGCAGTTAGAGGACGAAGATATTCCGTACAAAGAAATAGAAGAATACGAACTCGAAAACACAGCGTGGGAGAAAACAATAGAGCATTATGAAATAAATAAGCTCGACCCCGATATGTTTAAAGCGATGGAGAAGCTTCAAAAGATGAATCAAATATATGAGCAATTGCCGGCTCTCGATTGCGGCGCGTGCGGTTCTCCGAGTTGCAGAGCCTTAGCAGAAGACGTTGTAAGAGGCAAGGCGAAAACAACTGACTGTATATTCATTTTAAGACGCAAAATTCGTATGCTTGCAAACGAAATGATGATGGTTAACAGTGGTTTGGATGATTATGACAAAGAAGATATATCGGAGGGTAAAGATGAAAATCAGTGATATTATGACAGAATGCAAGCTTACGCTTGTAACAGGAAGCATAGATAGAGAAATCAAAGGTTACTACGCTTGTGATTTGCTCAGCTGGGCTATTTCGCACGCAAATGAAGGCGATTTATGGGTTACTGTTATGAATAATATAAATATACTTGCTGTAGCATCTCTTGTAGATGTCGCTTGTATTGTTATTCCTGAAGATATTGAAATCCCGGAAACATTAAAAGAAAAAGCACAGGAAAGGGAAGTGACGTTGCTTTCAACACCTATGCAAGCAGCGGAGCTTATTATAAAAGCTCATGAGTTATCAAAAAATTTCAGTTGATTTACATATACATTCGGCTCTTTCTCCGTGCGGAGATGTCATGATGACACCCGGAAATTTGGTAGGAATGGCAAAAATTAACGGTCTGGATGCAATTGCGCTTACAGACCATAATGCCATGCACAATATTGATGCGGCCGTGAAAATCGGTGAGGCTTATGAGGTTACGGTAGTGCCGGGTATGGAGCTTGAAACATCTGAAGAAATTCACGTGGTGTGTCTTTTCGCGGATACGGAAAGTTTGCGCTCTTTTCAAGATGTGGTGGTAAATTCTTACGGTCCGAAAATTCCTGCTAACAGACCTGATATTTTCGGTAAACAATTAATTTACAACGAAGAAGATGAAGAATGCGGAGAATTGGAGAGAATGCTTTTGATACCATCAGGTATCACGATTGATGATGTGTTTGGCATAGTCGAAGAATTAGGAGGCATTGCATTTCCGGCGCATGTTGACAGAGATTCGTACAGCGCGCTCACAACGCTCGGCGCACTTCCGTATGGGTATAAGAACGGATTTGTTGAAATTTCATGCGAATGTGACAAAGAAGCACTCTTGAAAACTTACCCTGAATTGGCAAATTACAAGCTATTACCATCGTCAGATGCGCACTATATTGATAAAATACAAGAGGCAGGCGGCGCAGAATTGCTTGTAGAGGAATTGAGTGCAAAAGGTGTTATTGAAGCCTTGAAAAACAGTAGAATTGTATAGAATTTTAAGGTTGATATTTAGTATGATTTATTATATAATTAATTGATTAAGAAGATATGTATTTAATCAAAAATGTACATTAAAATATATAAGATGGAGGTCAAACAATATGGGTAACAATTGTGAATGCTGCAACGACGAGAAGCTCGCTAAGTTGCAGGCTATTATTGCCGAGAACAAAGACCAGCAAGGCGCATTGATTCACGTTCTTCATGAGGCACAGCTTATCTACGGATATTTGCCTATCGAAGTACAAAAGGTTATAGCAGAAGGTATGAATATACCGCTTGCTGAGGTTTACGGAGTTGTAACTTTTTATGCTCAATTCTCTTTAAAACCGAAGGGAGAGTACAAGATTTCGATTTGTCTCGGTACTGCATGTTATGTAAAAGGAGCAGATCTTGTTCTCGATAAATTCAAAGAACAACTTAAAATTGAAGTAGGAGACTGCACAGAGGACGGTAAATTTTCGTTGGATGCGTGCCGCTGCATAGGTGCTTGCGGACTTGCTCCCGTACTTACGGTTAACAGCGACGTTTACGGACGTTTGGTTCCTGAGGATGTTCCGGGAATCCTTGCAAAATATTAATATCCTATGTTGCGCGATATATCTTTACACATTCTTGATTTAGCGCAGAACTCCGTTACAGCAAAAGCCACTTGTATTGAATTTGATATTAAATGCGATGGTGACAGTAAGTTTCTTTCTTTGGCAATAAGAGATAACGGTTGCGGAATGACGGCAGAATTTCTTGCTTCGGTAGCTGATCCGTTCACTACAAGCAGAAAAACAAGATCTGTCGGTATGGGAATTCCTTTCTTTAAGCTTGCTTGCGAGCAGGCGGGAGGAGAGTTTTCAATAAGCTCCGCGATAGATAAGGGGACAGAGATCAAAGGCTCGTTTGAAGTTGATAACATTGACAGACTTCCGCTTGGAGATATTGGAGATACATTTGCTTTCTTGATATCGTCGGCGCCTGATACGAGATTTATTATGAAAATTGAGTCTGTTAAAGGACAGTTTGAGTTTGATACAGATGCTGTTAGAGAAGAAATAGGAGACATGCCTATCACAGAGTATGAGATATTGCAATGGATAAAAGAGTATGTAAATGAGAATGTTCAAATTATTTTCGGAGGTGTTCTGAATGAAATCATTAGCTGAATTAAAAGCAATTAAAGAAAAAACACAAAACGAACTCGCAATGAGAAATGCAAGCAACGGACTTCGTATTATTGTAGGTATGGCTACATGCGGTATCGCTGCAGGTGCAAGACCCGTTATGAATGCATTTATGGATGAGATTCAAAAGAGAAATATAACACATGCTACTGTTGGTATGACAGGATGTATCGGTATGTGCAGACTTGAGCCTATCGTTGAAGTTATCGACAAAGAAGGCAACAAAGTTACTTATGTAAAAATGGACGCAGACAAAGCAGTACGCGTTGTTGCTGAGCACATCGTAAACGGCAATGTTGTCAACGAATTCACAGTTGGTGCAGTTCAAGACTAATGCAGTCGGTGAGAAGGAGGATATAATTTATGCAATATTACAGATCACACGTTTTAGTGTGTGCAGGAACAGGTTGTACATCTTCAGGTTCTTCTGTGTTGTTTGATGAGTTTGAGCAACGTCTCAAAGATGCAGGCATAGAGAATGAAGTAAAAATCGTTAAGACAGGATGTTTCGGTCTTTGTGCTGAAGGTCCTATCGTAGTAGTTTATCCCGAGGGTGCAATGTACTGCCGCGTTACTAAAGAAGATGTTCAAGACATCGTTATGGAGCACTTGGTAAAGGGTAGAATTGTTAATCGTCTTCTTGAAAAACCTGCTGAAGTTATTGAAAAAGCAGATGCACAAGAAAGCGACTTCTTTAAAAAGCAAATGCGTGTTGCTCTTCGTAACTGCGGTCATATCAACCCGGAGAACATTGACGAATACATAGCATATGACGGATATGCAGCATTGGGTAAAGCTGTTACAGAGATGACTCCCGAGGATGTTATTAACGTAATGCTCGACTCAGGCATCAGAGGCCGTGGCGGTGCAGGCTTCCCAACAGGAAGAAAGTGGGACTTTGCGCGCAAGAGCGTTTCCGACAAGAAATACGTTTGTTGTAATGCCGACGAAGGTGACCCGGGTGCGTTCATGGACAGAAGTATTCTTGAGGGTGACCCTCACGTAGTACTTGAGGCTATGGCTATTGCAGGTTACGCTATTGGTTCAGACCAAGGTTATATTTACGTAAGAGCTGAGTATCCTATCGCAGTTGAGCGTTTGCAAATTGCTATTAATCAAGCAAAAGAATATGGTCTTTTAGGTAAAAATATTTTCGGTACAGACTTTTCATTTGACATTGAGCTTCGTCTCGGTGCAGGTGCTTTCGTTTGCGGTGAGGAAACAGCGCTTATGACAAGTATCGAAGGTCACCGTGGTGAGCCAAGACCTCGTCCGCCGTTCCCGGCTGTTAAAGGTCTTTTCCAAAAGCCTACAATTCTCAATAACGTTGAAACTTATGCTAACGTACCTCAAATCATTCTTAAGGGTGCTGACTGGTTTAAGGGAATCGGTTCAGAGAGAAGCCGCGGTACTAAAGTATTTGCTGTAGGCGGTAAGATTAAAAATACAGGTCTTGTTGAGATTCCTATGGGAACTCCTCTTCGTGACATTATTTATGATATCGGTGGCGGTATCCCTAATGGTAAGAAATTCAAAGCTGCTCAGACAGGTGGTCCTTCAGGCGGATGTATTCCTGCAAGCCTTATAGACACTCCTATCGAATACGATACACTTATTGAAATCGGTTCAATGATGGGTTCAGGCGGTCTTATCGTAATGGATGAAGATACATGTATGGTTGATATTGCTAAATTCTTCCTCGCATTTACAGTTGAAGAATCTTGCGGTAAATGTCCTCCTTGTCGTATCGGTACAAAGAGAATGTATGACATTCTTGATAAAATTACTAAGGGTAAAGGCGAGCTTAAAGATATTGATGATCTTTATGAGCTTGCAGAGGCTATTAAGACATCTGCTCTTTGCGGTCTCGGACAAACAGCTCCTAACCCTGTTCTCAGTACACTTCGTTACTTCAAAGACGAGTATATTGCACACGTTGTAGACAAGAAGTGTCCTGCAGGTGTATGTAAAGACTTGCTCCAATACAAAATCGTTGCAGAGAAATGTAAAGGCTGCAGCCTCTGTGCAAGAAAATGTCCCGCAGGCTGTATCCACGGCGAAGTTAAGTCACCGTTCGTTATTGATAACTCTAAGTGCTTAAAGTGCGGTGCATGTATTGAGTCATGTAAGTTCGGCGCTATTATTAAGGAATAAGAAACGGAGGATTACAGATATGGTTAATATTAAAATAGACGGCGTTTCAATGCAGGTTCCTGAGGGTACAACCATTCTCGAAGCAGCAAGAAGCGCAAATATAAAAATCCCTACACTTTGTTATTTGAAGGGCATCAATGAAATCGGTGCTTGCCGTATGTGCGTAGTTGAAATTAAAGGCGCCAGAGCTCTTCAAGCAGCGTGTGTATATCCCGTTGCAGAAGGTCTTGAAATTCTCACTAACTCTGAGAAAGTAAGAAAAGCAAGAAAAGTTACTCTCGAGCTTATTCTTTCAAACCATGACAGACAGTGCTTGACATGTTCACGTTCAGAGAATTGTGAACTTCAGTCATTAGCTAAAGATTTGAATGTAACAAATATCAGATTCCAAGAAATCGGTGAGAAAGCATTCCATCCTATTGATGATGCATCAGCTTCTATCGTTAGAAATCCTGATAAATGTATTCTTTGCCGTCGTTGTATCAGCGTATGTAAGAACATTCAAACAGTTGGTGTTATTGATACAATGGAGCGTGGCTTCAAGACAGTTGTTGGTTGTGCATTCGAAAAGTCTCTTTCTGAAACACCTTGCGTAAACTGCGGTCAATGTATTGCAGTATGTCCTACAGGTGCTTTAACAGAGAAGAGTGAAATAAACGATGTATGGAAAGCTATCGCAGATCCTGACAAATATGTTATTTTCCAAACAGCTCCCGCTGTACGTTTCTCTATAGGAGAAGCATTCGGTATGCCTATCGGTTCACGTCCTACAGGTAAAATGGTAACTGCAATTCGCAGATTGGGCGTTGATAAGATTTTCGATACAAATACTGCTGCTGACCTTACAATTATGGAGGAAGGCACAGAGCTTCTTAACAGAATTAAAAACGGTGGTAAATTGCCTTTGATTACATCATGCAGCCCCGGATGGATTAAGTTCTGTGAGCACAATTTCCCTGATTTCTTAGATAATCTTTCTTCATGTAAATCACCTCACGAGATGTTTGGTGCAGTTATGAAGACATATTATGCTAAGCAAGAGGGTATTGATCCTGCTAAGATTTATGTTGTTTCTGTAATGCCTTGTACAGCAAAGAAATTTGAGGCTGACAGACCTGAGCTTTCAGCTACAGGATATCCTGATGTTGATGCTGTTCTTACAACAAGAGAGCTTGCTCAGATGATTAAAGAAGCTGGTATTGATTTTGCTAATCTTGAAGATACAGACTTCGATAATCCTCTTGGTAACGCTTCAGGTGCCGGTGTAATCTTCGGTGCTACAGGCGGTGTAATGGAAGCTGCTCTTCGTACAGTTGCTGATATTCTTACAGGTGAATCAGCTCCTGTTGATAAGATCGAATACACAGCAGTAAGAGGTATTGAAGGTATCAAAGAGGCAACTGTTAATGTTGCAGGTATGGATGTTAAACTTGCTGTTGCCAGCGGTCTTGGTAATGCACGTAAACTCCTTAACAAAATCCGTGCAGGCGAAGCTGATTATCACTTTATCGAAATCATGGCTTGTCCGGGCGGTTGTGTAAACGGCGGTGGACAAATTATTCAGCCTTCAAATATCAGAAGCTGGGTTGACCTTCGTGTAGAGCGTGCTAAAGCTACTTATGAAGAGGACAGAGATCTTCCTATCCGTAAGTCTCATGATAACCCGTTCATCAAAAAGCTTTATGATGAGTATTATGGCGAACCCGGTAGCCATCAAGCACACCACGATCTCCATACTCACTATCAGGCAAGAGATAATTATTAATAAATATATTTGATAATTTAATCTGTGTTTTTTCCCCTTGTGGCCGAACTTTAATTCGATCCTGCAAGGGGATTTGTTTATTATATATATCTTTTAATGTTTATCCCCAAAACAGGCAGTTTTTCGGATAAAGCGCTTTAGCTGCTTCGCGTTTGTCCCCAAAACAGCCAGTTTTTCGGATAAAGCGCTCTCGCTGTTTCGTGTACATCCCCAAAACAGGTAGTTTTTCGGATAAAATGCTCACGCTGCTTCGCGTTCGTCCCCAAAACAGGCAGTTTTTCGGAAAAAAGATGGAACAGAATTCTGCAATATTAGAATATGAATTTTGTTTAAATTTTTTACGATGTTTATTCATATATTGATAATTGAATGTTGATAAAAAATGTTATAAGATATAAATGATAAATAATCTTGGAGAGTGAATATATGAATTGTGGTGAAATTAATGCAAAACAGAGCATTAAACCTTCTACTTTTTTGAATCCCGTACCTGTTGTAATGGCAACTTGCGGTACTATGGAGAATTCAAATATTATTACATTGGCATGGGCAGGTACAATAAATTCTGAACCTCCGATGTTATCTATTTCTATTAGAAAAGAAAGATTTTCACATGATATTATTGCTAATGAAGGTGTTTTTGGTGTGAATCTTGTATCAAGATCTCTTATAAAAGCTTGTGATTATTGTGGCGTGAAATCAGGCAGAGATATAGATAAATTCAAAGAGCTTAAGTTGACAAAATTCAAAGGTGAAACAACAGGAGTTCCTCTTATTAAAGAGTCGCCGGCATCTTTAGAATGTAAAGTTAGACAGATAATAGAATTAGGAACACATGACCTTTTTATTGCAGATATAGTAAATGTACACGTTTCTAAAGATTTGTTCGATGAAAAGGGTGCTATAGATATGAGAAAAGCAGATTTGGTTGCTTATAATCATGGCGAGTATTATACGTTGGGAGATTTTTTGGGCTTCTATGGATACTCGGTTGCAAACAAAGATGCACTTGCAAGAAGAATGAGAAAAGCGTGATTCACGCATGAGATATAATTAGGAGGTTGATTGGATTGAAAAAGTTCACAACAAAATTTTTAGTTTTAATAGTTGTATTGGTACAAGCAGTAGTGCTTTTTAGCGGCTGCTCATTGTTTCCGGAGGAAGAAGAGCCTGATATACCAAGCCTTAAGACACCAAGACCTGTAGAATATTCATTCTATACAGTAAGAAAAGGTACTCTTAAAAGCACAGTTACGGGAACAGGTAAAGTAAGTTCAATTTATTATACTGAGCACTCATTTAAGCAAGGTGGCGGCAAAGTTAAAGAAATGCATGTCACATTAGGTCAGTATGTAAATAAAGGCGATGTACTTCTTGAAATAGAAAACACAGAAATTGAAGATAAGTTTCTTGATGCTGAAATCGAATATCAAAAGAAAAAATTAGAATATCAGTCTAAAGAAAGACAGTATAAAAACGGCAGTATTTCAGAACTTGAATTTAATATTGTAGAGCTCGAATTAAAAAGAGCTAAAACAAGATATGAAGATTTAAAAGAATCTTATGATCAAACTGTTTTGTATGCTAAAACTTCCGGTAAAGTTGTATATATCAACACAAAATATACAGCAGCTACTTCTAATACGGAAATTGTCGGCGGTGAGACTATTGTTTCCATAGATTCAGAAGACCCTAAGTTTACATATGTCGTTTTTGAAAAATTAGACGCAAATCAAGAATACACACCTCAACAGTTTATAGTTGGTGAAACTCTTACACTTACTCCTGTTGATAGTAAAGGTAATGTACAGTCATCTGATAAACAGTTTAAAGGTACTATTGTAGGTACAGATGCAATGATTAAAGATTTGCAAGTTGAGCTTGGACAAGTTGTAGATAAGTATTATTTCTGTAAGATGGAGAGCAGACCTGAGGGCTTGAAGCATGGAGATTCTGTTAAATATGATTATACAGAGTTTATTATTGAAGATTGCATGATTATACCTACTTCTGCTATATATGAGTTTAATGGCGAAACATATGTATATATGTTAGATGCAAGTACAAATCTTAAAAAAGAAGTGCCTGTGCAGATAGGATACAGGACATCTTCACAAGCACAAGTATTGGATGGATTAAAAGTAGGACAGATAATCATAGAAGGATGATGAGAATATGCTAAAATCAGTTTTTAGAAAAATAGCAAATAACTTTTGGCTGTTTTTTTGCCTGATACTCGGGTCCTTGTTGATTACATCAATTTTGGCAGCAATCCCGATTTATACAGACGGCGCTTTACGAAAGATGCTTGATGTAGAGCTGAATAAATTTGCAAATGAAAATGATGAATATGTATCTCCCGGTGAAATGTATGCGTATATTAATTATCGCGGAGAATATGGTCCTCAGAGAATTATGGAAACGATTCAAGAAACCACAAAGGCCTTTGATAAAGCTTTTGAGGAAAATGATATAGTTTTGAATGATTCATTTCGTAATGTTAAAGTGAGTCGTTTGCGTAATTATGATGGCTTGATGATGGAGAATTCATCATACAGCGTACAGTGTATGTCAGGATTTGAGAAACATGTTACTTTGTTACAAGGTAAAATGTGCTCAGATAAAGTAAAAGACAGAGTTATTGAAGTTGTAGTGTCTAAAGAAGAATACAATGTGAACCATCTTGTTCTCGATAAAATTTACACAATGTATCCTTCGAGATATTATGGTGAAGAATCAGCATATATACAGATAAAAGTAGTCGGTGTATATGAAATTGACTACACAGATGTAGAGTATTGGCACAAAGCAGACCTTGAAGAGGGTATGCGTGGTGTATTTATGACATCTGATAAGGCTTTTGAATCATACTTTTTTACTAATAAAAAAGCAGGTTTTATTACAAACGCGGCATGGTGTTATAATGTCGATTTGTACGGACTTAAGAAGGACGAACTTGTACCATACATAAGCATTAATGAAGAAATTGATAAACATTTTGAAGAAATGTATGACGGCACAGCTCATCTTGAGGTACCGATTAATAAAACATTATTAGAGTATATTGATAAAAGTGAGACACTTGAGCTTACTATGTGGATACTTAATGCTCCTGTACTTGTAATGCTTTTATTCTATACTTATATGGTAGCTAAAATGATTATCGAAGATGATAAAAACGAAATATCATCTTTGAAATGCAGAGGCGCATTCCCAAAGCAAATCTTCTACAGATACTTTTTAGAGTGCGGCGTGATTTCCGTATTTTCATTGATAGCAGGACCGCTGTTAGGTCTTATGATGGCAAAGATGATAGGAGCTGCAAACGGATTCTTGGAATTTGTAAACAGAGGCGGTATGGATCTTTCTTTGCAATTTTCCGCATATATATACGCATTTATAGCAGCAATTGTATTTATGATAATGGTGCTTATTCCTGCGTATAAGGCTACAAAGACAACCATAGTACAACATAAACAAAAGAAAGCAAGAAGAACGACGCTTGCACTTTGGGAAAAGCTCGGTCTTGATTTTATACTCCTTGCAGTTTCTATTTATTTGCTTTATGTTTACCAACGCACAGATTTAATATCACCTGACGGCTCAGCTGATATGTCAGTGTACTTTATTTCTACTGTATTTATTTTTGCATGCGGAATGATTTTCCTTCGCTTGTATCCGCTTTTGCTTAAATTGATATTCCATTTCACACGAAAGAGAATGCCTCCTACAGTATTTTCAACTTTTGTGCAAGTATCAAGAAATAAGAACGAAAACAGATTTTTAATAATGTTCTTGATTTTGACAGTATCAATCGGTATTTACAGTTCAAATACAGCAGGTATCATAAACACTAATGCTAACGATATTGCAAAATATAAAAGCGGAGCAGATATTGTTGTATCACCCGATTGGCAACTTGATTCAGTAGTTTCGTATGAAGGTGAGGATGGCAGTATTATTACCGGTACAATGGCTGATATGCCTGCTAAGTACAGAAACTTTGCTACTGAGCCTTTTGTAAATACTAAAGGTATTGAAGCAATGACAAAGGTAGCAAATATTAATTCTGCAATGGCAAGAGAGACTTTATTGGCAGGTGAGTGGGCGCGAAGTGTAAGAGTTATGGCGATTGAACCTTATAACTTTACACAAGTATCATGGATTAGACCTTCGACTTTTAATAAAGATATTCACTGGTACTATTATATGAACCAGATGCAAAGCTATCCGACATCTGTAATGATTTCAAAGTCGCTTGCTGATGCTTGCGGTATAAAACCCGGATATACAATAGATATCAGTATAACAGGCAAGCATATAGGTGAAGAAAGAATCCCGGACGCAACTTGTTTTGTTTTGGGTATATTTGATTATTGGCCGACATATTACGAGGATTATGAGTATGCAGACGCAACTGACCATATGATAATCATGAATTTTGATTATGTTATGACTCTTGACGATACTGTGACTTATGATATGTGGCTCAAAAAAGATCCTGATGTATCAAGTAATGATATTTATGCAGATTGGGAAAAACGCGGACTTACTGAAAATGTAGTAAAGATTTCCGACCGTCAATCAGCAATTAATGCAGAAAAGTCAGATTCGCTTGTAATGGCACTTAACGGTCTTTTCTCTATGGGATTTATTTCAACAATGATAATCAGCTTTATGGGCTTCTTGCTTTATTGGCTTTTAAGTGTGCGTAAACGCCGTTTGCAATTCGGTGTGCTTCGTGCTATGGGTCTGAGCAAATTCAAGTTGTCACTAATGTTGTTTTGGGAACATATGATGACATCGGGTATATCGGTACTTGTAGGTATTTTCATCGGATACTTGACCTCTGTACTTTTCTTACCTGTGTTAGAGAAAACCTTTACAACATTACTCCCACTTGTACTTACATACAATACTGCAGATAATCTAAAAGTATTTTTACTTGTGGCAGTGATGATAATAAGTGGTATTGTTGTCCTTTCACGCTACATAAGCAAGCTTAAAATCAATGAAGCGGTTAAAATCGGGGAGGAATAACAGCATGAGTGAAAGTATATTAAGAATAGAAAATGTAACAAGAGACTTTAAAAGACAATCTGAGATTATTCATGCCGTTCGCGGAGTTAACATGGATATAAAAAAAGGTACTTTCAACATATTGTGCGGTCGTTCAGGTTCCGGTAAAACGACGCTTTTGAATATGATTGCAACTGTTGATCCGCCGACATCCGGTAAGATTTTCTTTGAAGACAAAGAAGTAACTGCTATGAGCAGTAACGAAAGAGATAATATGCGACGTCAAAAAATCGGTATAATATTTCAAAATACTGCTTTGATTGCTCAAATGTCAGCTCTTGAAAATGTTGAGTTTGCATTGTCAGTGTCAGGTATTAAACCAGGGCAAAGACGCACACAAGCAATAGAATGGCTTGAAATGATGGGTATTAAAGAAAGAAGAAATCATATGCCTGCGGAAATGTCGGGCGGTGAACAAGCAAGGGTTGCTATAGGCAGAGCATTGGCGCATGAGCCTGTTTTGCTTCTTGCAGATGAGCCGACATCTGAGTTGGATACGAGAACATCGTTTGTAGTTATTGATATGTTTAGAAAGCTTGTTGATGAGAGAAATCTCACAATTGTTATGACGACACATGATGTTAATATTATGGATGCCGCAGACCATATATACACAATGGAAGACGGGGTGATCATCGATGTCAAATGAAGAAACAAAAACTCCGATGATTTACTGTGAAAACTTAGTAAAGCTATATAAAATCGGTGATATAGAAGTAATGGCACTTCAAGGTCTTGACCTTCAAGTAGAAGAAGGCGAGATGATTGCTATTATCGGTAACAGCGGTAGCGGTAAGTCAACACTTATGAATATTATCGGCGGTCTTGACAGACCTACAGCCGGTAAAATCCGTATAAACGGTAATGATTTGTTAAAACTTACCGATAAAGAAATGATGCATTATATGAGAGAAACAATTGGTTTTGTATGGCAGAATACTGCAAGAAATATGATACCTTATCTCAACGCTATTGATAATGTCAAACTTGTTATGCAAATGGCAGGCAAACTTGATGTAAACAGAGCTAATATGCTTCTTGAAATAGTTGGTCTTGAGCACAGAAAGAAGAATAAGATGCACGAACTTTCCGGAGGCGAACAGCAAAGAGTTGCCATTGCAATAGCACTCGCAAACAACCCGAAAATACTTCTTGCCGACGAGCCAACGGGTGCGGTTGATACTAAAACAACTGCTCAACTTATGAATCTTTTTCATACGGTTAATACTGATTTTGGTGTGACAACAATTATAGTAACGCACGACAGACAGCTTTCGCACATGGTGCCACGTGTTGTGACAATAGCCGACGGCCGTATAGGTACAGAGTTTATTCGTCGCGAAGAGATGAATTTGCAGAGTGAGGAAATTATGGACGCTACAGCAGGTCACGACCAAGGTTCACACGTTGAATATGGTTATATTGACGGTAGAAAGCGTTTGTTTTTGCCTGAAAATTATCTCAGCGCAATTGGTCTTAAAGAACGCAGCAAAGTCAGCATTCGTATTGACGGTAACAGTCTTGTGCTCGATAAACCGGAGGACGAGGAATGAAAAGAAAATTATTATGTATAGTGGCAGCTGTACTTTCGTTATTTATGTCTTTCTATTTTACCGGATGTGTGGATAACAGTAATAAAAATCCTATAGTTACAATAGAAATTGACCCTGATAATGAAAACTATATTGCAGAGGGTAAGCCTATATCCGGCAAGCTTCAAATCGAGCTTTATCCTGAAAAAGCGCCAAATTCAGTTGCATATTTTCTTGATTTTGTTGCAAAAGGTACTTATAACAAATTTCCCGTAAGTAAGGTAATGCCGGGTGGCGTTGTTCAGTTCGGCGATCCGTGGATGAGCAAGCAAATTCGTACGGAAATTGACGGCGAATTTAAGGCTAACGGTTTTGATAAAAACGATATAGTATTTAAAAGAGGAACGGTTGCACTTGATTTGTTCGTGCCTGAAGATTATGCATCTGCATCAGGCGATTTCTTTATATTGCTTGATGATAAGGGTGCTGAAACTTTTCAAGATAAATATGCTGCAATAGGTGAAGTTATATCGGGTATAGAATTACTTGATACGATAAGCGGAATAAAGAATTATACAGACAATTCACCTGTGTTTTCTTTGAAAACTTTAACAACAACAGCTGACCTTAAAGGGCAAATTTATGAGAAACCTATTACGCAAGATAGACGAACTTTTCCCGGATATAACACAAAATGAAGGTTGCATTCAAAATTTTACAGTGCTATAATACACATGTGTGATTCGGCTGCATTTGCATCGTCGCACAGCGCGTACAAGGGAGAGCTGAGGATATAATGATAGTTTTCGGTCGCATTTACATGCGATTACTGCGAAGCTATCATTTTTTATTTATATTGATATTTTTGGAGCATTAAATGAATAAAGATAACAGTAAAAATAATGAAAAAGATTATTATGTGATAGATATATTGCATATTATTAAATCAGTTTGGCACAGAGCTTGGATAGTTGTTTTATCAGGTTTTTTGGCAGGCTGTTTGGGATTTGCATACTCTGCATTTCTGATAAAGCCACAGTATTCAGCATCGGTTATGTTGTATGTTAACAACAGTTCCTTTTCAGTGGGTAATACAAATTTCAGTATCAGTAGCTCTGAAATCGTGGCGGCACAAAGCCTTTTGAAAACGTATACTGTAATTTTAAACAACAGAACAACACTTGAAGCCGTTATTGAAAAATCCGGAGTAGAAGATATAACTTTTAAAGATTTATCTAAAATGATAGAGGCTACTTCAGTAAATGAAACAGAGGTTTTGAAGGTTGAAGTGACGTGCGAAAATCCTGAGGAAGCAACTGTTTTGGCTAATTCAATTGCAGAAGTACTTCCTGTAAGAATCTCAGAAGTTATTGAAGGAAGCTCAATGAAGATTGTTGACTCTGCCATTGTTAACAGACAAAAAGTTTCACCAAGTATAACAAAATATTCTTTAGTTGGGGCAATTTTAGGCGGCTTAATTGCTGTTATTGTTTTAGTTATTGTTGCTATGATGGATGATACTATTCATAGTGATGAATATATTATCGAAAATTATAATTATCCCATACTTGCAAAAGTACCTGATTTGACAGGTCAAAAACAAAGCAGAGGATATTATTCGTATTATAAGAGACACGGATATAAAGACTATAGCTCTGATAATAATAAAAAGGATGGTGAATGAGTATGGCAATTTTCAGCAAAAAGAATAAAAACATATTTATGCATAATGATCCTAAGACTCTTCACAAAAATCTCGAATTTACGGCAACAGAGCAGTATAAAATTTTAAGAGCCAATCTTTCTTTTACAATACCCGAGGATGTGAAGTGTCCTATAATTGGTGTAACAAGTTCCGTAAGGGGAGAAGGAAAAAGTACAACTGCAGTAAATTTGTCGTATGTACTTGCCGAAAACGGCAAAAAAGTTCTTCTTATTGACGGAGACCTCAGAATACCGAGTATAGCAAAAAAAATGATGATAGAGAGTACACCCGGTCTAACGAATCTTCTTATGAGATTTGAACCAAGACAACTCATATCATTTCAATCAAATATTTTAGACAATTGGTACATTATGCCGGCCGGCAACATACCGCCAAATCCATCAGAGCTTTTAGGATCATCCAAGATGGAGAAATTATTAAAAACATTGTCAGATGAATTTGATTACATTATAATAGATTTACCACCGGTTAATATTGTTTCTGATGCCCTTGCTTTATCACATTATATAACGGGCTTGGTACTTGTTGTAAGGGAAGAATATACAGAGCGAAAAGAATTTGAAGCATGTTCAAGACAATTGGAACTTTCAAATGTCAAGGTATTGGGATGTGTAATAAACGGTTCTCAAAGTGGTTCGGGATATTACAGCAGATATAGGAAATCTTATAAAAAATATAAATATTATAAAAACGAGAAGGAAGAGAGGAATAATTAAAATGAAAAAAGTTTTAACGATTGTATTGTCAATCATCTTTGTGCTTTCTCTTAGCGTAAATGCATTAGCAGCGAACGGAAATTTTCTTGAAAGTCCTTCAAGAAATCCGGCACCACAGCTTATTGATTTAAGTTTGCCTGAAGGTTGTACTATAGAAGTAGTAATTACACCATACGCAGACAGAAATTCAATGGATGATAATAAAGTTGATGATATTGAAGGTGCTTATGCGGTATTAAGAGAAGCTGATGATATTACAGCACTTAACGAGCAATTCAAAGAATTCATCAAAAACAAAGGTATAGATTCGAAGAATCTTGCTGTAAGCGATCTTTTTGATATCAGCTATTTTGGATGTTTAGCGCATGCGCCACATAATTTATTTACATTTACAATTAAGGCTGATGCCCTTAAGAACTTTGTGGGACTTCTTCATTTCCATAATGGCGAGTGGGATTTCGTTGATAACGCAAAGCTTAACGATGATGGTTCACTTACATTTACGGTTACTGATTTTTCACCTTTTGCAATTGTAGTTGATACAGGTGCACAAGATACTCCTACAGGTGATATAACACCCTGGATTTTTGTTGCTTTAATCGTAGCAACAGCGGCTGCTCTTACAGTAGTTACTTATAATTATAAAAAAGAGAAAGCTAAAGCTTAATAATGCATATAGATAATTTTAAAAAAAAGAAAATATTAAAGGCTATTATGATTGTTTTAATAATTATATTAGTCTTTTCTGTTTTGTTTTTGTGCGTATATATGTGGGACAAGACACAAGGTGAATATCCTGACAGCGGTTTTAGTTTAGAATCAACCATAGAATATGACGGTCAAGAGTATGTGCTTAAAAAGGGAATAGAAACATTTCTTGTGCTTGGTCTTGATAAGTTTGAAGAACAAAATGACAGTTCTGCATTTACGAATGATAAGCAAGCCGATTTTGTTATGTTGTTTGTAATTGATAACAATAACAAGAGCTGTTCACTGCTTCATATTAACAGAGATACAATGGCTGATATGAATGTTTTAGGACTTGCGGGTGATAAGGTTGGCTCTGTTAATCAACAACTTGCTCTTGCTCATACTTACGGCAGCGGTGATAAAGTTAGTTGCAGAAATGTAGCTGATGCAGTATCAAAGCTTTTGTTAAATGCTAAAATTAATAATTATGCTTCAATTACAATGGATGCTGTACCTTTGTTTAATGATCTTGTTGGTGGTGTTGAATTAACTGTACTTGATGACTTTACAGGTATAGATGATACACTTATTAAAGGTCAGAAAGTTAAATTGACAGGCGAACAAGCACTTAAATATGTTCAGTCAAGAAAAGGTGTGGCTGACAGCTCCAACGAAAGCCGTATGGCACGTCAAAAACAATATCTTGAGGCGTTATATGCATCGACAAATGAGTGCATTAAAAACAATGATAAATTTGTTATTGATGCTTCTTTAAAATTATCTGAATATATGGTATCAAATTGCAGTGTAACACAGTTTCAAAATATTTTTGAAAAAATATCAAAGTATGACTTTACAGAGATTAAATATCTTGATGGCGAAATGAAAGTCGGCGAGAGATTCATGGAGTTTTATCCGAGTGAAGAATCTGTAAAGAAACAAGTGGTTGTTTTGTTTTATAATAAAAAGTAGCAATTTATCAAGTAGAGTTGATAATAATTACAGTTGTATTATAAGAATTTAATAGATATTTTTTATCAGGAAATATAAATATTATATTTGTATTTCCAATGTTGATTGTTGCATTTTTAAATCAAGACTGATTACCATATATGTCTATATTTTGATGGAGATTATTCTTCTTCACTCGATTCGGTCATGTGTTTTGTAATAGTTGCAATTACTTTTATAAATAATTAGGATTCTCTTTAAATCTGATGGATTATTAGCAGGTGGAAGAGAAAACTGAAAAAACAAGAATACACATAAAAAGAAATTATTATAGAAAGAATAAATATTGATTA
Source organism: Candidatus Egerieisoma sp. (assembly GCA_045125595.1). GTDB lineage: Bacteria > Bacillota > Clostridia > UBA1212 > UBA1255 > Egerieisoma. Next base: position 20,393 of record JBGVNN010000029.1, read on the forward strand.
CTGGTGCTAATAGGTAATTATGGGAAAACAAATTTTGATTATATCACAATATTTTTATCCAGAGCAGTTTCGTGTTAATGATATTGCATTAGAATTATATAAACGTGGTTACAAAGTAACTGTTTTAACTGGTATACCTAATTATCCGCAGGGAAAGTTTTTTAAAGGATACGGATTGTTTAAAAACAGGAAAGAAAATTGGAACGGAATTAATATTATAAGAATCCCTTTAATTGCTCGGGGCAAAACTTCTTTTGGTATTATTCTTAATTATTTTTCTTTTGTTATATCAGGTTTCTTTTGGAAATGCTTTACAAAAATAAGTGCTGATTGTGTTTTTAATTTTGAAGTATCTCCTATGACACAAGCTCTTATTGGAGTTTGGTATTCAAAAAAACATAAGATTCCTAATTACTTGTATGTTCAGGATCTTTGGCCAGAAAATGTTGAAATTGTAACAGGAATACACAATAAGGTTATAATTGGATCAATAAGTAAAATGGTTAATTATATATATAAAAATTGTAATAAAATATTTGCTACTTCGCCTAGTTTTGTTAAAGCAATACAGAAGCGTACTATGGGAGATGAAAGTAAAGTTATTTATTGGCCTCAATATGCAGAAGGGTTCTATGTACCGACCGAAACTAAATCTTCACTTATTTCTCAAGATGTTTCATTGAATATAACTTTTGCCGGTAATATTGGTACAGCACAAGGTTTGGAAATTCTACCAAAGGCTGCAAGATTGCTTAAAGAGCGTAATATCAAAGTTCGTTTCAACATAGTTGGAGACGGAAGAAATAAAGATAATTTATTATTACATATTAAAGAAAATGAAGTTGAAGAGTACTTTAATTTAATTGGGTGGCAACCTGCAACTGATATTCCTGAAATATTAGCGGCAAGTGATGCAGCTTTTTTGTCTTTTGCAAATAATTCTCTATTTGCTATGACTATTCCTGCAAAATTGCAGACTTATATGGCTTGCGGAATTCCGATCATTGCTTCAGTTTGCGGAGAAACTGAGCGTATTATAAAAGAGGCGGAATGTGGTTTTGTTTCAAAAATTGGTGAAAGTGATGAGTTGGCAGAAGTAATTGTAAAATTTTTAAATCTTTCTGACAATGAAAGAAAGAAAATGAAAGAAAACGCAATAAACTATTATAATTATAATTTTAATAAATCCGAGCTTTATATTCAGTTAGAAGAAGAGATAATAGTTTTATGAGATATATAGATGACTTTCTTGAACAAATATAATAATTATTTTGATTTTAGCAGGAAATTCTTATGAAGAATACAGAAAAAAATATTTTAATAATTAGTCATAATCCTTTAAGTAAAGTAAATAACAACGGAAAGACTCTCGTATCTATTTTTAAAGGAGTACCAGATGAAAATATCTACCAAATTTATTTAAACTCTGATGTTCCTGATTATAGTGAAAATTGTCATTACATACAATTAAACGAAAAGCAGATTCTGTCTTCTGTTTTTAAAATAAAGAATTTGTGCTGTAGAGAAATAAAAGCAACACCAGAGAAGATTTCTTCTGCTACTATAAAAAATCATAGTTTTGGAAATCATACAAAACGACTTTTACGTGAGTGTGTATGGAAAATGAGTTTTTGGAAAATAAAGCTCGGAGAATGGCTTAAAGATAAACACTTTGATGTTGTATTTTTTATGGCTGGCGATGGCTTATTTGCTTATAGTGTATATAGTTTTGTAATGAAAAATATTTCTGCAAAAGGTTGTATGTTTTTTACTGATGACTATATAATCGGAAAAAATTCATTTTCTCCTGTTGCTACAATAAGGCGCTGTCTACTAAAATCTAAAATAAAGAAAACACTAACGTTAATAAACGAATTATATGTTATTTCTGATGAAATGAGAGATGCATATTATAATTTGTTTAATGTAGAAGGATATATAATTCGGAATTTTTCTATAGAAAAGAAAAATACGCCCATTACATCTTTACAAAAAAAGTCAGGTCATTTAGTTATGGTATATGCGGGTGGATTACATTATAATAGGTGGAAAGTTTTGTCACAAATAGCAAAACACCTTAGTAATCTTAATAAGTTAAGCGAAGTGAAGTGTTGTTTAAAAATATATTCTACTCAAAATATTTCGAAGAAGATTATAAACCAGCTTTCTATTAAAGGTGCTTCGGAATTTTTAGGTAGTGCATCCGCATCTCAAATTGCGGATATTTACGCAAGTGCAGATATATTGCTTCATGTTGAATCTTTTGAAAAAAAAGCGATTGCATCAACAAAATTTTCTTTTTCTACAAAAATTCCAGAATATTTGTCTGCTAGTAAGTGCGTGTTAGCTGTTGGTCCTGCAGAAGTTGCTTCTGTTAAATATTTATCGAATTTTGCTTGCGTTGCAAGTAATGAAAAAGAAATTCAAATTGTGTTAGCACGTTTGATGAACGATGATGATTATCGGGCAAAGATTAAAGAAAATTGTGAGATTGGATATGAAAATGATTTTTCTGAGGAAACACAAAAAAAATGTTTAGAACAGATTTTGAATTTTTCGAATACACTTTGAAGGGATAATAAATGCTGCCGTATTTTTTGTTATTATTGATTTCATCTGTATTTCCTTTAATATTTTATTGTATTAAAGGAAATAGTGTCGCACTTTATAATCGCAGAAATATTATTCAAGATTCAAATAAATTAATGCTCATCCTTTTCTTTATGGGGTTGTTTGTATTATTGTCTTTAAGAGATATTTCTGTCGGAACGGATTTAATAGAGTATAAAATTATATTTGAAAGATGTTCTTCAGCTCGAATTAGTGAGCTTAAAGAATTTAGGTGGGAACTTGGTTATACTTTTTATAACAAACTAATTTCTTTGATTTCAAAAGAGTATCGTTTGTTTTTAATTATAACATCGCTTATTATTATTTTACCGATATACAAATTGTATTCTAAAGAAAAAAGATATGTTTTTTTACTAATAGTACTTTTTATAAATATGCCTTGTTTTTTAATGATTTTTAGTGGATTGAGACAAGCTATTGCAACTTCAATCGGAATTTTTGTTTATATGGCAATTGAAAATAAGAAGCATATTCGAGCTTTTTTATTAATATTTTTTGCAACATCTTTCCATATTTCTGCATTTGTATTGTTTTTGCTCTTTCCTGCTTTTTATTTTAAAATTAAGGTTAAACATTTGATTAGTATTATACCGATATTGATTGCTGTTTATATTTTTAGGATTCCTATTTTCAGATTAATTATTAGTTTTGTACCAAGCAACTATAGTGCGTTCTATGGGAAAATACAACAAACTGGCGCATTTGGAATGATGATACTTTTTTTAGTGTTTTTGATTTTTGCGTTTGTAATTTTGGATGAAAGTATAATGTCAAAAAAGGACTATTATATGCGTAATATTTTGTTAATAGCAACTGTTTTCCAGTTTTTTGTTCCCATTCACGGCTTAATTCAGAGAGCAAGTTATTATTTCTTGATATTTGTTCCCGTATCAATTTTAAGTGTTGTTCAAGCACCTAAAAGAAAACTTAAGAATGTATCAGATATGGCAGTTGTGGTAATGAGTTGTTTTTTTGTATTGTATTTTTTTTACAAAGCTATTTTTTCAACAGATAATCTATTGAATGTATTTCCATATAGATTTTTTTGGAGTGGTGTATCATGGTAATTGTTCAAATAAATCTTTCTTGTCTCTGGGGAAGTACTGGAAAAATATGTGATTCATTAAGTAAACTATTATCAGAAAAAGGTATTGATAATTATATTTTTTACACATATGGTGACAATCCAGAAAAATGTAAACACTATATAAAATACTCAAGCTTTGCCTATATAAAGTTTCAAGCACTGAAATCAAGAATTTTTGGTAATTATGGATTTAATTCAGTTTGTGCTACAAAACGCTTGATAAAATCATTGAATAAAATTAAACCTGATGTTGTACATATACATAATATTCACAGTCATGATTGTCATGTTGAAATGTTGTTTAATTACTTAAAGGAAAATAAGATTAAAGTTTTCTATACTTTTCATGATTGTTGGGCTTTTACAGGGTATTGCCCGCATTTTTCAATGGCAAAATGTGATAATTGGAAAAATGGTTGTGGGGAATGCATCTTGAGAAATAATTACAGTTGGTTTTTTGATAAAAGTGCGAAAAATTTTACTCGAAAATGTGAAGCACTTTTAGGTCTTGATATGACAATTATTACACCATCCCAATGGCTTGCTGGATTAGTAAAACAATCGTTTTTAGGTGAATATCCTGTGAAGGTGATTAACAATGGTATTGATTTGTGTGTATTTAAACCAACATATGGATCTTTTGGTAAAAAGTATACACTAAAAAACAAGAAAGTGGTTCTCGGCGTATCGTATGGTTGGAATGCTAATAAAGGATTAGATGTATTTATTGAATTAGCAAAACGATTAGATGATGAGTATTGTATTGTAATGGTAGGTACAGATGATTCAATAGATAAAGAGCTACCTAAAAAGATTATTTCAATTCATCGCACACACAATCAACAAGACCTAGCAGAGATTTATACTTGTGCTGATGTGTTTGTAAATACAACAAGAGAGGAGAATTATCCAACTGTTAATATGGAATCTATTGCTTGTGGAACACCTGTTTTGACTTTCCGAACAGGAGGTAGTCCTGAAATTATTGATGATACTTGCGGTTCTGTAGTTGAATGTGATAATGTAGATGAACTTGAAAAAGAAATTATTCGTATATGCACAGATAAACCTTTTTCAAAAGAACAGTGTTTAAAAAAAGCTCAAGAATTTAATAAAAATGTAAGATTTAAAGAGTATGTAAATCTATATGACATAATTGATGGTGACAGAAAATAAAATTTTTGATATATTCAGCTGTGTTGCTGTTTATATAAAATAATATTTTTGTAAAGGAGAAAGAATATGAAAAAAAGACCATTATCAAAGATTGTGGCAATGTTGCTTGTTGTATTAATGGTTGTTAGTGTACTTCCAATAAGTGCTATTGCAGCCAGTCTATATGACGATAGCAATGGCGGAAGTGATTATTATAATGTCATTTCTGAAAAAGAATGGGACATTGCGCCAGGTGTTAAAGAGTACGAACAAGTTTTGAACAACGATGCTGGTACTCGCAGACAGGTAGTTCATACTGCAGTTGTTGATGTGAACAATCCTTTTGTTAAAGTTATTCCAGGAACAAAGGGCATGTGGCCTCAGCCAGGCAACTACGGTACACAATCTACATCTACTCAAGCTCTTGAAGCAGAAAAGCTTGGATATGGTAACGTAGTTGTTGCAACCAACTGTTCTTTAAGTTGGTATACTGAAGCCTACTACAAACAGAATCCTCACCTGATAGGTGAGCCTCTCGGTTATTCTATCCTTGATGGTCAGTTCTATGCTAACAGCCGTTTTGTTGAGGGAAAGAACGGCGGAGGTGTAAAGACGATCGTAGTTATCAACTATGACAAGCATCCTATTACTGGTGAGCCTCGTCCTAATGATATACCTAAGACATGGATTCGTTCTGCTACGGACCCCTTGACCGGTTGGGAAGAACAGGCTATTCCGGTGCTTTTTGAATTCTTGGTTGCACCTGATGCAAACGGAAAACCTGCACTAACTTCATATGCGACCGGTGCTCATGGTTCAGGTGTTGCATCTAGAACTTTCGTTGGTGTAAGGGCTGACGGTTCTCTTGTGATTGCCGTTTCCGATGGTGAGCAGGCTCCTTATTCTACTGGATTTACCCAGTTTGAAATGGCTGAGTATATGCTAAAAATGGGTTGTGTTATTGCTGCAAACTGCGATGGCGGTGGATCTACTACATTCTGCTCTCAGCGCCCCGGTGAAGATCTAAAGGTAAACTGTTCTCTTTCTGATGGTGGAGAAAGACCTACTTCTAATACGATTTTAGTTGTTTCTACTGCTCCTTCAGATGGACAGTTTGCACGTGCACAGATTTCTACAGATTATGACTATTACACTCCTGGTAGTTCTGTATCATTTAGTGCACTTGGAACCGATGCTGTTGGTACTAAGGTAGATATTCCAGCTGATGTTGAGTGGCAGATAAAGGAAGCCGATATGGGTACGATTGTTAATGGTGTGTTTACATCTAATGGTACCGAGGGTAAAGTTACGGCTCAAATGGTATACGAAGATAAAGTTGTTGGCGAGAAGACTATTACTATTGTTATCCCGAATAAGATTTCATTCGATCAGCCTGTGGTAACGATTCCTTTTGGTAAGACTGCAAAGATTCCCGTAAAGGCGTATGCGACCGTAAATAGTGTAGAACAAGAAATCGGACTCGGTGTAAATGATGTAACGTTTACTACCACCAATGCTGCACTCGGTTCTTTTGTCGGACTAAACTTTGTTGCTGTAGCCGAGATAAACGCTCCTGCAGATATTACAAGTATTGTAACTGCTACACTTAATATGGGAACGAATCCATCTGCAACGGTTAATCTTAATCTTGGCAAAGGTTCCGAAGTGCTTTGGGACTTTGAGGACGGACAGGTTGATATTGATGAGTGGAATGTTATCAACAGCAGAACAAACGATTATCGTGATTATTACTTAAAACTCTCATTGGCAGATCGTACCAATGGACAGGTACATGACGGTAATTACTCTATGCGACTTGAAACAAATGGTCTTGCATCCAAGAAATCTGATTCCAGTGAGTATGCTTGGATTAGACTTGGTGTTGACGGAAATGCTGTAGAACTCGAAAACGCCCGCAGAGTCGGATTTTGGCTCTACGTTCCCGAAGATAATATTCAGTGTTGGGTACAAGGACATTATATGACAGATTCAAATGGTGACGGTATATATGATACATTAGCTACAGTCAGCATGATGGAATCGGAAAACGTATATTATAATATTGACGAATCAGGTTGGTATTATATGTCGATGGATATCAGTGCTTTTGAGAAAGTTGCACTTAAGTATTCCAACCAATTTAACAAACAGGACAGCAATGGACAAACTACTGGTCAATTGGATGAAAAGGGCGAGTTCTTCCTTGCTATTATTACCCACCGAACAAAGAACAATAAGCTTTGGTCTGGCAATGGTACTATCAATGGACCCTTTACTTATTACTTTGATAGTTTTACTGTAGACTATTCTGATGCTGTAGATGATAGAGAAAATCCTGTATTTTCTAAAGCATATCTTGACGGTACAACTGCTCTTGTTAAGCGTGATGTTGTTACAACCACAAATAACATTCTGAACGTTTCTGCTGCAGTAGCTGATGCAACAGTTATGGTTGATGGAGACAAGAATGAATACACTCTTACAAATATTTCAGGTCTCAATGCAAATTCCGCAAAGGTTTATATAGACGGTGTTGAAGTTTCATGCAGCTTTACTGACGGCGTGATTACAGCAAATGGCATTAAGGTTGCTGACGGTTATCACCGTGTAAAGTTTGAAATCTGCGATAATGCAGGCAACAAGTCCGTAATTATCCGTGTAGTAAAAGTAGAATCCGGTTCCGATGCTTCTACTCTTACACTTAAACCCGCAGATCCTACTCTTGATAGAATTCCATTTGGTTCTATTTATTGGATGAATCTCGAAGCAAACAAAATTGAGACTATTCAGTCTGTTGAGACTGTGATTGACTTGAACAGTGTCAACCATTGGCAGTTAGATCACATGGAACTTGCAGAGGGCTTTACTTCTGAGTACTCGATTAACAAAGAAACAAATACGGCTACCATTACAATTACTCGTACAGGTGTGAACTACGATACCGGTTTAGCTGTCCTAGCAAAATTGCCTGTACGTATTTTATACTTCGATACTGATATCAAGGTTCCTGGATTTACTGCCGAAACTTATTGGACTACATATAACTTCTTCGCACAGGATATGAAGATGGATATTGATATGGGTCTCATTACTCATACTAATGGTACAACTAGCACTTTTTCAAATGAAGAGTTCCATGTTGATACTGAAATGTATACAACGAATCAAGAGATGAGTATGATTGAGCCTGAATACTTGAGTAAACATGGTTCGACGCATGTTCATACTCCCATTGCTCTTGAGGATAAGGCTCCCTCATGTGCAGAAAACGGATATACCGATAGAACTTTCTGTGAAGGCTGTAACTCTGTTGTTGAATGGGGAACAACCATTCCGGCAACAGGTCATACTTACGATGTTGTTGGTGATAAGTTAGTATGTGATTGTGGCAGAGAATTTACAGGTACAGGACTTCAAAATATTAGTGGAAAGAATTACTATTCTGTTGCAGGAAAATTGACAGATGGTTGGATTACTGTAAACGATATTTGGTATTACTTTGATAAAACTACATTTGCAGGTGTTGATGGCGAGCAATATACGGAAGATGCAATAAAGTTTACTTTTGATAATGGTCGTTTGACCGAAGGTACATGGGTTAAAATGAGAGATGGAATGCGTTATTGGTATGGTCCTGGTTACTATAGAGATACTTCGCCTGAATTGACATCTTCAAGACCGTATGTAATAGATGGCAATACATACCTCTTTAATAGAGATGGATACATGCAAACTGGAATTGCGAGATACCTTGATGGTTCTGTTTTTGATTCTTTTATTTACTATGACTGTGGTGACGATGGTATAGCAACTCCGTTAAATGCTCCATATGGTAATTATTATTATATTAACGGCGTTAAGGCAAAAGCGTATCAATTGATTATGCATAATAATGGTGATTTCTATCTTACTTTTGATGGACATATGCTTGCAAAAAATAAAACTGTTTATCTTACAAGTAATTATGTTGTAGGTCACACTTACGCAGATGGAACACCTTTACAAGAAGGATACTATACATTCGGTAATGATGGTAAGATGGTAATCAAGAATGGGGTTTTCGATGGTCATGTATATATTAATAATACAAAAGTAAACACATATAGACTTGTACAGATTGATGGTGAATTCTATTATGTGGGTGACTACCATAAGGTAGTTACAAACCAAACAATATATTTGACAAGCCAATATATTGCTGATTACACTTACGCAGATGGAACACCTTTAAAAGAGGGATATTATACATTTGATGCAGAGGGTAAGATGGTTATTCAAAACGGTGTTGTTGATGGCTATATGTATATTAACAACGAGAGAGTAAACAGATATGCTCTTATCGAATTTGAAGGTGACTTCTATTATGTAGGAGACTACAGAAAAGTAGCTGTTAATAAAACAATTTATCTTACAAGTGAGTATGTTGAAGGTCATAAATATGCAGATGGGACTCCTTTGACAGTAGGTTATTATACATTCGGTGCTGACGGTAAAATGGTTATAAATGAAACTACATATAAAAACGGAGTTATCGATGGCTATATGTTCATCAACAACGAGAGAGTAAACAGATATGCTCTTATCGAATTTGAAGGCGACTTCTATTATGTAGGAGACTACAGAAAAGTAGTAGTTAATAAAACTATTTACCTTACAAATGAGTATGTTGCTGGATATACATACGCAGATGGAACCCCTTTAAAAGAGGGATATTATACATTTGATGCAGAAGGAAAAATGGTTATTCAAAATGGTGTTGTTGATGGCTATATGTATATCAACAACGAGAG
>JBGVNN010000030.1:0-14392 GCA_045125595.1 Candidatus Egerieisoma sp.
GATTTCCTCCCCTGTCATAAGTGTAATTATACGTAATGCCCTGTCTCTCATTATCCTCTCGTACCAGCTGATTTTGGCTGTCATATTGATAATATGTGTTATATGTGACACTTGTATTACCTGCATACTCTTGTATGTGAGTAACATTGCCCATTGCATCATATTCATAGCGGTATTCTGTACCGTCAGGCAGTGTAACCTTTGCAATTTGTGAGGTTGTTTGAGTGTCGGAAATATCTCGGTATGTATATACGGTGCGTTTAGCGTTTGTTGCTGCTACAAAGAGATCTGACCAAGTCTTACGCCCTAAATAGTCATATCCATACCTAAACCTTTGTGTACCATTGATGCTCACACCATATACACGGTCAGGATCGTAGCCTATAGATATATCGCCGTATTCCGCGGTAAGTTTGAAGTCTCCCACCGCAGGAATATTTGTTTCGTATCCCTGCATACGATTCTTGCTGTCATAATTATACAATGTACGAAGGCGAAGGCTACCGCTTTCGTTTGTAAGTTGAAACATTTCCGAAAGACGTCCGGCAAGGTCATAAAGATACTTTGTGTCATAGCCGTTTACCGTATCTTTTACAATACCTATCTGTCCGTTTTGGTTATAGACATAGGAGTACGAACCGTCCACTCCGCTTGCCGTTTTAGATATAAGTCTATCGAGATTGTCGTACAAATACGATACAGATTGTCCGTTACCGTATAAAGCTTGTGTGAGTAGGTTATTATCGTTATAGATATTTGTAACGAGCGTTGTGCCGGACATGGCGGGACTTTCAACCGATACGGTTGTGTTGCGCCCCCAATCGTCATAGCCGAAGCGGTAAGTAACCCAAGGATATACTCCCGATCCGAAATTGTGCTGTACAGCAGAGAGACGATCAACAGCGTCATAAACATAACCCACCATATAATTGTCCTTAACAAGCTGTATCGGTCTGCGATTTGCATCATACGAATAGTTTGTAGTGTTTCCATTCGCATCTGTCACGGATGAAAGTTCATACTTTGTAGCACTTTGCGATGAATATTCATAATATGTTGTACCACCTGCACTGTCTGTCACTGACGCCGTCTGATTTTGGTCAGCCGTATATGTTGCAGACGATGTCATTGTCTTTGAATTTGCAGTCGCATTGTCGTATGAATAAAAGTACCACTTCTGAGACATTGTCGGACTTGAGCTGTTCGCAACCATTTTCACAGGAACATTGTTTTTTAATTCCACAGATGAATCAGGTCGTCCGTCAAGATACATACCATTATATTTCAATGACACAGTCCCGTCTCCGTTATCGGATATTGTAAATGTCGTTTTTTGAGTTGAAAGTTTTAAGCTGTTATCGCTCTGTACCTGTGCATACAAAGTTGTATTCGATGTAGATTGCAATGTAACCGAAGTGCCGGTGAGTGCAATTTTCCATTTTTGGAAAGGACTGCCTGCTGTATGATTATAGTTTTTAATAAGACTGCCGTTACCGGTATTTCCCGAGTCAAGCGTAAGTCCGGAGTAGGCATTTCGCAAAAAATACACCTTACCGTTTCCGATGACAGATGCCGCTCCTGCTTTAAGTGTCGAAAAACTGTCACCTGAAATCATAGCTGAGATCGGGTTGCCTTTGCTGTCGTATTCAAACGCATACATTTGACCTGCTGTGCTATGAGCACAAAGCAAGTTACGTGTAACCTCGTCTTCACTGTACATGAAGCTACCACCTGTGGGTGATGTTATTTTCGCAAGGTCGTTGTTGGAGTATGCAAATGTAGATTGAGTCTCTGCCAAATCCTTGGCGTTTGCTACATTTCCGTTATTATCGTATGTAAAGCTTTGTCCGTATGCTTCTTTGTAAATATACGGCAGTGCCACATAAGTATAGTTTACATTACAGGTGTAACTGAACACAAACTGAACATGTGTATATACCTGGTTGGATATAGCTTCTTTTGAAGCAAACTGCCAATCATCCACATGAGGATTGTATTTTACAGAAACTTTCTGTACCATTGAATCGCCATTGAAAAAGCGCAATTCCGCTTGATAGTATGGTGTCTTCGAACTACCTGTTCCAACCTCACGGTTAATACCATTATTTGCAGCCGAGCATCCTTTTGCCCAAGCACCAAAAGAGTATACATCCCCTATTTTACCATTTACTGCAATTTTAGCAGACGACATTTCATGCCATCCGAGTCCTCCAATTCCGTATATGAGAATGCTGCTTCCAATGCCGGAGGGATTATTTCCCGTACCTGTTGTTGTGCCGGATGTATATGACCATGTCTGCTGACCATTATTTATTCCTCGTAAGAAATCAGTATTTTCCAACAAATTTCGCTGATTCAATGTTTCGTGATATTCGAGTTGCAAATCATCAAACCATGCCGTATTGCCATAGGTAACAGCATCTTGAAAACCAACTATCGCTTTTAATGTTTTTCCTTCATCTAAATAAATAGTCGCACTTATCCGCACCCATTCATCTACATCGGTTTTTTTTACTAAAATTGAGTGTTGAGTCTTTTCTGACAATCCCGCACTTGACAACTGCTGTAACACCACTGTTGCTCCATAGCCTGATATGGTTGCTCCTTTAGTATTGACATAGCCTGACAACGTATACCATCCTTTCGGTAAACCACTGACAGTTTGTCCAAAAGAAAGCCAGCTTGCACCGCTTGTAGGTGCTTGTCTTCTCCAAACGCGCATACTGCCATTGCCGGTACGACCATAGTCTGAGTCCCATTGAAGTATACGGTCAGCCACTTGATTTCCGTCATTCGATGCTATCCAATATGAAGTTCCTGCATCAAAACCGGTGTTGAAAAGATAATTCGTATTGCTTTGTTGAAGTTTTGAGACTGTGGATACTTTGTTCGCTGCGGGATTTACCTTTCCGTTTGTAATGCCTCCCGTTTCAACTATTTGGTGGTATGCAGTCATACCTGTATGGTCTATCACTCCTGTTTCATGTCCATAAGTATCAAATTGATGTGTAACTTTTCGATTTTGCTTATCAACAACAATTGTCTCATTATAGTTATAAGTGAAATCGTACTGCTGATTGATTGCCCAGCTAACATTATGTGCTTTCTCATACTTCAGAGTTAATACTTTACCACTGCTGTTATGTGTTGCGGTTATATACTCATTATTGTATGTTGCACCGTCACCTTGCAATGTCTTGTTTTGATACAAATATCCATGGAGATATGTAAAAACAGTTGAGCCTAAAAGCGTTCCGTCATTATAATAATTAATTCTTGTTAAATTATTGTCGTTGTAAATTAACTGTATACTCTGATTATTCGGTGAAGTTATATTACTGATTTTATTGCTACTATATGATAAAATATAAACACGACCTGCGCCGTCAGTTATTTGGGTTATTTTACCTTCTGCGTCGCGAGTAACTAAAATAGAATCTCCGTGTGTACCTTTTATCTCAACTAATTTACCCGTACCATTAAAAATCATCTGTTCGCCACTTTTATCTTTAATGACGTAACTTGTTCCCGGTGTTACTTCAAGTGTTAATCCCAGACCATCCTCATCTACGCGAGTACCGTCTGATTGTTTATAGAAATAGTGACGTGTACCATCCGCATCCTGATAATAGTAATCATATCCGAGAGATGCAGTAGAACTATTGTATGACACAAACATATCATAATTTAATAACCAGCCAAATCCCACATTCGAAAAACTTGGGTTTCTCGTACCGTAAATGCTGTTATATGTTAACCCAATACTTACTGGCAAGCGATTGCCTTCTACACTCACCAATGGTTGGGTAGCGACAAGATTGCCGTTATAGTTGTTTACAGCATACGTTCCTCCTCGTCCTGAAGACATCGTTGTATAACTCCAATAATTTTCAAGTCCCACAGTATTTCGATATACAACGGTCATACAAGGATAGGCATCACTGTTTGTCCCCACATCCCAAAACATATCTGATACAAACCTTGTTTTATAAAGGCCGGTGGCATCATTACCTTTAATGCAAAAACCGTACTGCGTTGCTTGTCCCGAATACCATTTCTGTACAATATGGGTAGCATCAAACTGATACCATCCATTTTCTTTATAAGGAGTATATGTGATATAATCCAAAATTCGGTTATCATAGCTCGGCTTATTATCCCATCCGATATATTTCTCATTAAATCCTGATGTCAATGCATGGAGATTAAATTGTCTGGTAGAACTACCGACAGTATCATGCTCATTCGCAAAAAGATTAACCTGTGCGGCAACAATAGTTGCACCTTTTTCTATTTGGGGTAACTGAATATCAAAATAGCCGTATGCATTATGAATCGTGGCGTCATTCCAAGAATATCTACCAACGTCCATATATACTTGAGAGTGATTTTCAGAACTGGCATTTACCCCTTCTTCTGCATAAGCAACACGAATTTTATCTCTGCTTTGTTTTGATTCAATAGCAGGATCAATGACTATAGGAAATGTACGTGCTTCATCATCAATCCATTGCGAATCTGCAATGACATTTAAAGTATAACCATCATTTAACGCCTCAATTTGATAAGCAACAGCCGATGAGTGTTCTCCATTAGCATCATACATGTATGGTGCAGGAATTACAAACTTCACATTTTCGCGACTATTGATATCATATAATTCAATCGAACCATCTTTCATCAATTCCGGTTTAAGACCTTCAAGATTAAGTTCAAAAGCATATGCGTACCCTCCGCCGGGCGATTTGATAATAATGTTTTCTTTTAGACTTTGTCCACGCAATATGTATTGGATATCCGTATTGGGCAAGATATTCTCATATGTAATACCGGAAATGGCCTTGTTGTTTACGGAAACATCTCCCAACTTAGTCTGCTGTTTAATTTGCGTATCAAGAACGTTTTTTTCATCGGACAAATCAACATTTGCGACAAGCGCTTGGGATGGAGATATTTTGGTTAAGTTTTCTGAAATCTCGGCTTTTTGCAATATGTCACAAATTAATACAGAACTTGTATTAATGCTATCAAGCACATTAGTTTCACCCTTAAGTGCAAAAAATACACCAAAGTCGCCTTGCTGAATCGACATTAATTGGTTACTGTCCGCAGTCTGCGCAAATGAAGCATTAAAAGAATTACCCCTATTTGTGTATTTTTCTGCATAAGCAGACTTATTGTTTCCTTCATTGAGAATAAAACGATTATCAATTTCTTGAAAATTACCAGCACTATCCTTGTAATGCACTTCATAAGGGTACTGTACAGCCGCATAACTTTTATCTTCTAATAAAAAATATTTAGTGTATTCGTCTCGCTTTCTCTCGTCCTCCACAAGAATTATCTTTTCTGATAACGGCACCTGTTCCGACTTTTCAGTATTTGTCAGTTTTATTGTATCCGTTTGATTGCTTTCATCTTCCGCAACATTCGTCAATGAATTTGTAAATAAATTTTCCCCGAATGCATAAGTTCGCCTCGGAATTGTCGTAAACAGAATACTGACAACAAGAATAATTGATAAGAATTTCTTTTTCATTTTCAAATTTTTCCTCCTTAAGACAATATATAACGTTTTTTATTTAGTTTTTCAAAACGCAAAATCTAAGGTAACCAATACTTTTTTGCATTTCTTTAATCGTTTCTAAAATTACATTAAAAAGATACATATCATTCAAAGCATTCGCCTTTCTTTTGCTACTTTATACGAATAATATCATATATTTATGTTAATAGCAACATTTTCATGTATTTTATCTGATTTGACCCATCTGAAAAAGAATGCTAAAATTAATTATGAGGTGATTATTATGTACTCAAATTGGTATGTTATTCAAGTTCAACCGAAAAGCGAATACCGTTTATGTACTAAAATTAAAGATCGTATTTCAAAAGACTTGTACAGAGATTGCTTTGTACCCCAAGCAGAATATCTGTATAAAAAAGACGGTGTTTTTGAGAAACGAATCAGACCTCTTTTCCCCGGATATATTTTTGTTTCCACAGATAACGTTAAAAATTTCTATGATTCATTGAAAAAAATTGACGGATTCAAGCGTATATTAAAAAGCGGTGAAGATTTTACTCCGATAAGCAGCGAAGAGGCAGGCTTTATTTCCGGTATTACTGATGATGAATATAATATTTCATTATCTGCCGGCTTTATTATCGACTCCAAAATTACAATTACATCCGGTCCATTGGTCGGCAACGAAGGTATTATCAAAAAAATTGACAGGCATAAAAGAATTGGTTTAATCGAAATAAATTTCATGGGACAGCCACAGCTTGTCAAAATGCCTTTGGAGATAATTTCCAAATCATAAAAGAGGTTTTTTGCCTCTTTTTATTTTGCTTATAATCAAAGTCACAATGGGCAATCCCACATTTATTGCCAACAACATATACGGTATGAATTTTAAAACTTTTTCGGTAAGAATTATATTTGAATCTGCAAGTTGCCAAGGCACAAATGTCATTCCTACTGAAACAGCAACATAAAACCACACATTTTTCTTGCAATTCAAGATATGCGCCAATAGCTCTGATATAGCTAAAAAATGAAGAGCACTTTTAAAAAACATCAAAAAAATCACAATTATTCCATATAGGCTTTCAACATTTGAAAAGACGTTATAATTCACAAGCCTTATTACTTCATAACCGGGATATGAAAAAGTCCCCATCAATGGTCCAAGCACCAATGTATCTCTCAAAACAGAGAGCAAAAGAAAAGGCGAACCGGCAAGTATTCCGTAAATAAGGCTTTTTTTCAGGGCATTACTCTTTTCTCCTTTTATATAATGAGCAATAACCAACAGCGCAATCAATTCAGAAAACGGGGCCGCTGTGCAAAGAGCCGTGCCTTTTAAATACATATCAGCAGACTGTTTGCCAATTGGCAGCAAGTGGTATATTTCCGAATGTGGCAAAAGGAGTAAAAAAAGTAAAATAGTAAAACAATACATAAATATACTTGTAAATGTACCCACAGCCGCAAAATATTTTATGCCATAATATGCTGTCCAAGCACAAAGCGCAACCAAAATAGCAAGAATATATACCCAATTTATACCCATCAAAAGATTTCCGGCAACAAATTGCCCGCCTTCTCTAAGCATTCTGGAGCAAGAGAGTACAAGGGAGCTCACATAAATAACAGAAACGACTTTGCCAAAATTTTTGCCGTAAACAGTCGTATTAATTTCAGCAAGGCTCTTTGACGAGTTACTTTTATCATCAAAATGTAACTTATATAAAGCACCGTATATTGATACTATCAAAAAACTCAGCAAAATACCTGCCGTAAGTGTCAGCCATGCCTCTCTGCCTACTATTTGATAATAGTACATCGTATACATAAAAGAGCCTTGCACAAAACACGCTGTTATGAAAACAAATTGTTTTTTACTCATATTTACCTCCGGTTTTTGAATCTATAGGCTTTAACAAAGAGCCGGTACGGATAATTTGAACATCTACTTCTGTTTCAAGCTCTGCATTTTTATAAAGTTCTTCAAAATCTTTATTTATTTGCTGCCATTTTTTATATTGATAACAATTAAAATAATTTGCGACACCAAATACATCGGCGCCCATTTCCTTGATTTTTTCAAAACCTTCATTTATTTCTTTTTTTATCTCCTCTTTACACAAAATCTCGAGTTCTTTCATTGTTTTGCTGTCAAAATTGCCTCCGCCTTGATATTCTCCAAGACTCAAAACTGCTTCCACATTGCTCTTAATTTTGATTTTACCGTCTTGGTATTTTGCTTTAAAACCGCCTTTGCTTTTTAATATTTCCAAAGACACAGCTACACCTTTGTAGTCAAGAGCCACAACGCCGTCTTCTACCTTATCTGTTACCCACAAAACTCCCCGTGTCTGCATTTCATCCAAAATGCCTACCATTTTGCTTTCTTTAAAAACGCTGCTGCCTGCCACAAACAAATACGAAGAGCGTTTTTCATCATCGGGCTTCATCACCCTTACAAAAGGCACAAGAGTTGACTTGTACACAGTTTTATAATCTCTTATAAACGAAAAAAGCGTGCAATCCGATGTTCCGCTGTCTTTTTTTTGGCTGTTTATAAGTTTATACAAATCTTGTGCAGGCAAATTTTCAAGATGCGACTCTGTAGATAGCACCTCGCCTGCTTTCCCTTCGGAAATAATCAAGCTAACATCGTATCTCGTCTCATGGTCTCTGAAAAAAAAGTCAAGATATTCGGCAATGCCTTCTTTTGCAATGTCGCTGCTTATAATAACCACCTGATTCTGCGCAAGGTATAAGCTTCTGTTTGTAACGTGGGTTGCCGACCTGATTGTTTCCAACAAATTAGCACCTATCGCCTCTACATTCCAGTACGGCTTACCGATGTCGCCCTTTTCGGACGAGCCGCCGCCTTGTCCGCTGCTTGCTTGTTGCCCTACGGAATCATTGCGCACGATTTGTGCTGTCATGCGTATTTTTTCCCTCGGGTCACCGGAAGTTTCAAAACCTTGATTTTCCCCTTCGCTTTTATCAATTGCAAGACCAATCACAATAGCAAGAGAAGTCAAGTTTCTTTTTGTACCCTTTATCGAACAACCGCTGCAAAATACAAAAACAGCTATAACTGCGGTAAGCAGACATATTATTTTTTTATACATAGTCATGACCCTCTTTTGCTTTCTCTGTATCGTTATCCGGTGGAACAGGTGTGTTTTCTCTTACTTTATCTTGTGTTGCCATTGCATACGGTCTTCGTCTCATAAGCCACAAGGGTGCTCGAATAAATGTGTCTTTTAAATCTCCCGGTCTGCAAGGCATAATGGGCGACGCGAAGCTGTATCCGAAGGATTCAAGTCCTGTAATGTGCACCGTAAGTCCGATAAGTGCGATAGATATTCCGAAGCCGCCAAAAAAACCACCTACAAAAAGAAAAATCCAACGAAGAAGCGTAACTTCGTTGTTTATTGTGGGCACCACAAAGCTTGAAACTGCGGTAAATGCAATAATTATCACAACGGGCGCGCCAATCAAGCCTGCTTGTATGGCGGCTTCACCCATAACGAGACCGCCTACGATGCTGATTGTTTGACCGATGTTTTTGGGCATGTGAATACCTGCTTCTTTTAAGAGTTCAAACACAAGTAAGAAGAGCATGACCTCAGTAAATGAGCCGAACGGCACGCCTTCGCTCGCTGCTGCAATACTGAACAGCAATGATGTGGGTATTAATTCTTGGTGAAAACTTGTGAGCGCGACGTATATTCCGGGGACCATTATGCTCAAAAAGAAAGCAAGATACCTGAAAATACGCACAACACCTGCGTAAATTGTTCTTGTGTAATAATCTTCAGGATTTTGAAATGCCTCGACAAGTAAAAAGGGTGCTGTTAGAACAAACGGCGAACCGTCAACCATAATACCCACACGACCTTCCATAAGCTTCGCAGCCAAGACATCGGGTCTTTCTGTAATGCCCGTAGTTGCAAAAACTGAGAGCGGACTATCTTCAATGTATTCTTCTATATAGCCAGATTCTAAAATCATGTCTACATCTATTTTTTTAATTCTTCTTTTAACTTCTTTTATTAACTTAGCTTCAGCAAGCCCGTTTATATATGTTATACATATGTTTGTTTTTGATTTGCGGCCTACCACCATATTCTCAAAAACAAGGTCGCTGTTTTTTACTCGGCGTCTTAAAAGTGAAGTATTTGTACGTAAATTTTCATTAAAGCTTTCTCGCGGGCCTCGCATCGATACGTCATACGAGGGTTGTTCGACAGATCTTGTTTGATAACCTTTACAACTGATAATGCTGAAATTTGCGGATTTATCAAGAAACAGCACACAATCTCCGTTTAATATGGCGGCAATGCCTTTTTCAATGTCAGTTTCTTTTTTCACTTCGCCTGTCGCGAGAATATTTTCGTTTATGCTGTCTATTTTATCATATTTTTCATTTTTGTTCTTATCATTGCTTTGTCGTGGCTTCACAAACAAATCTGACACACCGTGAATGAGTGGTTTAATTATACTCTCTGAGAGTAAATCCTGTCTGACCATACCATCCATAAATGCTATGAGAGCTTGATTTTTTGTACCGCCGGGGCAAGACACAACAAGGCGCCTTACAACAAAGTCGCCGCTATACAAAAAGCGTTCTTTCAAAAATTTCTCTGTGTCATCGATATTCAGCGGCACAGATGTTGGTTTTTCTTGATTTTTATCTGCGCCGTTCTCATCACTACTCTTGTATTTATTATTTTTATATTTAAGTTTTTTTAATATATATTCTAAAAACATAATATCCCCATCTTTCTCAAGATGAGGATATTATTTGTGCTTTTTGTTTTAATTATAACTATAAAATTTAATAATTGAAGATTTTACTCATGCTCATAAGGATATTTTCCTGTGAAACATCCGTCGCAATATCCGCAATTAATGTCAGGAACAACTTCGGGAAGTCTTTCAACAGGCATAAAGCCCAAAGAATCTGCTCCAATCATATCTCGAATCTCGTCTACCGTATAATTGCATGCCATCAAATGTTCTTTAGACGGAATATCTGTACCAAAATAGCACGGCCAAATGAACGGTGGCGCACTGATTCTCATATGAACTTCTTTTGCTCCTGCCTCTTTGAGCATTGCCACAAGCTTTGCACACGTTGTACCGCGCACGATAGAGTCATCAACAAGAACTATTTTTTTATCTTTTACAGTATCTCTGATAACATTTATTTTTAATCTTACTGCTGTGCTTCTCTGCTCTTGAGTAGGCTGTATGAATGTTCTGCCGACATATCTGTTAATCATAAGTGCTTTTGCGTACGGAATGCCTGATGCTTCTGCATATCCTATTGCCGCATCTACTCCCGAGTCAGGTACTGCCGCAACGATGTCTGCATCAACGGGATATGTCTCCGACAAAATTTTACCTGTAAGTTTTCTTGCCTTATGTACGCTCATACCTTCAATAATAGAATCCGAACGAGCAAAATACAAATATTCAAACACACACATACCGGCGCATTTACGGTCTTGACAGTTATCTCTTATAGTTCTGACACCATTTACATCGACAATTACAATTTCTCCGGGGTCAAGTTCTCTTACAAACTCTGCACGAACCGTATCAAGCGCACATGTTTCCGAAGCGAAAACATATGAATTTTCAATTTTACCCATGCAAAGGGGTTTCATACCCTTGGGATCACGGCACGCAATAAGTTTTTGAGGACTCATCATAACGAGTGCATATGCACCGCGAAGCTGTGTCTTCATAATCTTTGCAAGACCTGTCTCAACACGACCTGTTTCCATACGTGCTCTTGCAAGCAAGTGCATAATAATCTCAGTCTCATTCGTAGTCTGGAAAATCGCGCCCTCTTGCTCAAGTTGACGTTTAAGCTCGTGATAATTTGTCAAAGTACCGTTTGTGGCCACTGCCAAAGGTCCCTTAATATATCTGCTGACAAGCGGCTGCGCATTAAGGACATCTTGCTCTCCGTCTGCGCTGTAGCGCACATGTCCGATTGCCATTCTGCCCTTTAATGAATTAATCACATCATTCGAAAAAACTTCGTGCACAAGACCGTTATCTTTATACAAAGTAACTTTTCTGTCATTGTTTACCGCAATACCTGCACTTTGCTGTCCTCTGTGCTGCATAGCAAAAAGTCCCGCATATGTTATTCTTGCCGTATCATAGCCGTCATTGTCAAACATGGCAAAAATGCCGCATTCCTCATGAAGCTTATCTGTCATACAAATCACGCTCCTTGTAAAAAACTCTCTTTTTGTCCAATATCAGTTCTCTTCTTGAACCTTTTCTTCTCTTCTGCTTCTTGTAGCAATTTCTTCTGAAATTGATGCGATGAAAGCAGCGAGTTCTTGCTGTCCTTCGTCACCTTCAAATCTGCTGCGTACGGAAACGAGTCCGCTCTCTTCTTCTTTTTGTCCTACAACGAGCATATACGGAATTCTCTCATTTCTTGCTTCGCGAATCTTATAACCGATTTTTTCAGGGCGCTCGTCAATTTCAGCACGGATGCCTGCTTTTTTGAGTTCTTCCAATACTTTGTTGCCGTATTCAGCAAACTTGTCGGAAATCGGCAATACTTTTACTTGTACAGGTGCAAGCCATGTAGGGAATTTACCTGCGAAATGCTCTGTGAGTATTCCTATAAATCTCTCTATAGAACCGAAACATACTCTGTGAATCATGATAGGTCTGTGCATCTCGCCGTCAGCTCCGATATATTCTGCTTCAAATCTTTGAGGCAATTGGAAGTCGAGCTGGATTGTACCGCACTGCCATGTTCTGCCGATAGCATCTACGAGGTGGAAGTCAATCTTCGGTCCGTAGAAAGCTCCGTCGCCTTCGTTTATAACATAATCAAGGCCCATATCTTCAAGAGCGTTTCTTAAACCTTCTGTTGCAACTTCCCAATCTTCATCGCTTCCCATAGAATCTTCTGGTCTTGTTGAAAGCTCGATGAAATATTTATATCCGAAGAGTTGGTAAACTTCGTCAATAAGTCTTACTACGCCTTTTATCTCGTCTTTAATTTGCTCTTGTGTCATGAATATATGAGCATCGTCTTGATTGAAGCATCTTACTCTCATGAGTCCGTGGAGCGCGCCTGACTTTTCGTGGCGGTGTACAAGTCCAACCTCAGCAAGTCTTAAAGGCAACTCTCTATATGAGTGAGGCTGTGATTTGTAAACGAGCATTCCGCCGGGACAGTTCATAGGTTTAACTGCAAAATCTTCTTCGTCAATTACAGTTGTGTACATATTTTCTTTATAGTGATCCCAGTGACCTGAAGTCTCCCAGAGTCCTCTGTTAAGCATAATAGGTGTTGAAATCTCAACGTAGCCTTCTCTTTCGTGAATTTCTCTCCAATATTGCATAAGTGTATTTTTAAGAATCATACCTTTAGGAAGGAAGAACGGGAATCCCGGGCCTTCGTCTGTGAACATAAAGAGTCCGAGCTCTTTACCTAATTTTCTATGGTCACGTTTCTTTGCTTCTTCGAGCATTGTAACATATGCTTCAAGGTCTGCATTCTTTGTATAAGCTGTACCGTAAAGTCTTGTAAGCATCTTGTTTTTCTCATTACCTCTCCAATAAGCACCTGCAATTTTCATGATTTTTATTGCTTTAACGGGCTTTGTTGACATAAGGTGAGGTCCTGCACACAAGTCTGTGAAATCGCCTTGCTTATAAAGGCTGATAATTGCATCCTCGGGGAGATCTCTAATGAGCTCTACTTTATAAGGTTCTTCGAGGTCTTCAAAGAATTTAATTGCTTCTTCTCTGGGAAGTTCAAATCTTTCAAGCGGAATATTTTCTTTAACAATCTTTTTCATTTCTGCTTCGATTTTCTCAAAGTCGTCGCTTGAAATGGCATCTTCGCAATCTATATCATAATAAAAACCATCATCAACCGAAGGTCCTATTGCTAATTTTGCTTCAGGATAAAGTCTCTTTATTGCTTGAGCCATAATGTGTGATGCTGTATGACGAAACGCATCTCTGCCGCCTTTATCATCAAATGTCAATATGCTTAAATTGCAATCTTTATCAACTACTGTTCTGAGGTCAACTCTTTGACCGTCAATCTCGCCTGCGCAAGCAACTCTTGCCAAGCCTTCGCTCAAGTCTGCGGCAATTTCCAATACTGTTTTTGCCTCTGCATATTCTTTTACTGAGCCATCTTTTAATGTGATTTTCATTTTTATTTATCTCCTTTCAAGAAAACAAAAAACGCCCGCTTGCGTTTTTTAATATTTATCGCAAGGGGCGAGATACAGTTCTGAAAATGTATTTATACTCGCGGTTCCACCCTTTTTCATTTCGCCTTATAATCTTGTGACTTAGCGAAATCTCTTCATCGATTATAACGTAATCACCGGGCCGGATTAGGGCCGCTCCGAGGTAGTTTTCCCAAATTATTCACTCAAGGCGGTCACAGCTCCGCAGCCTGTAAATGCTACTCGCCGCCTCTCTCTGGCAGTTTCAAAAAAGGTACTCGTCTCATCAACGCTTTACCTACAAATTATATTCTAATTTAGATTTACTGTCAACACCGATGAAGTCCGGCAACTACAGTTTTACCATAGATTCAGCGGAGTACATTTTCGTACTTTTTGCCTATCAAAAGGGACGAAATTTCTTGTTTCAGCCGTGACGAGAACCTGCAAGTAGTGGCAATTTGGTTTTTTCGTACTTTTTGCCTATCAAAAGGGACGAAATTTCTTGTTTCAGCCGTGACGAGAACCTAAAAGCAGTGACAGTTTGGTTTTTTCGTACTTTTTGCCTATCAAAAGGGACGAAATTTCTTGTTTCAGCCGTGACGAGAACCTGCAAGTAGTGGCAATTTGGTTTTTT
>JBGVNN010000031.1:0-40329 GCA_045125595.1 Candidatus Egerieisoma sp.
GCTCCGTTAACTGAGTAGTGGCTGTTAACTATATTTGTTTTTTTTGCCCCAGTAATGAGGTTTTATTAAGGTTACCCTTTTTTTATTAATTCAATTTTTAAAAATTTTCTTGACTTCTAATAGTTAGCCTCCTTCATACTGCATAAGAGTCTTTTTAAGGTCTGCGAGAACCTTTTCAACAACTTTTTCAGGCGACAAAACAACAACATCCGGCGCATAACTTTTCGCAAAATGAACCATTGACATTTCATTTGTCATGACAGAAACCGTTATAAATTCACCATCGTCATTACTGAAAATAACATCCTTACCAAATAAGTCAATTATATCACTTATTAAACTTTTTGTTGCACGGAAAGTCACACGCTCCGTTTCACTTGCGTACATATATACATGTTCCTTCATATACTGTGAAAGATTAAGTCTTTGCCCGTTTGCACCTTTTAATTTTTCAAAAGGCTTAGCGGGTTCATCGAGTATTTTAAGTTCACGAATACGGTCTACACGATAATTTGATATATCATCAAATTTATCATAATTACAAATAAGGTAATATTTACCATCTTTGGCAGCCATTTGATACGGTGAAATTATGTACTCTCTTACAGAACCGTCCACACGACGCCTTTTATGTTCTTTTTTATCGGTACCGTATTCTGCGTATTTAAATGAAACTTTGCATTTTTTATTAATAGCTTCATCAATAAGTTCAATATTAAGAAATAATTGCTTGTTATCTGTCTTATCTATAGGCATTCTGGCAATATGCTTTATACCGGAAGAAAAGTAAATATTTGACAAACCTGCCAATTTATCCACCAAATTCTTGCATTGTTCATAAGGAATGTGCTTTGAAAACACCAAACTGTCTATCAAAAGTCTCAATTCCCCGTCCGTAAAATCTCTCACGATATAAAAATCAGTTAAAATTGTATTCTCCACAATTTCTCCTGTCTTTTTATCCGGAGTCATACGCGTTGTCTCGGTGTATTCAATCTCAAATCCAAAATCTATAAGCTCCATGATATTTCTTTTAATAGCTTTGCGCTCAACAGTCATATCATATTCTTTTAACAAAATATCTTCTATATCACGTTGGGTCAACCTGTGATTTTCATCAGAATATTTGCGCAATATATCCAATATATTTAAGATTATAAGTTTTTTAGATTGCACACCTGTAGTCAAATTTATCATACGCCTTTCATGTTTTTATTAGTTTAGCATTTCAAAGCCTTTTCTACAAGAAAATATTATAGCGAATCAAACTCCGTCGGAAAACGTTTCTCATACCATGCTAATGTACACATAAGTTGAAGGCGACTTATACAATCCGACAATATATCTTCACGAACCGCAAATTCACCATTGACTTTATAACAATACGTTTGAACAAGTGTCAAAAAGTCACAATCATTCATACCATTGATTTTTTCACACACTTCCTCAGCATCTTCATAGATACTTTCTTCTGATATTTCTTTGGCAAGCATTTTTAATATTGAAAGATATATTTCATTACTATATTGCTTATTCACAGGTGATTTACCTGTTATTTTTGCTAATTTACCAATATCTTCACACACAGCTGATTCTCCGATTTCAATACGCTTGTATACACTTCTATCCGAATCTACATATCCGAGCTTATCATTGAGATGTTTTTGTAATAACTCAAGAACTGACGGAGCTAATTTTATTGAAAACTCAGGTGTAACAGGGTCAACAAACGAATCCCAAACTGTAATCGCACTTATATCAAAACCATCTTTTAACATAAGCTTACCGCACGTACTGCAATAATTATCTGACATATCCAATCCAAATCTGCAACCCTCACCTTTTTGTAAACATCTGTAACAATCAGAATCACAACGGTAATGAGCCGGTAAAGGATTGATGTTTGTTATACCAAGTAAAAACGAAATCAATGAGCTTGAAAAATTACCTGTTGCCATAATCGGATAACCTAAATTTTCAGAAAACCTCACAATTTCTCTTAATAACATAAATAAGAATCCGCACTCTGTATGTCTCATCATAGCAAGTTCAACTTCAAGCCTATCTGCTACGGAACGCATTTCTCCGTATATTTCTGTTGCACGCTCACGACAAATCTTAGCTACATTATCAGCCGCAAGTTCTTCATTCTCATATGTTGCAGGGTTAAAAAATAAATCTTCTGATGTAATTTTAAATATCATTTGTAACACTCCTTGTTTTGTTAAGTAAATTTCTTTTTACAAGAAGAGTATAATCCAAACGATGTCCTAAAAAAGGTACATCTCAAACGAATATTTCAAACTCTTTTACCATTGACAAAAACAACTTAAAGTAATAACATTAAAAAGTTAATTAACATAAAAAAAGGCTTTCAACAGGCTGTGAGGTAATATAATGATAATGAAAAAAAACACTACAAATTATATAAAAAGAATAGCTTCATTCACACTTGTATTAATTATTCTTGGTGTGACACTTTTAACTGCAGGCTGCAGTTCTGACGAAAACGGTAAAAAAGAACCGGCTACAAGCAATAACCCGATTATTTTCAACACTCCTGCATCGACTCCGTTACCCACTTCAACACCGGAGCCTACACCAACCCCTTTCCCCGATTTTGAGGCACCTGTGCTTTACGGTGTAGTCAAGAGACAATTTTACGTTGGAGAAGCCATTTCATATTTAAGCGGAGTTTTTGCAACAGACAATATTGACACTGATGTAGAAATAACCGTCGACCGTTCCGCAGTAGACACTAAAAAAGCAGGCACTTATGAAATCACATACACAGCAAAAGATGATGCCGGTAATACAACTTCACAATCTACCACCATAACTTTAAGCGAAGTTAAAGTTACCGAGGAAGCTTTGCACCAAGTCGCTCAAGAAGTCCTTTCGGAAATCACTACTGCCGACATGACTCTTGAAGAAAAACTTTGGGCCATATACAAATACACAAACAATCATTTGACATATTGGAACTCATCTGACAAAAACGATTGGAGAGCAGAGGCTTACAGAGGAATCACAACAGGTTTCGGCGATTGCTTTACATACTTCTCTGTATGTCAGATTTTATTTGATGAAATAGGTGCGGAATATTTGCCGGTACGCAGACAAGGCGGTGTATCAAGACACTTCTGGCACATGGTTAAAACCTCACAAGGTTGGTATCATTTTGACACATGTATACACAGACCTATATACAACTCATTTTTGAGAACAGATGCCGAGTTGGATGCTTATACTCAGCAACAAGAAATTTACAATCCCGGATACAACTATTTTACTTATGATAAAACAGGTTATCCGTCAGTTTCGCAGATTCCTTTTGAATGGGATCGTGACAGTTACAAAAACAAATAAAACCTTTTTTATAATATAAGGAGACTCATAGATATGAATCGAATAAATGTTTTGTCATACATTGACGATGTTTATAAAAAATTTCCGGACAAGCCGGCATTTGTAAACGAAGATGAAACTCTTACTTTTTCACAACTATACAATAATGTTAACTCAATTGGCAGTTTTTTACAAAGTAAAGGGTTCTTTAATAAGCCGATAGTTGTTTTTATGAAAAAGTCTCCTTCTATGTTGGCTGCTTTCTTTGGTGTAATCGCTGCGGGTTGTTATTATGTTCCTATTGATACGGAAATGCCGCATCATCGCATCAGTCTTATTTTCGAAACTTTAAAGCCGGAAATCGTTATTTGCGATGATTCTACAAAGTCATCAGCTGAGGGATTAAAAGAAGAATCTAACGGAGAATTTTCTATTGTTGAATATTCACAGATTTTTGATTTTCCGCAAAATATGGCTATACTTGCAAGTATTAGAGAGAAGGTTATTGATACTGATCCTATTTATATAGTGTTTACGTCAGGCTCTACAGGTATACCAAAAGGCGTGGCTGCCTGCCACCGTTCCGTAATAGACTATGTAGAAGCTTTAACCGACGTACTTGGCGTTACTGAGGATTTTGTTTTCGGCAATCAAGCACCCCTTTATGTGGATGCGTGTCTTAAAGAAGTTTATTCGACTATTAAATGCGGTGCTACAACGTACCTTATACCGAAACAGCTCTTTATGTTCCCTGTTAAATTAGTCGAATTTATTAATGAGCATAAAATTAATGCTATGTGCTGTGTAGCTTCTGCGCTTACAATAGTTTCGGGATTTAATACGTTTAAGAGCATTATACCCGAAACGCTTCATACAATAGGTTTTGGCAGCGAAGTTTTCCCTACCAAGCAATTCAATATATGGCGCCGCACATTACCTAATTGTCGTTTTATTAATTTATACGGCCCTACAGAGGGTACAGGAGTATGTTGCTATTATGAAGCAAAGCGTGAATTTAAAGAAGATGAGACGATTCCGATAGGCAGACCGTTCAGAAACACACAAATACTATTGTTAAATGAAAATGACAAAGAAGCTGCGCCGGGTGAAGCCGGAGAAATATGCATACGAGGTACCGGTGTAACTTTAGGATATTATAATGATTTTAACAGAACAAGCACTGCATTTGTTCAAAACCCCCTCAATTCACGTTATCCTGAAATTATTTACAGAACGGGAGACTTGGGTAAATATAATAAAGACGGCGAACTTGTGTATATTTGTAGAAAAGATTATCAAGTTAAACACATGGGGCATCGCATAGAACTCGGAGAAATCGAAATAGTTTCAAACAAATGCGACTCTGTAGAGTGTTCGTGCTGTGTTTTCGACGATCAAAAGAGCAAAATAATACTTTATTATATGGGCGAGTGCGAAGAAAAGACGCTTTTATCATATTTAAAAAACAACTTGCCCAAATATATGATTCCTAGTAAAATAATAAAGTTAGAGCGACTCCCTTTAACTCTAAACGGGAAAATCGACAGACTCAAATTAAAAACAATGTATACTCAAAAAGTATAATCGGAGGAAGTATAATGGATGAATTAATTCAGATATTAGAAGAAATCAACCCTGATATAGATTATAAAACAGAAACAAAATTAATTGACGGTAAAATTTTTGATTCGTTTGACATCATTACAATTATTTCGGAGATTAATGAAGTTTTTGATGTCGCAATTCCTGCAGAGGAAATCATTCCCGAAAATTTCAATTCTGCCGAGAAGCTTTATGAACTTATTCAAAAGCTTGAAGATTAATATATGCTTTTCACGTCGCTGAGTTTTTTACTGTTTTTAGTATTATTGTTTGCTGTATACTACATAGTGCCCTATAGATTCAGATGGGTGCTTTTGCTTGTATTCAGCGCAGTTTTCTATGCTTTCGCAGGACTTAGCGGCTTTATTTTTATAGGTATTACTATAATATCCACATATACCGCTACGCGTTTAATCGGTTCTGTTTACGAGAAGCAGACTGATTATCTAAAAAACACCGAAGGACTTTCACGCCAAGAAAAAAAGGAATATAAAGAAAAATCCAAAAGGAAAATGCGTCTTTTTCTTGTTCCCTGCCTTATAATTAATTTTGGCATATTGGCTCTTTTAAAATACATTCTTGTCGGCAAAGGTTTTCTGGGAATCGGACTGATTCTTCCTATGGGAATATCTTTTTATACTTTCCAAACAATGGGCTACTTAATCGATGTTTATCGCGGTAAAGTTTCCGCAGAAAAAAACATTTTTAAAATGGCTCTTTTCACTTCATATTTCCCACTTTTGGTGCAAGGACCTATTTCTGATTACAAAAAACTTACAGAAACATTATATACACCGGCTCCCTTTTCTGCCAAAAATTTCCTTTTCGGCTTTGAACGAGTACTGTGGGGATATTTTAAGAAGCTTGTTATTGCTGACAGATTGATAGCTGCGGTAACTACAATAACAGGCGATCCAAGTGAATATTACGGTGCATATGCGTTTTTAGGCATGATTTTATATGCCATACAACTCTATGCTGATTTCACAGGCGGTATAGACATTACAATAGGTATTTCTCAAATGCTTGGTATACGCTTGCAAGAAAACTTTGACAGACCGTATTTTTCAAAAAACATTTCGGAATATTGGCGCAGATGGCATATTACATTAGGCGAATGGTTTAAAGAATATCTTTTTTATCCTATATCGGTAGCAAAGCCAATGCTTAAGCTTTCTAAATTTTCAAGAGAACATTTCGGCGATGCCATAGGTAAACGATTGCCTATATATATCAGTACAATTGTTGTATGGTTTACAACCGGTGTTTGGCATGGTCGCGGTTTACGATTCATGGTATGGGGACTGCTTAATTGCTTTATCATACTTGTTTCACAGGAGCTTTCTCCTTTGTACAAAAAATTCCACGGCAAATTCCCTACTCTCAAAGACACATCATCATATAAAGCTTTTGAAATCACAAGAACATTTCTTATGATGGGATGTTTGAAAATGTTTGACTGCTATGCAGATGTAACGACGACTTTCCGTATGTTTGCAAGTTTCTTCACCGGAGGACAATACAAAGAGCTGCTTACAGGCGGACTTTTCAAAGTAGGCATTTCAGCTGCTGACTACATAGTTGTACTTGTTGGTGTGCTTATAATTTTCACGGTAAGTATGAAGCAACGAAAATTTGCCATAAGAGAAAAGCTTTTCACAAAACCAATGGTAATTCAATGTATAGTAATTGCATTACTCTTTGTTGTAATTGTTGTTTTCGGCGCATACGGCGTGGGATATGATTCAAAGCAATTTATTTATAATCAATTCTGACGGAGGTTAAAATGAAGAACATTTTCAAAAATAAAAAATTAAAAATTTCATTATGTATCTCCGTTACCTTAGTTTCAATAATTGCTGTTCTTTGGTTTCTTCAGTGTTTATTAATGCCAAAATATATGAGCGATATTAAAGAAGGCGCGTTGATTTCCGAATATTACAATGAAACAACGAAGCACGATGTGATTTTTGTAGGCGATTGTGAGGTTTACGAAAACATATCACCTATTACGCTTTGGACCAAGCATGGCATTACTTCCTACATTCGAGGCAGTGCTCAACAGCTCATCTGGCAATCATATTATATTTTAGAAGATACTTTTCGTTACGAAAAGCCTGATGTTGTTATTTACAATGTTCAATCAATGATATACGGTGAGCCTCAGAGCGAAGCATACAATCGTATGACTTTAGATGGGATGAAATTCTCCTCTTCTAAAATCAAAGCAATTAATGCTTCTATGACAGAGGATGAAAGTTTTGCAAGCTATATTTTCCCGATTTTGAGATACCACTCAAGATGGAGTGAATTGAGCCAAGAAGATATTAATTATTTATTTAAGAAAGATACTGTTTCTCATAACGGCTATCTCATGCAAACTGCAATACGTCCTATGGAGACTCTTCCTGCCGTAAAACCTTTAGACGACTATAATTTGCCTAAAGTTTCTTTTGAATATCTCAATAAAATGGCGGAGCTTTGTAAGGAGAACGATGTAGAGCTCATACTCGTCAAGTCCCCCAGTCTTTATCCACATTGGTATGATGAGTGGGATTTGCAGGTTAGTGAATTTGCTTCTAAAAACGGCCTTACTTATCGCAATTTTATTAAAGAATCAGAAAAAATCGGTGTTGATATGAAAACGGATACATACGATATGGGAATGCATTTGAATGTTTACGGAGCCGAGAAATATTCTGATTATCTTGGTGCATTTTTAAAGGAAAAATTTGCTTCAAGCAATATATTTGATCATTCAGGTGATGAAGAATTAAACAAGATTTGGGCAGATAAAGTAAATAAATATCAAGAAGAAAAGAAAATGTCAGAAAGTTTAAATCCTCCCGAACAAGATATAACACATGATGATAATTATAATGAACACCCACACGACGGTTTCTATTTTGAAGCAGCCGGTGTAAAAATCAGTGTAAACTGCGGCGCTTGGCTTCTTGAAAAAATCAAAGAAACAGGTTTGAATTACTCATATTATGAAGCTCAAAGCTGTGCGTACCAAGGATTGGATATGTTCTATACATTTGACAGCTTTGAAGTGCTCGTAAACACCGTCGACGGTCATAACGTAATCACAACCATTTCTATACTTGACGACCTTATAAAGACGTCTGAGGGGTTAAAAATCGGCGATTCATTAAATAAGCTCATTGATATATACGGCAGTGACTATGAGCTAAACGGCAATGTATACAAATACAGACAAGATGGCACCACCTTGTCTGTACTAATCAAAAATAATAAAGTAAGTTCAATTGAATATACATTTAATTGACTTAAAGTTTTTTATAGTCGGTAATAACACCGGTTCCCCAACCGATTCTGCCTCCATTTTTTAAATGATCGACATAAATTCGGCGCAAGCTCGTATTTGTCGGCAATCTGTCGGGATTCTGCTCGTTTGTATCAAAGAAGCGCCATAATTCGCGATTATCACGATATATACCGCTTTCTACAATATCAAATTGCTCTATAAAGCGACGAATATTTGAATTTTCGGGAAGCATACGCATGTGTTCGGGGTACAAAAGCCATGAATGACACATAAATATGCAGTTTTCGCCCAATTCTTCTTTGAAGAATTCTGCTGCTTGCTTGTATGAATCAATACAACTTTCACGCGTAAGCGGTTCACCGCTTCTCGGAATATGCATGTTAAGCACTTTATTTTCGGGAGTTAATTTACAACCGTTTTTGTCGTATTCATGTCTAAATTCCATTATTTCAAATTGAAGTCTGCCGAGCGCAAACAAAGACAAATTGAAAAATCCCATAAACCAAAAAGCAACAAAACTGCCTTTAATTCCTTTTACTAATTTACACTCTTCTAACTTATACTTTAAATCAAGCATTGAGTTATGAAAAATTTCTTTGCTTATACCCTTTTCTTCGTATACTGCCAAAAGTTTTTTGGACATACAAATAAATACAAGAAGCTCAATTGTATATTCGTGAATATCCAATTTTCTTGCAATCTTAAGACAAAGCTTTAAAATATCATCAGAATCACACTTGATATTTTGATTATAAATATCAAGTGCGTTATCTAAAAATATTTTAGTATCAGAATCAGCTGCAATTGAATCATAAGCACTCAGCAAAAACTCTGCGTCTTCTTTTTCGTATTCAAAATCTGCGAAAAAACTTTCCAGATACTTTCTCATTTGATTTTACCGCTCATAATATCAGACAAAATAGTAATTACTTTATTATAACAACCACCGCAGCCTGTTGAGCAGTGCGTAGTATTTTTAACATTATCAAATACAGCAAGCAAACTGCTAATATTATTATTTGCCTGAGCGGCATCGAGAATATCAAAATAACTTACATTATTACATTTACAAACTGTGTAATTTTCGTTTGTATCTGTATCTACTGGTTTAAGTTCACAAACAGGTTCAATTTTATTTTCTGCTACCCACAAACCATGCAAATTACAATATGCGTATACTGCTTCTACTTCATCTTTGTCGCAAATAGAGAAACATACTGCAGGTTTATCTCCCGGTTTGAGGCACTTTCTCTGGTTTCCTTGCTTTGTTTGAATTGAAATCCACTCAATATAGTGTTCATCTGTCATAGGATGCTCTACTTCGCCAACCACTACGTAAACCTTGCCGCCTTCTATTGTAAATACCGGCAAGTGTTTCTCTACGGAAGCTTCCACGCTGCCCGGAATTATTTCTTGCATCTTTTTACCACAGCACATAAGCGGAACTCCCGCATCCTTAACTACAGCATAAATATTGCCGCAAGTTTCACATTTAAAAAATCTTTGTTTCATATATTTTCTCCTCCTCATTACGATAAATAATTATGTTAATACATATTTTATATCTTACAAAAACTATGTCAAGTAAAATAAATATTATATTTTTTGTGCAACAATCAAATACCTGTGTGTTGTTCCTTCAATCTTGCCTTTTTGTTCTATTAAAGATTGCATTTCAAGAAGTTTATTAAAATATTTATCTACAGAAAAACCGGGAAATTCCCACTCAATAATTCGTGCAAACCATACGAAAGCACCAATATCATAAAAACAAATCGGATTAAAAGACTCTTCGGCTTTTATTATTTTAAAACCGTTTTTTTCAAAAATCTCTCTTTGTACATCAAGCCTATAACCCGGATATGGTTTCTCAACATCCGGCATTACCATTTTTACCAAATCCCTGTCATTGTCTTCCCCTACTTGCTGAGTTATATAAAGACCGCCTGAACGAAGCAACCTGTGTATCTCAGGCACATCAAAAGAACCGTGTCTGTTTATCATAATATCAAATGAGTTATCAGCATAAGGTATGTTTTTAGGGTCTGCACACTCTTTAAAATCAATGCCCAAAGGAATTAATTTTTCTTTGCACAATTCAACATTTGGCGCAAAACCCTCAGTAGCCGCCGTATTTCCGTACGGATGCTGAAGAGAAAGCAAAAACTCACCGCCACCCGTATCGTAGTCCATAAGCTTCATATTGGATTTCAAGTATTGTTGTATTATTTCTTTGTAATCCCACGGTGGCGGAACTTGTGAATGACGGCTATCTATATGCGAAAAATCCCAGCCGTGTATATGTGCTGCATTTTCCTCTTCTTGCCAAATTTGTAATAATTTCGATTTATCCATATAATCACGCATAAGTATATTTTATAAGCAGAGAGTCTCTCTTGTTGTTAATTTTAAGCTGTATACCCTTTTTAATAAGTTCATCACCTTTAATCACACATTTTTCGTCCGTATCAAGATTAACAAACTCATATGTTTTGTCGGCTTTTACACCACCGAGCATAACGTCTGCTGTTGCAAACGGGCATTCTTCTCTACGGAAAGCCAATATTATTCCGCTACAGCTTTCGGGCTCGTCATACTGTGATGCTGCCCAAGATATTGTTTCTTTTGAATTCTTAATCAAAGGGTAAAAATCACAAGAGAAATATCGCTGAATTGACAAATATTCATTGAAATACTGTCTTGCCCAATCAAAAGGCTCATTCATTGCTCCAACTTCCCATTCAGGATCAACATGTTCCCATGTGCGAATCGTCATTCCGGGTGCGTATGCACTTCTAAAGCTGTAAGTATCGCCCAAAGTTGGGCCGTAGCCTACGCCGGAATAAGGATACCACCACGCATTTCCGATTGTTTGAAGTTGATAACCCTCAGGAACATTATCCCAAATGCTGCAAAAATCGCTTCTCCAAAGAGTTATTGATCTTGCAAGTGCTTCAATATCCACTCTGTGGCCGCCGCCTGCACAGTTATCTATTAACAAATATGGGAATCTCTCAAGCAATGTATCCCAAAAACGGTAAAGATTGTTAATGTACTTTATCTCATTAACGCCTTCGCGGTTTTCTTCGTCATTTAATCTCCAAAACGGAATCGGCCCTATATTATAATCTTGTCTGTATAAAGTAATTCCCAATTCTTCAATTTTTTTACTAACCATTTCTATAAGTTGGTCAGCGACTTCATCTTTGTGAAGAGATATAATTACATTTTTATCCTCTAAATTATGAAGTGGTTGCATATATTCTGTCCAAGGTTCATTGCCGAGAAAAATTCTCTCGGGTTCAAACCAAAGCTGGTATTTTATGCCTTTTTCTTTCAGCCAATCAACCATGTCTCTCAAACCGTTCGGATGGTAAAATTTGCTTACTTCCCAAGTGCCGACTTGTCCCCATTCAGCTGATTGTTCTGCACACGTTGTGCCTTTGAGGGGCTCATACCAACCGGCATCCATCCAACAATAATTAAATGGAAGTTTTTCTGCCAAAAGTCCTTCCCATCGTCTTTTGAGCATTTCCGAAGAAATGCCTCCCCAGAAAATTGCTGAGAAAGGACATTGTTTATCTCTGTCTTGCTTGCCCACGGGCGAAACGCAGTCTTTAATATATCTTCTCCACATATTGTGGGCATTGTCCTGTCCGTTTTCGTACTCAAGTATTGTTGTTGAGGCTGTACGGAATTTTTCTCCGGGCTTCATATAAAATTTGACGCCTTCTATTCTAGAGAGCATACGGACATCTTTATCACCGCGCTCGAATTGTGTATTCCACTGTCCTGTCCAGCCTACAGCTAATAAAACGCCTTTATTTTGTCTGTTTAAGTCAAGAAACGGCGATGTGCCCATTCCGCTTCTGCCGGAATGGTTTGCTGCTTTTAAAGTCTCGTTGGGCCATAAACGATTTGCATAGGCCATATTGTCATAATCTGTAATATTGGCGCCGTCAGTAACGTAGAGCGACAACATTTCCGTAGTCCAAACAGAGTGCTTATTTCTTCGTGTCTTTACAGGGTCGGCATCAAATTCAGCCACTGTATCACAATCCCATAAATCAGTAACCAAACCGCTGTTATGATCGGTAGGATTAGACCAATAGTTAGTCCACTTAATAACATTATACTTAGGAAATCTCTCAATGCGACATTCTATTTGAAGTCCGTCGGGAAGTGTATAGAGTATACCTGTATCTGTTTCTATCGTTGTCTTTTCGAGTTTGTCAAAAGGTACATCGTTATATTTAAAAGAAAAGCCGGGTGTAATCATAATTGCCCTCCAAAATCTGTAAATTACAATACTTTTTAACTGATGAAAATAATTA
The DNA here is from genome assembly GCA_045125595.1 of Candidatus Egerieisoma sp. Classification (GTDB taxonomy): domain Bacteria; phylum Bacillota; class Clostridia; order UBA1212; family UBA1255; genus Egerieisoma. Next base: position 12,577 of record JBGVNN010000031.1, read on the forward strand.
TAGCTGTTTTGATGTAAACAATCAACAATATAGTTGTACAGAAATTTTTTCTCACAAAATCAGCGCCTTTGTGGGAGAAATCAAATTTTTTTCTTGAACAAATCACGCGATTTTGTGAAGAAAAACATTAATATCAAGCCTTTACTGCATTTCAAAACAGTGAAACAAGAGTTTTTCTTCCCAATTCATCAAGTTTTGTGGGAGAAATTTTCATTTTATAAAGCACTCCTATTTACCTTTCTTCAAAAATGAAGTATAATTCAGCAGTATATTTAATTAACAATAGTTATTAAGGAGTGTTTTAAGAATGAACTTATCTTCCCTTCAAAAAGCCAGATACCAATACCAGCCTAAGTTGCCCGGTATGTTAAGAAATGGTATTTCTGAAATATGTGTAAAAAATGGTGCTCCCACTCAGAGTGTGGATGACCAAGAAAAGATTAAAGCTCTTTTCCCTAATACTTACGGTAAAAATGAGATTACTTTCCAAAAAGGAAGCAACACTTCCGAAGCTAAAAAACAGGTTGTAGGTGTTATCCTCTCCGGTGGACAAGCTCCCGGTGGACACAATGTTATCTGTGGTCTTTATGATGCTTTGAAAGCAACTGATAAAGATAATGTTCTTTATGGCTTCAAAGGTGGTCCGAGCGGACTTTTAGAAGACAGCTACGTTATTTTTGACGATGAATATATTAATCAATACCGTAACACAGGTGGTTTTGATATTATCGGTTCAGGCCGTACAAAGCTTGAAACTGAAGAGCAATTTGCTGTAGTTGCTGAAGTTTGCAAAAAGCATGGCATTACTGCTATCGTAATCATCGGCGGTGATGACTCTAACACAAACGCTGCTGTTCTTGCTGAATACTTTGCTGCTCACAACAGCGGTGTACAAGTTATCGGTTGCCCTAAGACAATCGACGGCGACTTAAAGAACGAAGATATCGAGTGTTCTTTCGGTTTTGATACAGCTACTAAGACTTATAGCGAAATCGTTGGTAACATTGAGCGTGACGCTAACTCTGCTAAAAAATATTGGCACTTTGTTAAAGTTATGGGTCGTTCTGCTTCACACGTTGCTTTGGAGACTGCTCTTCAAACACAGCCTAACATCTGTCTTATCGGTGAAGAAGTTGCTGCAAAGAAGATGTCTTTAGCACAAATTACTGATTACATTGCTGATTCAGTTGCTGCACGTGCTGAAAGCGCCGGAAACTTCGGTGTTGCTATTATCCCCGAGGGTATTGTTGAGTTCGTTCCTGAGTTTTCTGTTCTTATTGCGGAAATCAACGAGCTTTTGGCAGGTTCAAAGGCTGATGCTTTCAATGAACTTCCTTCATGGAATGACAAATACGCTTTCATTAAAGCAGGTTTGACAGCTGAGTCTATGGCTGTATTTGAGATTTTACCTCAAGCTATTCAGCAACAGCTCTTCTTAGATCGTGACCCCCACGGAAACGTACAGGTTTCTTTGATTGAGTCTGAGAAACTCTTCTCTGAAATGGTTAAAGAGAATTTGGCTGCACGTAAAGCTGCCGGCACATACAAAGGAAAGTTCTCCCCTATTCACCACTTCTTGGGATATGAGGGACGTTGTGCATTCCCTTCAAATTTTGATGCTGACTACTGTTATTCATTAGGCTACAATGCATTTATGCTTATCCAATACGGCTTCAACGGATATCTTTCTAAGGTTTCAAATTTGAGCAAACCTGCTGAGGAATGGGTTGCTGGCGGTATGCCTATCACAAAGATGATGAACATCGAAAGACGCCACGGTCATGACAAACCTGTTATCCGCAAAGCTCTTGTTGAGCTTGACAGCAAACCGTTCAAGTTCTTCGAAGCTAACAGAGAGAAATGGGCTGTTGAGACATGTTATGTATATCCCGGTGCTATTCAATACTTTGGACCCAGCGAAGTTTGTGACACAACAACAAAAACATTGGCTTTAGAGAAGGCTTGATGTTAAACGATTAAATATAAAAAAAGTAAGCGGGCTGTAAAAATTTACAGCCCGCTTTTAATATTCTTTGAAATTGAAAATTTACTTTAAATTTTCAATTAATTGTTACGGAAATGAAACATCAATGCATACAGGATAGTGGTCAGCAGCTTCTGAAGTAGTCTTATTCATCGGCATTCTGTTACGTAATACTGTTATATTTTTTGTCGTCAAGAACAAGTCTATTCCGTAAATTTCTGAGCCCGGACGAGGAGCAGAAGTACCATTATAATGTGATGAACGCTCCGGAGAATAGCCTCTTATTGCATTATAACGAGAATCTACAATTATTCCCGAATTAAGGAATACTGTGTAGCCATCGTCAATTGAATATGTATTGAAGTCACCAACATTGATTACTTCGCAACCATATTTATTAACTATTCTCTTTGTAAAATCAACCATTTCTTGTGCGTTGATTGCACGAATAGGATTTGCAATTGTTCTGTCAGATTTATGATAGAAGTGAGTTGTGCTTATAGCAAACATTTGACCGGTTGCCTTATCTTTAAGAACAGCCCATGTGACGTTGTGTCCCGGATAATTTGTTTCACCTGAAAGTACAAACCAACCCTTGTCAACACATGTAAATCTAGATGTCTTATAAGCTAAAGGTGTATAATTTTGTCTGCTACCTGAGAGTTCATTTCCTAAAACTGTGTATCCTTCAGCTTTAATTTTAGGAGTAAGCAATGCTGTAAATTGAGAACAATACTCCTGGAATCCAATAACATCAGGACTATAATAACGTAACGACTCAATAAAATTGCCTAATCTTGCAGTATTTGTGTTTATCTCTAATCTCTCAACATTTTGAGTTACAAATCTGTAAGTTGCACCATCTGTTAAAGCAAGCTTATTGTTTACTGTATTGAAATCCTTAACAGTGTTAGAACATAATTTTTTGAGTTCTACAACACCTGTAGCGGTTGCAAGTGCTCTGGAAATTTGCTGAGATGAATATTCAGCAGCTATTGCACTACCACCAATTGCAAAAACTTCACCGGAAACATAGAAAAGTCCATATTGATTTGCATTAACTTTCTTGCCCGCAGGAACAAATGCATCTCCACCTGAACCTGTGCCTGAACTTGCAATTACAATTTGCGGATAATCTGCTCTTGGATTATATACATCAACTTTTACTTCGATACCTGTATAGTATTCAATATCGTTAGCAAGCAATTTAACAGCTTCTTTAATACCTGTAACATCTTGAATAGGACCATTGTTTTCATTAATGAGATAAGTAACTCTTAATCCTTCAATAGATGCGCCACCTATTGTTGCTGATACAATGGGACATTTTACTTCTTTTCTAACACCGTTTACACGCTCACCTGTTGCTGCTGATACAGCGTAAGGTACAACATTAAGAACAACAGTGCCATCTTTTACGGGAAGACCGCTTACATCTATAGAGTAAGTATAGCCATTCTCAGTTTTTGTAAAGCTACTTGTAGTTACTGTCTTCTTAGCAACAACCGCTCCGCTCTGTGTATGAAGCGTTGTTATAACAAAACCGGCTGTTTTATACTCATCAAACTTGAAAGAGCCCTTGAATGTTACTACGCCCGCATCGTTAACTGTTGTGCTGACAAGGTCGAGCTCAGAGAATTGGCTGTACCATTTCGTACCGGGTGTAGGTTGTGATTTCTTTAATCCACAGTCAATACCGATATTGATTGCAGTAATAGTATCCGACGAATAGTTGCAATAATCTTTAACAGCAGACGGAATTCCATCGCTTCCATTTGCTCCTGTCACTTGAGCCGGATATGTAATTGCTGAATAAATATGTGTATAATCAACCATGTATTTTTGTATACTTGGTTTTGCTTTTTCAAGGAAGTTATCATAATCCACAAAGTTACAGAAATTACGTGACGAACCCTTTTCTGCAGTTGTTGAAACATAATGCAATGCTATGCTGTCTGCTCTGCTATGAAGCTCTGCAACAGAATTATAAGCAAGAGGAGCATCTTTTGTTGCTTCAAAATTCTTAAGTGTAGTACCGTTTTCAAGTCTTGTATTCAAAGCTGTATTTTTTATAAGAGAATATGCAGATGCAACTTTATAATCAGCAAGATATCCCTTACCTGCGCCTGTATTTACATTAGTAGCAGCGTGTACATTAGTAGTTCCGCTGTATACAGCAACAGGAATAACTGTAACGTCAGTCATATTGCATCCTTGAGATGTCCAATACGCTTTGAAATCATCTACTGTAAGAGCTCTGTCTTCATATGTCACAAACCAAAGAACAGCAAGTTCACCGGGCTCAATGTTCACATTATGAGAAGAAAGATTTATCTTATCTAAGCTTTCAAGAGATGAATCAGATCCTGTAGGAGAAGCCAAACCGAGCAACTTGTAGTATGCAGAAAACTCGTATTTACCACTATTCGATGCAGAAAATCTATAAAGTGAATATTGGTTAATATTTACAGCTGTATCTGATACGTTCATTATTTCCATAAATTCATACGAACCATTATTTGGTGTAGCACAAATCTCGCTTATTGCAAGATTCTTTTCTGAATTTGTATCGGAAATTTTAATCATTTTAAATTGTTGTGCTTTTGATGTAGCAGAATAAGTTCCAAGCTCAACGTTCGTACCACTTGTTTTACCTCCGTCAGCAACCTCGAGAACACAAGTTGTTGAACAAGCCGGAGCAAGAACATAGTTGCCATCAACACTGTAAATAAACCACTTTTGATAGTTCTGATTGGTTGATACATATGTATGTACGTTTGTGCCATCTGTACCAAGTCCGTTTGAGCATGTCAAAGCGTTGCCTGTCTTGATGTTAGAAATCCTGTAACTGCCATCAGATGAACGTACAAATCTCCAAATTTGACCTATTCCTGTATTAGGATAACGAATAAGTACGTTATCACTTGAAAGAGCCAAATTATAATTTGAGTCAACAGCACGAATATTTGCTTTAAAATCAGTGCCAAGATTTACGGGGGTCATACTTTCTAATAAACCTACCTTCTCAATATTAAACTGTTGCGATGAATTACCTGTAAAAGTTTCCATCAACACGTTTGTTCCTGCAGCAGATGAAGCACCTTTTACAGCAAGAACGCATGTTGTTCCGCACTTTGCTCTAAGTGAGTAACTGCCGTTTTTGTTTTTGTAAATATACCAACGTTGTGCGTTAGTATCATTGCTTGCATAAAGACCAACATTTGCCCCCGGGTCACGTGAAGCTGCATAAACATCAAGCACTTTGCCGGTAGCTTTATTTGTTATCTTGTAACTACCATCTGAATATCTTGTGAATATCCAATATTGGTCATCGCCATTTGATTTATTAACCGTCTCAACATTAGTGCCTTTATAACCAATATTCATACCGCATGAATACATAGTAATTCTAGCTTCAATGTTGGTGCCTACATTTACAGTCGGTGCAGTATTTCTGGGTTCTTTTACACCGTAAGATAAAAAGTGGTTCATAGCACTCTCTCTGTTAGATCCGAACGCTGCCTTTAAATCTCCATTTTGATTAAGATAATAATCAACACTAAATATAGGACTTGCCTGTCTACCTTCCTTTATACCATAATTAAGAAAATGGTTATAAAGATTTGTTGCATTTGTGCCAAATGCAGCTTTCAAATCAGAATATTTGTTAGCGTAGTAATCGGCATTAAAAACGACCGATTTCACATTTGACGGAACTGATACTGCGGCATTAATTCTATACGGAACTGCTGCCAATAACATCATCAGCACCATGTAGAAAGCCATAAAACGAATCGATTTCTTCATACGTCCTCCTTAAAAATATATTTTTTCAGATTTTTTTAATTATCTGTGAACATTATATATCAAAAAACATTTTTTATCAACAAGAAAAACGCATTAAAATCTTTTTTTATGCTGTAAATACAAATTATTATTTGATAGTGATTGACATGTTTTTATTTAAATTTTATAATTCTTTCGTTATTTATATGGAGGAATCAATATGTATGCAACATTTTGGGCTTTACTGCCCCCTATCGTAGCCATTGTTTTGGCTTTAATTACTAAAGAAGTTTATTCTTCTCTTTTCATAGGTATTATAGTTGGCGGTCTTTTTTATTCCGGTGGAAACATACCGGGCATGCTGAAACATATTTTCAGCGATGGCATGGTGGCACAGCTGACAGATCCATACAATGTCGGTATACTGATCTTCTTAGTATTTCTTGGAATAATGGTTTCACTCATGAACAAAGCGGGAGGTTCTGCTGCATTTGGTCACTGGGCATCAAAACACGTAAAATCTCGTGTAGGTGCACAGCTTGCAAATATTGCTTTAGGAGCACTAATCTTCATAGATGACTATTTTAATTGTCTGACAGTAGGTTCTGTTATGCGACCTGTTACTGACAGAGCAAAAATATCCAGAGCAAAACTTGCTTATTTGATAGACGCTACCGCAGCTCCTATCTGTATTATAGCTCCCATTTCTTCTTGGGCTGCTGCAGTATCGGGTTTTGCTCCCGAGGGCACAAACGGTCTTATGCTTTTTATCAAGTCTATTCCATATAATTATTATGCGATTTTAACAATAGTCATGATGATTTGTATGGTTTGCTTTAAGGTCGATTACGGTCCTATGGCACTTCACGAAAAAAATGCTCTTAACGGAGATCTTTTTACAGTAAAAGCACCACCTTATAAAGAAGATGAGCCGCTGACAAACAAAGGAAAAGTTATTGATCTTGTTCTTCCTATTGTCGTACTTATTGTAAGCTGTGTCATCGGAATGCTCTACACCGGTGGTTTCTTCTCCGGCAAGTCATTTATTTATGCATTTGCAAATTCAGATGCTTCTATGGGGCTTGTTTTAGGTTCTTTTGCAGCACTTGTCATTACACTAATTTATTATATATTAAGAAGAGTGATGGGATATAAATCATGCATGGAATGTATTCCTGATGGCTTTAAGGCTATGGTTCCTGCAATCATTATTTTAACTCTTGCTTGGACATTGAAGGCAATGACTGACTCTCTCGGAGCTGCTGAATATGTGGCCGGAATAGTAGAAAAAAGCGCAGGCAGTCTGCTGAATTTCCTACCTGCGATTATTTTTGTTATAGCTGCCCTCTTGGCTTTTGCCACAGGTACTTCTTGGGGAACATTCGGTATTTTGATACCTATTACATTGGAGGTATTCCCAATTGAAGGTAACAATCCTCTGTCTATCATCTGCGTTTCGGCATGTATGGCCGGCGCAGTTTGCGGAGACCATTGCTCACCTATTTCCGACACTACTATCATGTCATCGGCGGGAGCACAATGTGACCACATGGCGCATGTTTCAACCCAGCTTTATTATGCTATTACCTGTGCTGTCATATCTTTTGTCACATATCTGCTTGTAGGTTTTGTACCTAATCCCTTTGTTGGTCTTGGTGTAGGTGTCGTTCTCACAATAGGAACGATTTTTGTTCTTCACAAAAAATTACCTGCAGTATCATAATCAGGGACGCGACGTTCCGTAAGCAAGGCTGTTAATTTTTTCCACAAGATATGCGTTTTTGTGGGAGAAAAAAGAAAATTTTCTCCCACAAAACGGGCTTTATTTGTAAGAAAACGCTACTCTATGCCGCTTCAAAGCTGCTTATAGCAACGTCACGAGAGTTTTTCTCTACAAAAAGCAGGCTTTTGTGGAAGAAATTCAATCCTGATAACTTAAAAAGAAAGCCGATGGCGAGCGACCAACTTTCCGTAGCGGCACAAAAAACGATTGCATTAAAACTTATCGTAGAAGACAACTTTGCTGATAGGACGAAACTGGTTGTGCAAATCAAGCGGCTTTGAATCATCCGCAGGATAGCCCATTACGAGAAGTGCGACCGGTTCGAGATTATCGGGGATGTTGAAGTTTTCACGCATTGCGAGAGGATCAAAATGCATTACCCAGCAGGTGCCGACACCTTCATTTTGGCAGGCCAACATCATATAAGTTGTAACTATGGCGGCATCCACAGAAGAAGAAAGTGCACCATCGTATTTTCTTACCCAACTTTCTTCTCTATTATGACAAATAAGCATTGCTGTAGGTGCATCAAAATGACACTTTGTACAGTTTTTAAGCTTTAAAATTGACTCATCAGTATTTAGGACAAGAATGCGTTGCGGCTGATAATTACAACCGGTTGGAGCTTTGTGTCCTGCCTCTATAATTTTATCTATAACGTTCTGAGGTAATTTTTTTGATTTAAACTTACGCACAGAATATCTTTCGGTAATAATCTTTTCAAAATCCATAAATATTCCTCCTATTTTTCTCAATCCACGCAATTAGCAAATTAACGATTCTCCGCTGTTCATCGTCAGTAAGTTCTCTGTTTGGATTAACTTTATACCATTTTAGCATACAGCCGCGACAGCAACAAGCAGTTGCGTGCATTGCCTTAAAAACAGGATGCCCGTGCATGGGCGTTTGCTTTCCGTCATTAACAGGATTTGCAGGAGCAAGTCTATTCCGTACAAAATCTGCAGCATGCATACGAATAACGTCAATGCCCTTTTCTTCTATATACAATACTTCTTTTCTTGTAAGCTTAAAACTGCTTCTGAATTTTGAATTGGCTAATTTTTCTAAAGCTTGTTCTATTGTTTGCATTGGACTCTTACCCCTGTTTTCTGATGCTTTTAGCTCTTGTGTGAAACCACTTTTTATTATTTTTATAACTCAATTACAATTTTTGAAAAGTACAGTTCAATACCATTGTCTCGTCCATATTCAGTCGGAATCTGCCAGTATTTTCCGCACGAAACTGCATTACTGTGATTCAAAAAAAAGCTAATATCTTTGTCATTTTCAGCAATCTTCTTTTCGCTGTAACACTTATCTTTTTTGAAAACAATAACCATAAGCATAGTCTTGTTTAAGTTTCTCTTTTTTGCCTCTAACAAACATGCGCATGAAGCTGTAACGAGTTGATAGCGAAGTTCCTTATGGTTGTCAGGTATATCCCCATAAAGCATTTTTATCATACCATCTATTCGGTTCTTTTTGTTATCACTTGCTCCTTTTAAAGCAGTTCCTATGAATTGCGAACCAAGAGATTCATCCGCTTTTCCCTCAATGCCAACGAAGATATCGCTATTTACCATTATTGCATCATGATTTCTACCCTCGCCTCGTCCAAGTCCGCAAGATGCGAAATCCGTTACATATTCAGCGGCCCATTCAAACTCAGAATCACGGTGCGTAAAATCTGCAATAACAGCTTTTATTTCCGACGGAACATTAGGCAATGTTGCTGTTATGTATCTGGCTAATTCTTTTGCAGAACGTCCGTCTTTCCATTGCACATCTCCGCCCATCGGTGGAGATAATTTTTCCCAATCATCAATTGTATTTATTTGATTATTTTTTAATCTCATTGTCGTTTCTCCTTTTTATGGTCTGTTGCAACTATAGGGGTTCTTTTTCTGTATCGTGGATTTCGAAAGTGTCATTATCAAAAGTGACATATAATACCTTCAAATGAGTTTTTTCTACTATACTTTTAAAAGTTTCACTTTCTTTATATTTTAAATAATCACTGCACGGCTTAGAAATTTTCGTATTGTCACTTGTATTCTTGAAAAAACAAATCGCCGGACGAGTGTCTGTTTGTCCTATGTTATATGTAAGTATTTCCGATACCATTCTTACAAGAGTTTCTGAACTGTCGGGCGGTTTTACTTCTGTCGCAAGTTTGCATTCCCCATCATACAAAATCCAATCAATACCACCAACGCTTTTAGAATTAAAGATAGTCGGTGATTCATAATCCAGTATTTCAATCTTTCCTACATTTTTCTTTTTAAAAACAAATTGACATTCTAAACATTTAGATTTATGTACATCTTTATTGTAATAACAAAAACATCTGCAAATTCTCTTTTCAGTAAAATGTTCAGGGTCATCGCTTTTCTGAAAATCGCAAGCAATATGCTTGTCTTTGTGAGGATATGTCTCCCTAAGCTCTTTGGGAAACAAAAATTCCTCATAATCACCTTGCTCTATTACCTGCGCAAGTTTTTCAAAATTTTCTTTTTGTTTTGTACGTTGGTTTATTGTAGGATCATCTTTAAAATAAACAAATTCTTTCATCTCTTATTACTCCTTTTTTCTAAATTAGTTTGTCAAAAATTCTCTGCCTGCTCGGCAAGTATCTTACCCCTTTTGCCCACTCATAAAAATCCAACCCAACAATGTTTTGATGAATAATCGAAGGGTTACAATGATTATATCTGCCTTTGCGTATTATTTCAGATAATTCAAACGCTTCTGATTGATTAAAATCTTTTTCTAAAAGATAATCATAACAATCTTCTCGATAAAAAATATTATGAAACTCTGTCTGCATATCTGCGGCTCCACGACCATACTCGTCATAAGCTTCTGCCACTGTAGTTGCAGTGTTGATAATTGTACGTAAAATATTTGTTTCTTCGCATATCGTCGCATCATAAGATAAAGATTTCTTTTTAAAGGCATCTTTCCAACTTTGCATAAAACTCAGTGTTTCATCTTTTGTTTTCATCCAAACCATCTCCTTCCATATGCTATATACAAGTTAATTACAGTAAATATTTTGAATTAATTTCATTATAACATGGGCCGTGAGACAAAAAAAGGACATGAATTATAAAAATTTTTCCACTGTTTTTATAACTTATCAATAAATTCATCTATAAATTTTTCGGCAATCTACAAAAGATACGAGTCAAGATATGAAAGGGCCGTATCTTTTATATCATCGTCTATGCCATAGCTCACTTGTTTACTTTTTCAGCGAATCGTAGTACACTAAAAATTGTATTACGCAGATGTCGGAGGAACAAAATGGATATATTTCAAATATTTCACTTGCAAACACGTGAAGATAAATATACGTTTGCGTTATGCGAATTCTTTAAAAATGTCGAGTTTCGAAATAGAGCCAAAAATTTTTTCGGATTTGATACCTCAGATTTTTATTGTATTCGGGAAAGCTTTGTGCTTGACAAACCATCAAAGTATAGGCAAAAGATTACCCCGGATATTATACTTTATGACAATCATCGGATTTCCGTAATAGAATCCAAAATGTTTTCTTCTGAAGGTTATATGCAAACCGAGGATTATAAAAATGCAGAAGAAATAATCCTCAATGCTATTAATCAAAAGCATTTTTCGACAAAGAAACGTACCATTGAATATTATTATTTCACTTTAACAGGTATGTTGGCCAAAAATAGTTGTTTTCAAACAATTTATTGGTTTGATTTTTATTCAACTACATTAAACAATATGGATTTTCAAGATGAAGCTTTAAACTGTCTTGCAGCCGCCATCCGATTTCAAGCCAATGTATATAATAAACTTATTTCCGTTGACAATCTTAAAAATCTACCATACAAACAACTCTTCTCAGATGATACATATTGGATACGTCCATATACTCTTTTTGTTTCAGGAGTTAATAACGATTTGTGGGGATTAACGGCTACTGACTATTCTATTTATAACGAAAATATAAATGGACAAGGTCATTCCGAATTTACTACAAATTTCAAAAAGTCTTCATGGTATAAAATAGGAGAACAGCACAACGATACAGTCCACCTATTTATCCGTTGCGAATGGGCCAAATCAGGCTTATGCATTTATTTAAATTGGGAAAACTTCGACTCCGAGGCTCAAATAAATGAAGAAGGAATTGTCAACAATTACATTGCAACAAAATGCCTATCAGAAACTGTGAAAAAACAGACTATAAAGAACAAACACACTTATATGCGTTACTGGCAAAAACCCGAACACCTTAAAACAGTCACGGTAACCGATAAAAAAGATGCTGTTTTGCGAATACTCAAATGTTGTATTGACTGTAAAGACAAATCAGTGGGAGAGGTCTTGAAAGAAGCAATTCAAGTTATAGAGTATTACGAAAACGAGATTCAACGTATTTTGAATGGTCTATCCTTAGAAAAAGGATTGTTGATTTACTCTTCTGATTTACCAAACAAGTAGACATATATCGGCAAACACCCTGATGATGTAAATCAAAAGGCAGTACAATATTTTCACTTTGCTGTTATTCTTTGCGCCAAACTATGTATCACTCAGAAAAAGAATAAAAACAAAACATCCACATCCCCAATGTACTAAAAAAGTCCCATAACTTTTGATATATTTACAGCATCAAATGATATGAGGTGTTTTTATGTATGAAGTCAAATTACCTACTCTCGACTGGTTTATGTATGGTAATATTTACTCAGGTTCTTTTCGTCCTGACCCAAATAAAGGTTGTCTATCACAAACTACATTCAATTATAAAGTTAAAATTATAGAACACGAAGGCGCTCCGTATCTTGCAGTTTTTTGTTATTATATATTGCCTTGGAATTGTAATTCAAACATGGACGAAATTTTGCTTGGTCGTTTTGATGCAAGTTCTTTTGGAATTGAGGTGGCAGAGAACTGGATTCAAAGCAAATTTATCTCAAATTATAGAATTGGTATTAGTGATAATATTCAATAATTTCTGCCATACCAAAACGGTACATTAAATCATGTAATATAAACGGAGGATATGATATGTTATTTTATAAAATTGACGCTACCCTTATTGCCGAAGATTCACTTCCTACTCTTCAAAAGCACGATAGTTTCCGAAAAATAGCAGTAGAATATAAAGAGAAGAGTGACTTATTCTATCATAAAATTAATGAGCAAAAATTTTTCTTTATTTCTAACACAAACAACACGCACATTGTCATGGGTGCAATCTCAAATGATGCCAACACAATTGAAAAAGATTGTAATAAATATATTAGATTGCTTGCTATAAATGTCAAAAATATCCGTATAGAAGAAATAACGCTGCACTCTATGGAAGCTCTACTTTTAACTGCAAGCCAAAACGACTTTGTTAACAGCGATGATGAAATACTTGAGCGATTTGGAATTGATTGCCTTGTTAGTCATAGAAGTTATTCTGAGTACGTAGAATATATAATTGATGCAAGTTTAAGCAAAGATTCGCTGATAAAAAAATCAAATGAACTTATGATGAACGATACACTGACCGCAGAAATCAACCGAATCTACGAAATTCCAGCCAATAAGAACTTGAGTGGACATCCCGTTCATTATCTCATTAGAGCGGATAATCAGGATAACAGAAAATCTATTTACGAAATCTTGCTGTCTGCCTTGTATGCAAATAACCGTATAAAGAGCAAAAGATATTGCCTTATGGACTATGAAAATAAAAACAATTTTTCAGATGATGAATACGAATCATTATATCGTAGTTGTGAAAACGGTACAATTATTGTGAAGTGTTCATGTGGAGAGTCAAACAGTGGTCAATTTGCAAAATTTGATAAAAATATTATTGCTACACTCTGTAAATTTGCTCTTAGATACAGAAATAAAGTTTTAACTGTATTTTGTTTGCCCACCGAAGCCAAAGAGACCTGTTCTGCTCTTTTAAGCAATTTTACCAATACTGTTTTAATTGAATTACGTGAGGATATAGTAAATTCAGAAAAAGCAAATGAATACCTTAAAATAATGGCTAAAAACCACAAAGTCCGTACAGACAAGAAATTGTTCCCTGTATATAAAGAAGGACAACTTTTTTCTGCAACTGAATTAAGAGAAATTTTTGATAAATGGTACGATCAAAAGCTCCGTAACAATATCTTTCCGCAATATAAAGAAGCTCAAACCATAAAGAGCACTAATATAAACGAAAAAAACTTTATAAGCGCATATGATCAGCTAAACAATATGATTGGCCTTTCAACGGCTAAAGAAACTATTAATCAGGCTCTTAATTTCTACAAAGCACGGAATTTATTTGAAAACAGAAATGTTTCATTTAACCCTCCGGCAATGCACATGGTTTTTGCAGGTAATCCCGGAACTGCCAAAACAACAGTAGCACGCCTCTTTGCTCAAATAATGAAGGAGAACAGTCTTTTGTCAAAAGGTGACTTATACGAGGTCAGTCGAGCAGATCTTGTTGGTAAATATGTTGGTCATACTGCACCACTTGTAAAGCAAGCTTTCATGAAAGCTCGTGGCTGTGTATTATTTATTGACGAAGCATATTCTTTGGTCGAAAGAGATGGGCTATATGGTGATGAGGCAATCAATACCATCGTTCAAGAAATGGAAAACAACCGCAATGATATAATAGTGATATTTGCAGGTTATCCAAAAGAAATGGAAATCTTCCTTAACAAGAATCCCGGTTTGCGTTCTCGTATTGCCTTTCATATTCCATTTGAAGATTACTCTTCCAATGAACTTTGCAGCATTGCGAAAATGATTGCAGGATCACGTGGTCTATCTTTATCAAATGGTGCAATATGTAAATTAGAGAGCATTTTCTCTGAAGCGAGAAAAAGAACCGATTTTGGCAATGGTAGATATGCACGAAACATTATCGAAAAGGCACAAATGGCTCAAACCAATCGCTTGCTCAAAGGCGATATTGACAGCATTAATGATGAGATTTTAAGTACGCTTACAGCTGAAGACATCGAAGAACCTAAAGTATTTTACGAAACTCATAAAAACAAAATTGGATTCGCTTGATATAGCAGAATCGGAAATGTAAATAGATACGCAATACCTGTACCCTGTCCCACTCAATACTTCAAAACTTCTCCCTTCGTTTTACTTTTTTACCAAAACATAATCCGCGTTATATGGAGACATTAAGAATACAAGTCTATCCACAAAGCAGGACGAATAGAAACAGTATCAGCGTCGACACGGCGTCCGCCATAGTAAATGTCGCCCTCGTAGTCAATATATGCGGCACTGTTTTGAACACTACCTGCTGACCTCATCCACCACCAAGATTGATTTGAATTTGTTTTTGCACCTTGCTCTATTGCATATTTTGTCGGAAAACAAATACGTTCATTACTCGAAGTGAAATATTCTTTTACTTCCGGTAAACTTAACAAAAAGACCTTATCCTGTGTGTCATTTCCGGCATCAGAGCTGTAGTTGGGATTTTCATCTGCGGTAACCATCACTGTCGGTATTTTGCTAATTTCAGCACTTGAGAATGCACTACTTATAAAATCATTGTTAAGCCAAGAGCGTAGCGTACAAGTCTCCCATGTAACATCGACATATGAGGTATTATACTTTTGACAGTCAAGTGAATACTTACTTATAACGAGTATTCTGTTGTTCTCTTTTGCTAAAACAATCCACTCTATATCTTCTTTACCATTTGAGGTGTCATTGTCTTGTTCATACTTTCCGTATTTAACAACATCTCCAACTTGCGTCGAAAGCGGAGGCACGTTTACAGAAATAGTTGCAGTAGGAGTTGGTGTCGGCACAGGCGTAGGCTTCTGTGTCGGCTTAACTGTAACTGTCGGTTTTACAGTAGCAGGCACTGTCGGTTTTGCAGTAGCAGTAACTACCGTTGTAGGTGTAGAAGTAGGTTCTAATGTAGCAGTAGGTTCTAATGTGGCAGTAGGTTCTAATGTAGCTGTAGGCTCCAAAGTAGTATCATATATCAAATCTGTAGCTGTCGGAGTTGACGTCTCTGCTGACGCAACGATACTAGGTGTAGGACTGCCACTAATTTCCGAATCGCAGCCACGCAGACACAAAACGATTATAATTGTAATAACTACTAATCCTATGATGACTCCGATCAAAACCAAAATGTTCTTTTTATCTCTTATACTTGAATCTGACTTGTTTTGCATAATAAAATCTACTCCATTCATCTGTACATAACAATCGTACGAAACAAACTCAGTTTTTGACTTTGATACCAAATCAAAAGCCCGGGAAATTATAGCAAATTCAAAAATGCATGTAAATATCACGAAGCGTATTGAATCTTCTTGATATCTAAGATTTAAAAAAAAGAATGACGATACCCTGCCCCACTTAAGACTTCAATCGTTTTCGCTTCGTTTTCCTTTTTTACCAAAACATAATCAGTGTTATACGTAGAAACAACGAAAACAGGGATGCGACTTTCCGAAAGCAGATTTGATATTTTAGCAATCACACCAACAAGCGAGAAATCAAGCGTTCCGACAATACGGAAAGCTCGCCACCCATCTTCTTGGTAAGTCGCATTCGACGGAACATCTGCAGTTGGACAAACAATGGAGAGCTCATTGTCCGTCTTGCTTACAAAGATAAAATCAGAGTCAAAATTCACTTTTGACAAATCTTTGACTTTACATACCGTGAAGTCAATCTTTAAAAATTCAAGGTCCATAAATAAGTCTCCTGTTGTTTTCAATCCACGCAATTAGTAAATTAACGATTCTCCGCTGTTCATCGTCAGTAAGTTCTCTGTTTGGACTAACTTTATACCATTTTAGCATACAGCCGCGACAGCAACAAGCAGTTGCGTGCATTGCCTTAAAAACAGGATGCCCGTGCATGGGCGTTTGCTTTCCGTCATTAACAGGATTTGCAGGAGCAAGTCTGTTGCGTACAAAATCTGCAGCATGCATACGAATAACGTCAATGCCCTTTTCTTCTACATACAACACTTCTTTTCTTGTAAGCTTAAAACTGCTTCTGAATTTTGAATTGGCTAATTTTTCTAAAGCTTGTTCTATTGTTTGCATAAATACTCACTCTACTATTTATATATACATATTATTTTTAATCTTCTCTATCAAAGTCACATCTGCAGGTAGCCATTCAACAGAATCCAATTCTGACTTATCAAGCCATTTTGCATCCGTATGCTCTGTTAAAATGCAGTCACCGGAAATAATTTCAGCCCAGAAACAATCCATAGACAAATGAAAATTCGGATAATCATATTCAATAGTGTCGATTAACTCTCCTACTGAAATCTCCGCTCTTAATTCTTCAAAAATTTCACGTTTAAGAGCATCTTGTGGTGTTTCTCCTTCTTCAATCTTTCCGCCGGGAAATTCCCAACCACCTTTAAAATCACCATAACCTCTTTGCGTGGCAAAAACAAGCGGTTCTCCCGACTCATTTATCATCTTAATAATTGCTGCTACTACTCGTATTGTTTTCATGTTTTGCCTCTACTCATTTACAATATATTTATATAAATCTTCACGTACCGGAACGTCTAAAAGCCATTCAATTTCAACAGCAGTTTTGTCTGTGTTCGGCATAATAAACTCTTTTACCTTACCACTTGCCTGCATATGACCCAAGTAATAAAACTCTTTTGAAATTTTATCGTCTTTATTTTTACGCACAAACAAATGAACCTGTATACCTTTTTCCGTAGCATGCAAAAAGTTCTGTACATCCTCAGATGTAATACTTCTACCTGATTTCGAAATTGCAATTAGGCTATTACTACTTGTAAAGTGGTCTTCGTATTTAGTTGTATCGCTAATATCATCTGACTTATCATAGTTTATAAAGACAGGGAAAGTTTTTGTCTTTTTATCATACTTATATCCGCCGATATTTAATGGCACTTCATTTGTTTCCCAGTTAAGCAATCGGCAAACATCCTCATACGTGTATTTCTGATACAGCACCAAATCAGTTTCCTTATATGTTTCGGAAAAATCACGCTCATATCTACTAATGCCAAATTCAATAAGTTCTTTTAAAATCTCATAAAAATCCCTATTTGCAAGCATTTTCTCAAATGATTTTGAAATGCGGTAATCTGTCCCGCCATCTTTTTCGATAAAAACACATTTTGAATATGTTTTCTTACTTGCTCCTGCCGGGAATTCATTCGTTAAAATGTTAATAATATTAACCTTTTGAGCCTCACTAATTTGATTGCCATAACCACACCTAAATTCTGATTCCATCGCAGCAAACAGCATTAATCTATGTGAGCGCGAAAGCATTCTATTCAACAATTTAAGTTCTTGAACTCGTTTACCATTTGCAAGCTTCTTAGAAACAAATTCAATAACTTGTTCCTCCTCGGGTGATAATCTTACCGTATATTCCTTTTCGTATCTTACAAGAAATTTATAATAACTACCCAAGCTATTGTTATCAAAAATGCGAAGAACATCCATTTCGCCATAATCATCAAAATCTTTTAATCTTGGAATTCTGCCAAGCTTATTTTTAAGATTTGTGTAGTTCTCTTTTATAAGCTTAATGTCACTGAAATTAGCATTATCAACCGCTGCAAAGATACGCTTTCTACTAATTTCATCAAAGTGAATCGTACTTGCCCCCGGAATAACCCTGCCGCCTTCCATTAAGTATCTTCTGATATTGTCCTTGTTATAACTACGATCACCGGATAACGCAATTGGAATCATAAAGTTATTCTTGTAATTACCTATAAAATCAAGTATAACAACATACTCTTTATCAGAAGCTTTTCTTAAGCCACGCCCCAACTGCTGAACAAAAACAATCGGCGATTGTGTCGGACGGAGCATAATAATTTGATTTACTTCTACAATGTCAGTACCTTCTGAAAAGATGTCAACTGTAATAATATAATCCAAATAATCATCATTTTCTGATTGCACATTCATCGTCAGGCGTTCAATTGCTTGAGCTCTAACTTCTTCAGAATCTGAGCCACTTAATGCAATGGTTTTTAATCCATGCTCATTAAATTTCTTAGATAATTCCTTCGCCTCGTCTATTCTGCTACAGAAAATTAAACCTTTTACACGCTCGCCTGAATATCCAAAATATTCCGCCTGCTCCATAACATACTTCACACGATCATTACTCGTTAAAAACCGAAAATTTTCAAGTTGTTCTTCTTTTGAATTCCCCTCGTCAGAAATCATTGCAAGATCAGTTATCCCAAAATAATGGAACGGACATAACAAATCTTCCTCCATTGCTTGTTGCAATCGAATCTCGTATGCAATGTTGTGATCGAAAATCTCATAGATATTACGCCCTTCTATATTGTCATCACGCTTGTCAGGTGTCGCTGTCATTCCCAGAGTAAATTTCGGTGTGAAATAATCCATTACTCTTTTGTAACTTCCCGCACTTGTATGATGTGCTTCATCATAAATACAAGCATCGAAATAATCTTTAGGAAATTTATTTAAATTTTCATATTTGCTCAAAGTTTGAACCGTCGCAAAGACAAAATCAGCCTTGTAATCATGATAATCTCCGGAAACCAATCCGGTTTTAATTCTGCTACCAAACACTCTCTCAAAAGAGGCTTTTGCTTGCTTTGCTATTTGATTTCTATGTACTAAAAACAAAACCCTTTTGAAGCCTAACTCTCTCATAGCAAAAGCAGACGCATATGTTTTTCCCGTTCCTGTCGCAGAAATCAATAAAGCTTTACTCACGTCGTTTTTTCTTAATTCTAACAAATTGTAAATAAATGATTTCTGCATTGAATTGGGCTGTAAAGTGTATGCTTCTACTGACGGAATCGCCTCGCTTTTTGCAATACGTTTCTGCTCATTAACCATTTTAATGAACAACTGTCTTTCTTCGTACGCTCTTCTGTATTCGTCAATGAACTCAGAATACGGCTTTGTATATTCAGTCGCATTCCAAAGCTTCTCAAATTCTTCTAAAACAGAATTAAGCATTTCACCTTTATTAGTAGATACAAGCTTTGTATTCCACTCCATATTTCGTGTCAAAGCGTCTTGTGTCAAATTTGAGCTACCAATGATAAAACGGTACTCTTCATTCTTTTGAAAAATATATCCTTTAGTGTGAAAACCATTACCTGCACGTTCTGTCTGATACATACGTAATTCT
Organism: Candidatus Egerieisoma sp.; assembly: GCA_045125595.1. Taxonomy (GTDB): domain Bacteria; phylum Bacillota; class Clostridia; order UBA1212; family UBA1255; genus Egerieisoma. Next base: position 32,307 of record JBGVNN010000031.1, read on the forward strand.
ATGTTTTTAAGATTCGCAATTGTATCAAGTGCAACCGGGTCACTAAAACTAAGGTAGTCAGTAGTGAGAATTCTTCCCGGCACGCCTCTACGCTCCAACTCCTTCAATGTTTGCAAAAGTGGCGTAATACCACCTCTTGTGATAAAAGCAACACTGATTGCAAAGCAATCACATCTAACTAGTTCTTCTTCAATTGCAGAGAAAACCTTTTGACCACTTTTGCTATCGTTATACACAAACTGAGGCCTATATGCTAAATTCGAATTAAATGAGTTGTTAATGAAAGCTGTATTAAAACCACTTTGAAGTTCTATCATTTTGTCGTCAGTCATCTGTTATTCCTCATTTCAAACCAGAAAATTATATTGCTGTATTAACACGATATTTTTTTCTTAATGATTTTAATTTCCAATCATTATAATCAACAAGCATATCATTTTGTAATCTGCCCAGTACAATGCCCGGATCTCTATTAACCTTTCTCGCAAATCGACAAATTGCCTCTCTCCCAAAAGCTCTTTGTTCAGTAAATTTAGCATATTCTTCTCTCGGAATTAAACTGTCCTCAGCAAATATGTCTGCCGAAGATTCTTGTTCTCCTTTTTCTTTTTCAAATGAAATACCATAATCACCATTCATAATATGACCAATCTCGTGGAATAAAGTAAACCAAAACGAATCTGCATATAATCTTCGGTCATTTACCATAAGCATAATATTGTCACCGATTTTTTTTGTAGCTCCATTAATTTTTGAACCTGGAAGATTAGGTAAAATTATAAAAATAACTCCTGCCTCAAAAAACGCATCATATATCAATTTATAAAAGTCATCGTGTTTTTCTGTCAATGTCAATGCATACGAAACAGCTTTTTCAAATCTTTGTTTGTTGAATTTGGGAGCATTAGATTTTAATGCTTTATTTATAGCTATTTGAACCATTGCATTAGCTTTGGTTGTATTGTTTTCAGAAAGTTCTTCTGTAGAACTTCTAAAACTTACAGCCATATCTCTTTTAGTTAGCACCTTCAATGTTGCAACATTCAAAAATTCTCTCACTTGTTTTATTTGTTCATCTATTTTTCTGGAAAGATTAGGCAAACTATAATTATCTCTAAAATACTTATAATCTAGACTTTCAAATACAATTCTTTCTTCTGCCAATTCTTTTTCTGATTTAAAAGCTGCCACCAAAGTATCATATGAATTTTGCAAATTTAACCAATAGCTGACACTTGTTCCAATCATTCTTGACAATTTCATTGCAATGTCAATAGATAAACTCTGTTCTCCTCGGATTAACAAGCTCAAGTTTTTGGGTGTAGTATCTAATCTTTTCGCAAAATCTTCCTGAGTCAAACCACTTTCTTCCACGATCTCTTTAATATAATAACCTGGGTGGAATGCAATTGTATCATTATACTCAATATAATTACTCATAATGCTTGCTTACCTCCATAATTTCTACTATTTTTACTATTCCCGCTATTTCATCAATATTACACGGAATATATGGTTCTTTATTTGAATTTAATAGCTGAAGAATTATTCTCCATGGTTCTTTTCTTGATTTAACATCAATCGCAAAAAGCCCTCAAAATTTCTGCCATTTTTGTTCTTAAGTTTATGAAAATGACAAGCAGGTTGGACAATTATATCCTTGATTGTTTCTGCTTGTTTTAAAGCATTAATTCGAGCCAAAAGACTCCTGCTTAAAACAGCATCACCACCAAATAATTTATTGGCAACTTTTACACTTGTACATTGTTCTTTAACTTTTTCAGTTGCATATTCCAGCTCCAAAACATCTCTCCCTATTAAATCTAAATTACCTGTCAGGTAATTTAGATTATAGCGTTTAAAAAGCAATCCGTCAATACTAACCGAAGAAATAAGGTTCGAACTCAACAATTAAGTCTTCTTTAAGATTTACATCCAATTTTGAATGTGCTACAATTGAATAAAACAAAGCATCAAGGAATATATTATGGAAGATAAAAAGACGAGCAATTCTAAAGAACTTAATTCAGACCAAATAATTACACTCATGTCGATTTATTTAGACGAGTGGAAACACAGAGATTCTCTTTTGTGGTCACAGGTATTTAAGCTGTTTTACGCAATTCTTATTGTTATTATATTACCATATGTAGCAAATTTTTTAGGGGTATCTTTACCTCCTATCAACAATAAAATTTTTCCTATAATTGGCATCGTTCTCGCCTTTGTTTTTCTTTATATAGGCATTGGATATGCCAAAAGATTAAACGCAAGTTCTAAAACATATATCAATGTAATGCGTTTATTGGGAAAAGAGGAATATCAGCGAGTACCTTTAGCAAATATAAGATTCGGAAAGTTGTTTAAACCATCTATTGCAACGGTATTAGTATATGCAATGTTTTTTGCATTGGAAGCGATAGCAATAACATTATTGCTAATATAACAGCAAAAAGCATAATATTAAGTATTTCTGTATCGGTTGCAACAAAGATGCCTTTTTTTGTTGCTTGTAAGAAGTTTGTCATACCTTGTGTGATATACAGAATAGGAAATCAGGTTATTATACATAAAATGCAAAAAGGTGTTTTGAAACACCTGTTCTTAAATATGTATATAACCATAAGTACATCAGCTGCATTTACCGAAAAAGGAGAAAAATATGAAAAAGAAAAGTTTGAAATTACCGATAATCATTATTGCAATTGGCATCATTATTGCAATTGCGGCCAGTTTGTTGGCATCAATACAAAAAACGCCTACAATAACAAATCAAGATTTCGACTTTTCAATAACCTATAAGCTCGACGGCGAAACAAAAACGCTAAACGGTGTTTATAGCAGTCGTTTTACCGGTTTTGGCGGAAACGGTGTAGACCCCCTTTGCAGATATTACGAGGGTACATATAAAGTCGAAGGAGAGGACGACGGTGACCGTTGCTTTACAATCGACGAAAAAGATGGGTACAAACTTTATATTGTTGCACTTTTAAACGATTATTATCTCATGGGCGATGAGGAAAACGAATCATATGATTCGTATATTGAAGGACCTACTCTTGAAGCAGAAGATAAAGATGGCAATCAATACGGTGAATCGGAATTACCTGATGTTTTTGATGCCGAGATAGTCAGCTTTGAATATCCCACGCCGATTGAAAATACATTTCGCTTTGCGGGCTTTTCCGGGCTTTATGAAACAAACACCGAAGTGATGACTCTCGTTGGTATTTTAACCCTTATTCTTTGTATGATTTTTGTAAAAAAAGGCGACGGTGTGGAATATGGTGTTCTCGATAACATCAACATAGCATTGAATTTTGCAATGATGTTTTTTATATTTCCAATTATTTACATCGCTGCGATTTTTATTCAAGCATACCCGACGGGACCCGATTGGATATATCAGGCTTTTTTGTGTATTCCTCAGATCATTCCGTTCTCTGTTGCCGCGTCTTTGTCTTTGCGCCGTAAAGGCTTCAGAAAAATCGGATTCTTTATTCAATTCTTAGCACCTGCGCTAGAAGTGATAATTGTCGTATTGGAATATGTTTTATAAACTGCATAAAGGACTTTAATTAAGAAATATGACAATCGCAACAAGAGTGAGTTTATTTCAAAAAAAGCAAGAACTGTTGTTACCAGCAAACACTCACTTGAAGCCGCTACTAATTATTTCATATAAATTTTAGGGAACAAACCGACTCAAGCGCCCATAATTTGTTCCCTAAAAATATTAATATTCATTCGAAAGCAAGAAGTCAGCCACATGCATTGTCTTAATACCTTGATAATTTCCACCGGCAAAGTCGTCAGTCGTCAAGAGATACTTGGTATAATCAGAAATAGATTTTGCCGAGAATGTCTTGCCTACATTATCAAAAACAAACTTCACAACTCGCTCTAACTGGTCAACCTTGCGAATTTGATTTCTTCTGACAATGGCAAAAAATATAGTCGAATTATAAATATCACGAACAATGGTATAAGCATTGTCCAGCGGGTATTCTCGCAAGTGTATTGGCGGGAAACCACCGTACTTGATATATTTCACCAATTCCTTGTGAATATCATCTATCTCGCCATATTGCGTTTTAAATGTCAGATACTCCTCAAATGAAAGAGTGAATATACGGAAAGTCACATATCGACCTGTAAGATATGTCGAAATTTCAGAAGACATCATACGAAAACACGCGTGGGAATTTATATTAGATAAAGACGTTTTGCAGGTAAAAACTGATTATTCTGTTCTCTGCCACATTGCAAAACGTGTAAATGAGGGCTTTTTCGCAAGTGGAGGAAGAATAAGAGGAGTACCCGTAACCATCGGTGGCACATCATATGTTCCGCCCCTCCCCATAGAAACGGTTGTCATTGAAAATATTTTAGAGATTATAAATCGTGATGATGAAGCAACAAACATTGCCATTGAGCTTTGTCTTTACTGTATGAAAACGCAAATTTTTAATGATGGTAACAAACGTGCATCGGTTATATTTGCGAATCATTATTTAATTTCAAAAGCGGGTGGTCTTTTGGTTATCCCTGAAAAACATGTCCCCGAATTTAAAAAACTTTTAATAAGCTATTATGAGGATAAAGACAATGGTGAAATCAAAGAATTTTTAAAGCAAAACTGTCATAGACATTTCAGATAACACACTATATTTTAAGATGACCGACTAAAAAAACATCATAGCAATAACAGATTTCGAGCAGTTAAAATTACTTACCGCACCTTCCCTTTCCGTACCAAAAACAGCACGTTTTGTCACGCTTTTTTCGCAAAATCAGAAAAACCTACGGAAATCAGCGAGAATTTTGCGAGAAGGCTGCGAGAAAAACACTAAAACCTCCCTGAGAAAAACAACTCAGGGAGGCTAATCTATGGGATACTAAAACTAATAATTAATATTACATTATCAAAGATTCTCGTCATTAGAAATAAATTCAATAATGTTTTTGTGTATTACACCATCACGCTTTTGCAAGAGGGTATCAATGGTAAACAGATATTTGGGATAGTTGTCACGTATCATTGTGAACGGCTTATATTCGCGTTCCTCTGTATCTTCGCTCATAATTGTCATAGCGACCTGAACATAGCGGTATTCATCATTAATGCGTGTAATAAAATCACATTCCAGTTTACCGATTCTTCCTACGCTGATTTTATAATTCTTTGCAGAAAGATAAGTGTAAACGATGTTTTCAAGTACCGGACCGTAATTGATTCTTGTGTCTACATTACGGGAGAAGTAGATACCAAGGTCGGCAAGATAATATTTCTGTTCGCCCCGAAGTGATTTTTTTGACTTAACATCAAAACGTGGGCACCTATAAATAATTTTAGCGTTTTCAAGTATTTTGAGATAATTATTAAGTGTTTCTGTGCGGATTTTGATATTTTCACAATTTTCAAAGTATTCAGCAATGCCGCCAAGGCTGACTGTAGCTCCGAAGTTATTTATGATATAAGTCATAACTTTATCAAACACGGCACGATTACGAATCTTTTTATGCTTAACAACATCCTTTTCAAGTATCTGCTTTATAACGTCGGCAATATAGGTGTCTTTGTCAGCGGGTTCATCAAATTCAAGTGTTTTTGGGAAACCGCCGAAACGGAGATATTCGTTAAATTCTGCCGTTTTATTAGTATTAATTTCCTTGCCGAGAAACGCTTTCATTTCCAAATACTCACGGAAGTTAAGGGTAAACATTTCAACTTCAATATATCGGCCTGTGAGTTTAGTGGAAAGTTCACCGCTTAACAGATAAGAGTTTGAGCCCGTGATGAAAATAGAGAAGTTTCCATCCTCCCTGAAACCGTTGACAACTTCTTCAAAGCCGACTACGTTTTGAACTTCATCAATAAACAGATATTTGAAATCATCATCCGTAATCAGCTTTTCAATGGCTTCTTCCAAAGCATCGGGGGTTTTAATGTTTCTATAACCACGCTTGTCAAGATTAAGATAAATAATATCTTTTTCATTTACACCCGATTTTTTTAGATCTTCCATAACGGAAAGCAGAAAGAATGATTTGCCGCAGCGTCGGATACCTGTAACAACTTTTATTAAGTCACTATGGTAAAATCCTCGTATTTTATCAATGTAATATTGTCTTGTGTAAACCTTTTGATTCATCTCCTGTGCTCCTCTCTTATGGACAACGAAATTATAACATATCGTTAGTTAATGTCAAGTTACGGGGGTATAAATTGATTTCTTTTATATTTTACCCTCGTTAAACGCCAATTATTCATTTTGCAGGCACCTGATTTTTGAATAAATATTATTAAATATTAAGCTTACAATGATTTCGCTGGACTTTCGTGTTCCTTGTGATATTCTTTGTGTAAACTTGGGCAAAAAATCAACAAAGGAGAATAAAAAATGAACCAAGAAAAACAAAGAGAATCATATGAAAAGATGTTAAAAAAATGCCCTGATATCTTAACTCCAATGAAAGCGGCCCGATGGTCGCCTGTCGGCAAGAACACAATCTACGCCGCACTTCGAAACGGCGAACTAGAATCCTACATCTACAAAGGCGGTTATATTTTCACCAAGGACGCCCTCATAGATTACCTCGTACGGACGACAAACGATATCGGTAAGCGGTATACAATCAAAGGTGATAAGAAATGTTAAGCAATTTACCTCAAGTGTTATCGGGCGAACAAGTTCGTTGCGCCCTGCATATCAGCAAACGCAAGTGCGCCTGGTTGCTAAATAATGGATATATAAAATGTAAAAACAGCGGAAAGGAATCACGGAAGTATACAGTTTTGAAAAGCGACTTAATCGAGTTTATTGAGGATTCACAAAGATGTCCCGAAAAATATGTATTGCCCTGCGGCGAATTTTCGTCAGGCAGTAAAAATGCGTCAATCGGTGTTGCTTCGCATATCGGGTTGCCGGCCCCCCTGCCGGACATTGATGTTGATGCTTTTCGCGAGTGGCTTACTACGGAACTTTCTTGCCTGCCCGATGCGCTTACCGTACAAGAAGTAGCAGACACTACCGGCTACAATAAGCATTCCGTAGAACGTTGGATTCGCGATGGTCACCTGAAGTGCGTGAATGTACAAGGCGGTGTAAAAATCGTACCAAAAGCGTGGCTGGTGGAATTTTACTGCGGGTATGGGCGTGGGATAGTTAGGAAATCAAAGGATCATGAGGAGATGATGAGGAGGTTTATTGCGGAGATGTAGTGAATATTCAAGAGGTGTCGTCCTCGCGGATGCGCATAGTCCTTCTGATTTCTTTTGGGATAACGACACGTCCAAGGTCGTCGATCCTTCTTACAATTCCTGTGGCTTTCATTTATATAAAATCTCCTTGTATTTACAGATTTGTGATGTTAGTATCTGCAAAACAAGGAGATTTATACTGCACCGATTGACATTTAATTGAACATATGTTATAAAAAAATAAAAAATGCAGGTGGGATATAGTGGTCAACAAGAATGTCATCATAAAAGTATTGAAGGATAACCCCCTTGGATTAAAGGCAAAAGAAATAGCAACATTTACTCATTCAACCAGAAAAGAAATAAACAAAATATTATACACCGATTCTGAAACCTTTGTGTGCGATAACAATTTCAATTGGACAACCAGAATAAAAGATTATGAATCTAATGAACAAGGCAAAAAAAGTAGAGAAAAAATGATTGAAGAATTTTTTTGTGGTGAATACATTGATGAAGATTCACTTAAAATTCTAAAATCGTTAAGCGATTTTGATTTTCAAATCGCGGTACAACGATTTGCGGATCTGTCAAATCTATTACTTTTTTACTTCCCATTAAAAGACTTACTAAAAAAAGCGATTTTAGTTTCGGAAAAACAATACCACAAAATTTTAAATCGAACAAAAAATATCGAATCCTTTATAGATTTTGAAGATTATGAGGATTGGAAAAGAGTTGTTTTCTCCACCAAATTTGATAGTTTTTATCCGCTGTTCGTCAGAATATGCGATTTTACTAATCTTAAAAGCATCCCCC
>JBGVNN010000032.1:0-11405 GCA_045125595.1 Candidatus Egerieisoma sp.
CCTCATATATTTCCTTTTACAACGAACAACGTCCTGCGTATTCTTTGAACTATTTGACACCTAAACAGTATCGTGAATATTTTTCAAATTCTATGGTGATTAATTAAAAAATGTGTCTACTTTTTGTTGACTAGTGCAAAAGGCATTTCAAAGCTCTTTCAAACATCCTCGATAGAGTTTTTCTCTACCAAAAGCGGGCTTTTGTGGGAGAAATCCTTTTGTTAATTATGAAAATACTGTTATATCGCTGTTGCCAGCAATGTCATAATGTTCAAAATAAGTATTTTCTAACGGTATCCACTTATTTGTGAAGTTACTTAGCATTTCTTCTCCGTTTCTTTTGCGAATTCGCATTATTTGCGCATCGTAATCAATACTCATAAATACTTTAATGTCAATTTTATCACTCCATAGGGGATGATGGCTGTATGAGCCTTCGATAATGTTAATTGGAGAACTTTTGACATTAATAACTGAAAAAGTACCATCGCTGCAAGAATATGCTTTGTAAGAAAAATCTTTACAGCAAGAAATTCCGTTAATAATTTCATTGTTGAATCTATCGTAATCAACATTTCCTCCGGGTGTATTTAATCTATCCTCTGTGCGAAGGTGAGAGGGTAAAAAATAATCGTCTGTATGAAATAAATTTCCGCCTGACTCTTTAACAATCTGAGCGGCGAGCGTAGACTTTCCGGCGCCTGAATTTCCGTCGATAGCAACAACGCAACTTCCTTTGACGGCAAGCGTATCTGTTATTTGTTTTAATATTAACTCGAGTGCTCCGGCACGAGTAACAATTTGGCGTTTTTTCATAATTAACAATACACCTCTGAAAAATATATTGATTCTTGTAATAAATAAAAAATAGTCTATAATTAGAATAATGTTATTATACATTTTTGTTATGTGTTTAACAATATTTGGAGGATAAATAATGGATGAAATTAACATCAAAGAAAATGTTCAAATAAATGATAATGCAGAACCTAAATTTATTATTGTGTTAAAAGCATTGCTTGTTGCGTTTGCCGGATTTTTTGTGTGGTATTTAATTAACTATGCTGTGCAATTTGTTTTCTCTATTGTGGTTGCTTTTTATGTTGCATTTACAAATCCTACCTTAACACAAGATGTTTTACAAACAAAAGCAATGAATTTAATATATGAGAATATTTCTCTTATGTACTTTATTATAACACTTGCTTTTATTTTGTTGTTTTTTATTCTCCAAAAAACAATTCGCTTTTCAAGGCATTTGGACCTTGAATATAAAAGACCGACATGTTTTTTTGTGGTTTCTTCAATTCTGATAGGTACTTTTGTAGGTGTTATATTAAACATTGCTATAGAGTTAATGTCAAAAACACTCCCTGATTCATGGATTGAAGGCAACAAAGAAAGTATCCAAGCATTTCAAGGCGGTAATATTTTAATAATGCTTATTGCTGTTATTATTTGTGCGCCAATCGCTGAAGAACTTATTTTCAGAGGATTAATATATAATGCTTTAAAAAAGATTATTAATCTCATACCAAAAGTGCCTTCGTCAAAAACACGCCTCGTTTCTATGCTATTGTCAGCTGTTATTTCGTCGGCTTTGTTTGGTATTTATCACGGAAATATACTCCAAGGTCTCTACACAGGTTTTCTTTCCTTGTTTATGGTTTTTGTATATGAAATTTCCGGTTCGTTGTTTTCAAGCATGATTGTTCATGCTGCGTTTAACTTTGCCGGTTTGCCTACAGCCATTTTTATTGAGGAATTCGGAATGGTGCCTTCTATTGTTATTTGCTCGATAATGACATTAGTAGTTGTTATATTTGTTTTACGTTTCAAAAAAAGAAAAACTGCGTGAGGATGATTTATGTTTAATATGATTAAAACTTTATGGCAAAAATATAAGCAATTCGTTTTGTTTTGTATTGTTGGCGCATCAAATACTGTTGTCTCATTAGTGGTAAGCTTTATTTTACTCAAGGTTTTTAAATCGCTTGATTTATCTCTTGTTGTTGCAGGTGCATCTGTTGCTGCTGGACTCAGCTCTGTAATAGGTGATATTGCAGGAGGAATTAACAGCTATATATTAAACAGCAAATTTGTTTTTGATAACAGGAACAAGAAAACCGGGGGCAAATTTATTGTTGCGTTTATTATTTATACTGTATTAAGTGCGATTTTTGTAATGTTACTTAATCGAATAGGTGTTTCTGAAGAGTATTGTAAATTCATAGTAACGCCTGTAATGCTGATAGAAAGTTATTTGATTAATAAATTTTGGGTGTTCAAAAAATGACGCGCGATAAAAATTTTTATAATAGTTTTTTCTCATTATGGAAAATTTTGGTTTTAAATAACATAATAATCTTAGGTGTCAATCTTGCTGACAATATCATGCTCGGAAAGTACAGCGAACCTGCACTTTCCGGAGCCACAGCTTGTAATCAAGTACAATTTGTTTTTCAACAAATTATACTCGGTATTTCAAACGCTGTAGTAGTTTTAGGCAGTCAATATTGGGGTGAGAAAAAGATAAAACCTATAAAAAACATAGCTTCAATAGCTAGTATTCTGGGTGTGGTATTTTCTGCTGTACTCTTTGCTTTTGCGGCTGTGATGCCTGAAAATGTAGTAAAACTTTTTACTGATTCTCAAAAAATTATTGAAGAAGGTGTTGTGTATCTATCTATAATTAAATATACATATCCTGTCTTTGCGCTTACTAATATTATTTTGGCTTTTTTGCGCTCGGTCGAAAGTGTTAAAGTCGGTTTTTATGTTTCGTTAGTTACTCTTGTGTTTAATATATCCTTAAACTATGTCCTTATTTTCGGAAAGTTTGGCGTTCGCCCCATGGGTGTACGAGGTGCTGCTATTGCAACATTGGTGGCAAGAGTTTGCGAAATGATTTTTGTAGTTATTTATGCTGCTTTTTTTGAAAAAAACATAAAGTGGCAAAAAGATGATTTTAAAAAAGCGGATTTTTCAATATATAAAAAGTATTTAATTACTTGTATACCTTTTGTGATTACTGATGGATTATTTGGTGTATCAACAGCGCTTCAAACTGTAATATTAGGTCATATGTCAGAATCGGCAATTTCGGCGAATTCCGTATCGACTACTCTGTATCAAGTCTTGAAAGTGGCGGCAATAGGCTCTGCGAGTGCGGCGTCCGTTATTATCGGTAAGACGATAGGTGAGGGCAAAAAATTAGAGAAAATCAAAGAGTATTCAAAAACTCTTCAGGTGATATTTGTCTGTATAGGTATACTGACTGCTGTTGTCTTGTTTATTTTACGAATGCCTATTGTCTCTATGTATAATATTTCTGAAGAAGCAAAAAGCCTTGCTAATGGATTCTTGCTTGTACTTTGCGTTACATGCATAGGTACATCTTATCAAATGCCTACAAACGTCGGTATTATCAGAGGCGGCGGAGATTCAAAGTTTATTTTAATATTGGACATCGTCAGTATATGGGGCATAGTTTTGCCTTTGTCGTTCGCAGCAGCGTTTTTGTGGGATTTTCATCCTGTGGCAGTAATTGCATGCTTGAATGCTGACCAAATCTTTAAATGTTTGCCCGCTTTTATTAAAGCTAACAGATATAAGTGGATAAAGAAACTGACAAATTGAGTGTACGAAGTTGAATTGTGGAAAATTTCGTCCCAAAACATACGGAAAAAGTACGAAAAATCGTATTTGACTGTCTGTCCAAAGAGTTACCTAAGTTTTTTCGTCCCAAAACGTACGCTAAAAGTACGAAAAATAAAAAACCTCGGAGTTTATCCGAGGTTTTTTTGGCTGCGGAACTAGGATTCGAACCCAGACAAAATGAGTCAGAGTCATTCGTGCTACCGTTACACAATTCCGCATCGAATTACTGTACATTTGTACAACGGATGACATTATAGCACTATTTATTTTTGTTTGCAATACTAATTTTTATACAATAAAAATTTTTTATATGAATAAATCAGGACAAGATTTCATATATTTGTACAAACTCAGCAAGTACAAAGTGCGGAGGGAGGTTGTATAAATGGATTTAATTAAGTTTCAAAATGAAATAACGGACATGTTAGGTAACACCCCAACAGCTTTTTTATTAAAAAGTGTATTTCAAAGCAAAAAGATACTATTAAAAACGGCATGTGAAATCCGCATAAGGACAAGAATGCCGCTTTGCATAATCGGAGGAAATAAAACAGATAAATATTTTATTAATGCAAATGCAGAATTGACATTGCCTGAACATGGATATTATCCGTCTAAAGAAGAAGTGAATAGGATATTTACGGCAATTTGCAGAAGTTCACTCTATGCATATAAAGAAGATATAAAAAATGGTTTTATTACATTAAAGGGCGGACATAGAGTAGGCATAGCCGGAAAAATGCTTCCGGATGGCTCGGTATATGATGTTTCAAGTATTAATATCAGAATAGCGAGACAAGTTAAAGGCTGCTCAAAAAACATACTTAAACATATTATAAAAAATCCTTTTGAAGTATACAGCACACTTATCATTTCGCCTCCTGCTTGCGGAAAAACTACGGTAATAAGAGATATTGCCAGAGTATTGGGGACAGGCAGTAACTTTCCGGAGTTTAAAGGAGTAAGTGTCGGCATCATAGATGAACGTTCGGAAATTGCAGCTTGCTACAATGGTGTACCTTCTAATGATGTTGGCAAAATGACAGATGTATACGACGCTTGTCCCAAAGAAAAAGGCATAATGATGATGATTAGGTGTATGGCTCCTGAAGTAATAATTACTGATGAAATAGGTGGTAACGGAGATGCATCTGCAGTTGAATCTGCAATGAATGCGGGTGTGAAAATAATCGCAACAGCACATGGCAAACAACTTTCTGATATGAAAGTCAGAAAAGAAATTGCAACAATGATGAATATCGGGGCGTTTGAAAAGTATATAACATTAAGCAGTGATAATGGCCCGGCAACATTAAAAGAAGTTGTTGGTAATGTTAATTAGGAGGCTGAAATATGTATTTGATGATAAAGGCAACAGGAGCTGTTTTTGTGATTTTAGGAGGATTGTTGATTGGTAAAAAAGTAAAAGACCAATATAAAAACAGATGCAAAATATTAAAGCAAATGCAAGAAGCTCTTAAGCAAGCAGATGATTTAATTTCAATTGAAAATACGTTGCTTGATGATGTTCTTAAAAGCTGTGCAGAAAAATGTTTTGAGAACGAAAAGGGAAAAGATGTATGGACAAAAGCTAATGAAAATTTAAAAAGAGAATTCGGTAGTTTTGAGAATGCGTGGATTAAAGCATGTGATGAATATTTTGAAAATTCACCTTGCCTTGAAGAAAAAGATAAAGAATGTATTAGAGAAATAGGCAAAGCATTAGGCATAGCAAATACTCAAAGGCAAAATGATCATGTAAAGTCAAAAATACAAAAATTACAAGAATTGGAAAAAATGGCAATGGAAAAAGAGGAAAAAGAAGGTAAAAATGCCATAAAAATTGCATTGGCAATATCAGTTGCGATTATAGTAATACTGTTTTAATTTACATAGGGTGGAGAAATGGATATAAATCTTATATTTAAAATTGCAGGAATAGGGATTATTGTAGCTGTGGTTAATCCCATATTAATAAAGGCCGGTCGAGATGAGCAAGCAACACTTGTAACTGTTGCGGGTTTAATATTAACAATGATAATCATATCAGGAGAAATTAAAGATCTATTTGGTATGCTTAAATCATTCTTTGGATAAACAAAATGGAAATTATTATAAAAATTGCTATGACCGGAGTCGTTATTTCAATATTGGTTGTTCTTTTAAAGAATATGCAAAGCAACATTGCGCCCTTGTTGACGGTGCTTGGCTCTGTGCTTATTTTGACAGCAGTTATAAACATGGCGAATAACGCAGTAACATCTGTTAAAAAACTTTTTGAAAGCTCAAAGCTCGAAAGTGAAACAATCAACGCAGTAATTAAAATCATCGCAATAGCATATACTGTGGATTTTTCCGCATCACTTTGCAGAGATATGGGTGAAAATTCATTAGCTTCAAAAATAGAAGCTGCAGGTAGAATATTTATTGTTATGACGGCACTTCCTTGGGCAGCAACACTTTTAGAAGCAGTGCAATCAATAAGCGGATAGATAAAGAAAAGGTGATTGACATGCAAAATGAAATTTTAAATATTGTCACAACCGAAGCATCAAATCAATTAAAATCAGGGGCAGGAATACTTTTGATTATTGTAACAGTAAGTTACATAAGTTCAATATTTACAGCGACGATAGGAGAACAAAATACAGTAAACAAAGATATTATTTCATTTGCCGTAATCTGCCTGTTGTGTGTGCCTATGATAGAAAATATTAAAAATATTGTAATGCAAGCAAGTGAAATGATAGAAGAAACAAGAACCGTAATGATAAGTTCGATACCCGCACTTTGCGTTACTAATATAAGTACAGATATTGCCGGCGCCGGTATATTTATCACGCTCACTCAGATTGCCGCAGTTTTACTTTCGGAAATATTTTTGCCGCTCGCTTTAATGTATACGATAATTGGAATATGTGGCAGCGTAAGTGACAGATTTAGTCTTGACGGTATTAAAGGCATGGTGAAATATGTATTTAATTGGGGATTGGGAATTATGATGATTGCTTTTTCGTGTACAGCCACCATATCGGGTGCGTTATCCGGTGCAAAGACAACCATGGCAGCGAGAACATTAAAATATACAGGTGCGATGGTGCCGGTTGTAGGCAGGTACTTGGCAGAAAGTACAGATATGGTTTTTGCAGGTACAGCTGTAATTAAAAGTACAGCCGGTGTAGCTGCTGTCACTGCGGTACTTTCCGTTGCGTGTGCTCCTTGCATAAAAATGGCAGCACATGTAATTATTTACAGACTTGCCGGAATATTAATTAGGCCTGTTGCTGATACGAAAATTACGAGTGCAGTTTCAAATGTCGGCGACTCCTTTATGATGATAACAGGAATAACGGCGCTTATGAGTGTGATGAGTGTTTTGAATATAGCTATTCTTGTATCTCTTGTAAGAGGAGGTGTATAGAATGTTTGAGTGGACCGTTAAAATTTCCGTAGCGGCAGTATTGTTTACTCTTGTGAGTTATATATTACCTAAAGGAAATATACAAAAAGCTTCTTTGACGGCACTTTCGTTTTTGTTTCTTGCGATAATAATGCTGCCGCTTAAAAATGTTACCGCAGAATTAATAAACAAAAAATTTCTCCTTGAAGCTGAAAAAAATCAACTTATATCTCAAATTGAAGGTAACAGTGCAGAAGCGGAGGTTATTAAATATTATGTTGAGAGAATATCTGAAGAAGTAAAAAAATCTTTGTCAAATAAAAAGTTTGAATGTGTGAAGATTGATGTTACGGTAAATGAAGATATGTCTTCCGAGGATTTTGGCAAAGTTTTAAATGTTATTTGTGATTTGAAAGTAAAAGAGGATAAAAAAGATACGTTAGATAAAATAAAAGTGCCTGACATTGTGATAGATAAAGGCGGTATCAGAATTGAAAGTGATGATAAAACTCAAAAGCCGGATATGACATCTTATGAAAAAGAAATCAAAGAAATAATAAATGAGCTTACCGGTGTGGATATAAACAGAATAACTATAAGATGGGAGTGAATTTAATGAGTTTTTTAAAAAACAAAAAGTTTCACTTTTTTAAAATTGAGGTTGCAATTGTTTTGACGGGAATTGTCTTTATTTTGATTGGTGGTATATTAGATGAAACAGATAAAAATACACAAGATTCGAATGTAGTGTTTGAAGCACCCAAAGAAACGGCGAGCGACCAATTTTCCGTAGATTATGCGAAGAAATACGAACAGCAAATAGAACGCATACTTAGGGGAATCAGCGGCGTTAAATCGGTGAAGGCGGCGGTATATGTGAGCTGTGAGGGGGAGCGGGTGATTGCGACAAATGATAAGTGGGATAATTCGGTTGTGAGCGAGAAGGAGGGCGATAAGTCTGCGGAGGAGAGGCGCGATGTGTCGGAGAATGCTGTGGTTGTGATTAAGGATGCGCAAGGTAACGAGACGGCTGTTGTGGTTTCCGAAAAGGCTCCGGAAATTGTTGGCATTGCTGTTTGTGTTGAAGGTGATTTGAGCAAAACACTTGAGGAAAAGATTTTGAGAACTTTAATGTCATTATATGGATTGCCGGCTTCTAAAATCAGCATAATGGGGTAAAAGTGTGCATATATAAATAATATAATTTTAATTAAAGGAGAATGTGTGTTATGAAGGTTAATATTTGGGAAAAGATTAAAAATATGTCAATGAGAACAAAAAGGTTGATTGCTTTAGCTGTTTGCCTTGTACTTCTTGCTGTTGCTGTTGTTCAAAATGCTTCTGCTGACAGAGCTGAAGCGGGTAATACGAGCGATGTGGGAAATGTAAATGTAAGTACCGGTAATGGTGATGAAAACAAGGATTTGCTTGTTGATAAACCTGAAAATGTTGGAAGTGGTGTAATAAAAGTAAATGACAGCGAAGAGTATTTTGCGACAATCAGATTGAATAAATTAAATGACAGGAGTGAAACCGAAGAGTCTTGTAATGAAATTATTGACAGCGAAGCGGCTGCGGAGGAAACAGTGGCTGAGGCAGTGGCGCAGATGGAGTCTCTTAAAAAAATTGCCAAAACGGAGGAATCTCTTGAAACTAATATTATGTCAAGAGGGTATGAAGATGTTTTTGTTATTATAGAGAATGATTGTGTGTACATAACAGTGGCTGCTGATTCGTTGGATGTAAATGAGGCTTCGGCTATTGCGGTTTCTGCGTGTGAGATAGCAGGCTGCGAGATGGATGATGTTATTTTGAAGGGTGTTTATTAAGATTAAAATTATTTCCCGGGAAATAATATGAAGTTTGCAAAATCGGTGGTGCTGTTGTAATATACATCCACTGATTTTTGCTTATTTAGTACGTATTCGCAGCCATGCAAAAATGTGTAAATTTATATATTAATCAATATGCCACTAACAGAAAGGAAAGGTATTTTGCAATGGCTTGTCTGAAAAAAGAATTGCGTACAAAAGATAAAAAACAAATTGAGTATATTTATAAAAAAATAAAGGGGTATGCTTTGTTACTTGGGCAAGAGTTAGGGGATTGTGAAGGACTGTCAAAGGACTTAAGGATTCAATGGATTGATAAAGCGTATAATAATGCAAGTATTCTTAATGCTGTTATATCAAACATTACTATTAAAGAATTTTGTAATGTTGAAAGCTTGGTAAACAAGCAAAGGAACACTTCTTTTGAATATAATAACTATTGGGAAAAAATGGGGTTATTATATACTGAATATGATGGTGAATATGAAGAATATTCGATTAGTTTTGTTGAAGAGTTAACAGATTTTATAAAATGCGGAGGAGCAAAGTTTCTTGAAAAACTTGGAATAAAAGCAACGATAAACAGTGTTGTAAGTTCTATGGTTAATCTTTATGGCATTATAGATATAAAAAAGGCATACGAAATATTTTGTGATGTTACATTTTTGAAAGAAAAAGTAAGTTATTCTGATTTTATGCAAACAGCTCTTAGGTTTGCAGATTTCAGAGAGGAGTTTGACATATGCATATATGCTGATAGCTTTGTATCAATGGATTATGTAGAAGTTAGTGTTACAAAAGGTTTGAAAAAAGTAATACCGACACCGGCTTATTATGAGTTAATATGCAAACAAGGGGATAAACCTTATTATACAAATTTTACGATTGAAAAATTGTTATGTTATGAATATCCCGGTTCGTTTGAAATTGATTCGTATATTGATGAATTTGTAAAATTTTTATCTGAGACATTTATGCATGGAGATGATGTGGTTTTTGGAGTTGCTGATGAAGTCTGTTTAGCTTGTATAGACGATTGCGGCATCAATGATATATTTGATTTGCTGGAAAATAAAGGATTTTATTCTAAATCACAAAAAATACAAAAAATGTTAGTTAAACATATAATGCAAATAAAAAATAATGTAAGGCTTCGTACGAATCGAGGGTATTCAATTAATGAATTAAGAGGAATATCTTATGATGCGAGCAAGGTTTGTACTAATTTGTAAATAAGTTGTAAATTACTACCTTGACACATTGACAAAGATAGACTATTTGATTAAAATTGTCGGGAGAATTGAATGATTATGAATTGTTTACAAAAATAAGAATAAATTACGAAAAGAGTTGTATCAAATGGCGTTTGCTCGTCAGTATGTGGCAGATAAAGATATCAAGAAAGAATTAGGAATAGTTGACCGTATCAATAAAAATGCAGTAGAGGATATTTTCTCCGACAGATTAAATAATAAACTTTATGTAAAAGATTTCGGAGCTAAAGGTGACGGCATAAAAAATGATTCGTCAGCAATAAAAAAAGCCATTACTGTTTTAAGACGTTCTCCCAGAGGTACTACTCTTGTGTTTGAAAATGATAAAACATATTATATTTCAAGTGGTGAATATGCTATTGATTTAAAGGATCTTGAACAGGTAGCTATCCAAGGAAATAATTGTACAATTTTAGTTAAACCAATTATGAGCTTATGCAGAATAGATAATTGTAAGGATTTGGAGATTAATGGCATAAACTTTGACTATAAAACAAGACCTTATGCTGTTGGCGAACTTGTAAATGTTTTTGATGACGGTTTGATTCGAATTAAAACTGATCGTTCTTTGAACATTAGAGGTACATATAATCAGCCTGTGCCTGATTATTTTGGTCTTATCGACAGACCTGACAGCAGATATCATGTAGGAATTACATCATATAAAGTAATAAACCGCAATCATTTGCTCTATGATGTAAAATGCAATAATTTTTTTGCTGACAGAGACAAAAGAATTGATATGTTAAAGAGTGATAAATACAGATTTATAGTGCCTATGCCTCTTGTTGGTCAAGTGATAGAAAATGCTATTTGTATTGAAAACAATAGAAACATATTGATGAAAGATTGCAATGTTCGCTGCGCTGCAAAATATATGTTTAATATAAAATATAATTGTGGCTTCCTGTATTTTGAAAATGTTAATGTTGAGCCCGATCCCAAAGACGAAGATATGCCTATTGTTGGTTGGCGAGATGCTTTTTATTGTGAAAATAACAGATCTGCAATTATATGGGATAAATGTAAAGTTAAGTGTTTATGTGACGATATTATACATATTTCATCAACTGCACTTAAATTGAAAAATATAAATGATGATGTATTCTCTTTGTTTTGGGAAAATGAAAAAACACCTCTTAATGAAGCTTGTGTTGGAGATGAGATTGTATTTTTTAATCCGGGAACAGGGGAGTTTTTGGGTAAAAGTAATATTAAAACTTTAGAAGAATATGATGA
>JBGVNN010000033.1:0-18482 GCA_045125595.1 Candidatus Egerieisoma sp.
GTTCAAATGTAAGTGAAACAGAGGAAACAGAAACAGATGACACAGTTGAAGAAGTAAACGAGGATTTAGTTCAAAGAGAACCTGTTTTTGAAGAAGCAGTGGATGAACACGGCAATGCACTTACAACTACAACGTATACAGACGGAGAATACGGCAGTATATATGGATCATACCAATATAGTACAAATGGCAATGACAAAGTGACAGAAACGGATGCAAGAGGTAATGTTACAACATACATTGTCGATGCAACTTCTTCAAGAAACCAAGAAGTTATTGACAGATGTGGCAACAAGACACTTTATGAATATGACAACTCCGGTAAAACAACAAAAGTGACAAGTCAAGATGCATCGGGAAATACTCTTGCAGAAGTATCATATGCATATGATAACTTTGATAATATGACGGAAATTGTACGCGGTGATGGCATGAAGTATGTTCTTGGCTACAACGAGTTCCATAATTTGGCTAATATCAAGGTTGATGGTAAAACAACAAACTTAATAGAGTACAAATACAAGAACGGAAATGGCCGCCTTAAAGAAATGAAGTATGCAAATGGCGATACAATGAAAGCAACCTACAATCAAATCGGACAAATGATTGGCGAAAAATGGTATGACTTAAATTCGACATTAACAGCATATTATAAATATGTGTACGATAATTCGGGAAATATTGTCCGTTCAATTGACATGATGTCCAAAAAGGAGTATAGTTACATATATGAGGACGGTGTTCTTGTACGTTCGCTTGAGTATGATATAGAGATAGGAACAAACGAAAACATCACTTCAAGGAACCTAGTAAACACAATAAGATATGCGTATGATTCAGAAGGAAAGCTGATAAAGAAGCACTTTGATATATCAGGAGGAACTGATAAGACCATATATTATAAGAACAAAGACAGTGCGGTAATTGCCAAATTCGATGCAGGTGGCAAATTCATAACAACGCACAGTAAGACAGATTCTTTTGGCAGAAAAGAATTTGATGAAATACAGCTTGGAACAGGATGTATTTCAAGAGAGTTTTCGTATCATTTCGACATTCATGGGAGATGTTCTGTTCGACGATTGGTAATGGACTTGTTTGGATGGGAAATAGTCTTATTAATGGTGGACGTGCTGCGTGGAAATGGACAAAAAGCCAGGTGAAAGCGGCTTCACGTGCGCTTTCAATATATATTACTATTGCCCGTGCTGATTCTAAAATTAGAAAAATAGTGAAACAAAATTCTAAACAGAGATATTGGGCAGCTTCGATATTGAAAGTTTCGGGTAATACATATGTTGAAATATCTTCGGCAATCTCTTATTCTGAGGCTAAAAGAAGGGTGTCGTGTGGATTATGTGTTTTTGCTGTCAGTAAAAGTGAAGCAAGAAAATTAGCATCAAATTTTCCGCCAGTTGTCGGACCGGAAATAGGTGCTAAAGATGCGGGGCAATATATGCATTATCATGTGAAAGGAAGGAAAAATAAAGCGCACATTTTCTATCTGTTTTAGGAGGCTAAATATGATTTGTCTAGATTTAAGTGATAAAAAAATATATAATACATTATTACAATATTTAATCAAAGAGTGTGATGAGATTACTTTTCATTTTCCTATACTCAACGAAATTGATTATAGTACTGACGAACTGGAAAATGATTTTAAGCTGTATACAAGCGAAAAAGAAAAGTTTTTAAAGGAACTTTTTAATCATGGAGCTACCAAAGAATACTCTAAGGTTTATCAGGGAATTAGGTTGGGATATGAGACCCTAATAATTAGAGTGAAGCTTTATCAAAAATTAATAGAAAAGATTAATAATCATCACTTATTTGATTGGGTGTGGTGGAATGGTTTGCCTGAAGACCCGTGTTTTTTCTCAAAAAATGTATGTCGATTTGTAACCATATCTCACGAAGAAACATTTTATGTGTGTGATGGTAAAAAAGACCATTGGTTAATACAGCAATTTGACAATTAAAAGTTAAAAAAGCAAGAATAAACAGTGTGTGTTAAATTCTATATAGACTATAATAGATAGTTAGCGGTCATATTAGTTAAAAATTATGGCATATAAACCCAAGCTCCTTGATTAGAGGAGCTTGGGTTCTTTTGTATGCAGATAGACAAAATTTGGCTTGTAGTTTATAATTCTTCATCTTCGGGTACTGCTTCAAACAATGTACCGACAGGAACTTTTAGAACCCTGGCAAATAAACGGCTTTCAATGAAATTCTCGGCAACGCTTTTGTTATGTGGTTATAGATAAATATATTATAGGTTATAATAAATAAGCAAGTATAAAACTTGCAAATTATAGATTATAATCGATAAAATAACAATATTCGTATTGACTTTCGATTATAATTGTGAAATAATATATTTATCTAAGAGGAAAGTGGCGAGTGAAACTATGATTAAGAGAGAAAGTTATTTATCCCAAATCAGACCATTTATAGATAAAAGTGAGCTTATAAAGGTAATAGTCGGTGTAAGAAGAAGCGGAAAATCCATTATGCTGGAGCTTATCAAGGAAGAATTGCTTGATAAGCACGTGCCGCAGGAACAGATGATATCTATTAACTTTGAAGATATGAATTATTCCAAACTTACTACTGCGGAGGCATTACACGATTATTTGAAGCAGAAAATTGAAACCGTAAACGGTCGTGCATATATTTTTCTTGATGAGATACAAGAGGTTAAGAATTGGGAAAAGTGTGTAAATTCGTTGCGCGTGAATTCTGATGCTGATATCTATATTACCGGTTCGAATGCAAAAATGCTCTCGGGTGAATATGCGACATTGCTTTCGGGCAGATATGTGGAGTTTACTGTATATCCTTTTTCGTTTTCTGAATACTGCGAAGCGCGACGTATTGAGGAGGACAACAAAAGTATAAATGAGTATTTTATGGAGTACGTAAAATACGGAGGTTTGCCGTTCCTTGCAACCACGCCTCTTGACGAGCAAGCTAAGTCACAATATCTTAAGGATATTTATGCTTCGGTCGTAATAAAAGATATTGTGAAAAGAAATAAGCTTCGTGATGTAGATCTGTTGGAGCGTATCATAGCCTATGTTGCCGCTAATATCGGTCGAACCTTCTCTGCAAACAGCATTGCCGCATATTTCAAAAGCGAAAAAAGGACCGTTGCGGTTGATACAATCATTAATTATTTGAACTCATGCGAAAAGGCATACTTGTTTCATAAAATCAGCCGTATGAACTTGGAGGGCAAAGAGATATTGCAGATTAACGAAAAATACTATCTTGCAGATCACGGATTGCGACAGGCTACCTATGGTAATAATCAACGTGATATTGAACTGATTCTTGAAAATATTATTTGCCTTGAATTGCTTCGACTCGGTTATAAGGTAACGATAGGTAAGAATGGAACAAAAGAGATAGATTTTGTTTGTGATAAAGATGGTAAGCGTATTTACATTCAAGTATGCTACTATTTGTCCTCCGAAAAAACCGAAGAACGAGAATTTGGCGTATACGAGAACATTAAAGATAATTATCCCAAATACGTTCTTTCAATGGATGAATTCGATATGAGCCGAAACGGCATTATCCATATGAATATCCGGGACTTTCTTTTGAACTTCAAAAATAGTTGATAAATAATAAAATATAGATAGTGATTAGACATATTAGTTAAAAATTACAGCACATAAACCCAAGCTCCTTGATTAGAGGAGCTTGGGTTCTTTTGTATGCAGATAAACAAAATTTGGCTTGTAGTTTATAATTCTTCATCTTCGGGTACTGCTTCAAACAATGCACCGACAGGAACTTTTAGAACCCTGGCAAACGTAAATATTTCTGAGTCTTTTAATGTACGTTTGCCGGTTTCGACTCTGCTTATTGCAGTACGGTCAATATCTAATCCTGCTACTTGTAGACGAGCTGCAAGTAAGTCTTGGGATATTTTTTCGTTATTTTTGATGTATTTGCCTGTTCTTATGATGCGTATTTGCTTACCGCATATATTCTTTTTCTTATTAGATAGGCTTGCTTTCATGGAACAGATTACATTTCAATCTCTCTTGCACCATCGCCTATGTCGCAAACATAGAATGCAGGAGTGATGCCTGTTTTGCTCTTATAAGCATTGCCAACGGTTTCGATGAAATTCTCGGCAGCACTTTTCTTTACTATGTTGATTGTACAGCCGCCAAAGCCGCCGCCCGTCATACGAGAACCGATACAGCCCTCTGTCTGACAAGCAACATCAAACATAGTATCAAGCTCAAAGCCTGTAACTTCATATAAATCACGAAGTGAAGCGTGTCCTTCTCTGAGTATCTCGCCGAAAGCAAATAAATCTCCGCTTTCAAGAACTTCTACAGCTTTTTTAACACGCTGATTCTCATAAATAACGTGTTTAACTCTGTCGCGGATTTTGTCAGCTTCCATTGAAGCTTCGGCTTTTAAATAATCCTCTTCAGTAAAATCGCAGAGATTTTCTTTGTCAGTGCCGAGAATAGTATTCATTCTTATAAGACCTTCGCTAACTTCTTCACGGCGTTTGTTGTATGCAGATGCGCCAAGAGCATGCTTTTTACAAGTGTTGGCAAGAATAAGTGTGTATTCACCTAAATTTAAAGGTACATGTTTATATGCAAGGGTAGAGCAATCAAGTAAAATTGCATTGTCTTTTTTGCCCATTGCAGATGCAAATTGATCCATTATACCGCAGTTAACACCGCTGAATGTGTGCTCGGCTTTTTGTCCAACCAAGGCAAGGTTGATAAGGTCGTAGCCTTTTTCGTCAAAGTTTTCGGAAAGGCTCGCTGCAGCAACTGCTGTGGTAAGTTCAATAGCAGCAGAAGAAGAAAGACCCGAACCGAAGGGGATATTTCCGGAGAAAAGGAAGTCCATACCGCGTACTTTGTAGCCGTTTTCTTTGAGCCAATGAATGACGCCTGCTTGATAATTGCCCCATTTTAAGTCCTTGCCGGCCTCTGTATTATTAAGATTAAAAGAATACAATCCATCCAAATCGTCAGCGCGGAGATTTACGGTGTCAGAGTTGTTAAGTCTGACTGCTGCCACACAAGAAAGTGTAAGTGCCGCCGGAAATACAAGGCCGCCGCAATAGTCAACGTGTTCACCAATAAGATTTACACGACCGGGGGAAGTGAAAAAACGAATTTCCTCAGAAGATTCGCCGTAAAAATTTATAAACAGTTCTTTCAAATTACTCATTGTAAAACCTCTTTCAGCTTGTTTTTTATGGTATACTAGTATATAATAATTTTCGATTTTAGTACAGTATTATTTTAAGGAGAAACATTATGCTTTATATAGATCCTACAGCTATGCTTGAAAAACAAAAACAAGAAAAACGAGAATCTAAACAGGCGAAAATAGGTCGCGTGTTTGTGTTTTCAGCTTTAGGCGCACTTGTTGGTGCGGCGATTTGCGTTTTGATTGATTGGTTCTTTATAGGCAGTATAACAGGTGCGTTTTATTTGCTTTCCGGTATGGCGGCATGTGCATTTTATTTATACTTCATTCAAAGAAAAGATCAAAAGAAAATACATCTTTTGATTATTGCTGTAGCTATTTTACTCGTTAGCGTTTTGTCGGTGTTTGTTGAGTGTATGATATTGCACTCCCATGAAGTGCTTAATACAGATATGAATATTTTTGAAAAAACGATTGAGCTTTACAAACAAAATGTCTCAAACAACGGCCTTATGAGTCAGGCACATCAAACTGTAAATGGTGATATACTTTACTATGATTTGTCAATAATGGCATTTCATGTTGTTTGTACACTTATGGCGGAAATCGGTTTCTTTGCTTCATACGGCATATTGAGCGTAGTTTCTAAATCTTGGGAAAAGAAACACGGCAAAGAAAATGTTGAATACGGTTATGCTTCAAGAAAGAGCAGGAAAAAGCGCAGATGAAAAAAGCCTTCAACATATTTAAATCTAATTTTTCAGCGATATTTATTCTCTCATTAATGATAATACTTCCCGTATATCTAATACAGGAATTTCTTCTTGTGCCATTTACGCCTGAAATTTCTGCTGAGGACGCTGCGGCGTATTCGATGGATACTAAAATGATATGGTATCTTTTGGGCGCATTGATAATAAGCTTGTTCACAGAGCTTCATAAGGTGAGTGTTGTTAAATTGACTTTTGAGTCTTTAGAGTCAAGAGAGATAAGCATTAGCGAAATAATGGATTTTTCAATGAGGTTGTGGCCAAAAACTCTGCTTACTACGCTTTTGTACGCTTTGTTTGTGGCGTTTGGCTTTATGCTTTTCTTTATTCCGGGCATGATGATGTTTGTGCTTTATTACTTCTACATACAAGTTGTTGTGTTTTACGGAATCTGGGGTAGGAGCGCACTCGGTATATCGTCTTTGTATGCAAAGAGGATGCTTAATAAAACTATTACAATAGTATTGGTTGGATTTGTTCTTCAATACGGTATTTCTTTGGGAGTTTCACTTCTTCAAAATGTGATACCAAGTCAAATAGCATCGCAAGTAACGGCTGTAGCTGTATTTTTCGTAGGGCAGTTTATAATAACATTTATTGACATTTTTGCCACAGTTTGTGTGCATGACACTAATCTTGGCATTGATTTTGATGCGTTTAAAAAGAAGAAGGATAAAAATGTACAACATTAAAATTTTACTTGAATTTGACGGTACGAATTACAGCGGTTGGCTTAAACAGAGTAACGAGGAGATTGTTACGGTTCAACGAACTGTTGAAAAAGCTGTGTCTAAATTGATTGGTAAAGAAATTGAAATCAACGGTTGCAGCCGCACAGATGCAGGCGTACATGCTATTAATTATGTTGTTAATTTTAATGTTGAATCATCAATACCGCCGGAGAGTTTTTATAAGGCGTTAAATCCTTTTTTGCCGGAGGATATAAAGGCTAAAGCCTCACATGAAGCAGAAAGTGATTTTCATGCGGTATATTCCGCAAAGCAAAAAACGTACAGATATTATTTTTATTTTGATGAAACCGAGCGCCCTTTGTTTAAAAACAGGGCATGGAATGCTGCTAAAAAGAATGACTTATCACAAGCGGAAATTTTGATGCTTACAAATGAAGCTTGCAGACATCTTGTAGGGGAGCATGACTTTTCGTCGTTCAAAGCAACCGGTGGTTTAGCTAAAACTTCGGTGAGAACAATAATTTCCGCAGAGGTAAAAGCGTGTGGTGAGAACATGTATTACCTTGAAATTTGCGGTGACGGCTTCTTATACAATATGGTGCGAATTATTGCCGGAACGCTTGTCGGTGTGGCTACGAAACGTTTTTTGCCTGATGATGTTGCCGCGATGATAGAAGCAAAAGACCGCAAAAAAGCGGGAGTGACAGCACCCCCGCATGGTTTGTATCTATATGATGTTGAATATTAATTCTTATATATTAATCAAGCATCGCTGCTCCGATAATACCTGCGTCGTTACCTAAAACGGCGCATTCTATTTTTGTTCTCGGCAAGAAGCTGTGTCCGTATGAATACTGGAATACATATTCTCTTAACGGTTTAAGCAAATATTCGCCTTCTTTTGAAACACCGCCACCCAAAAGTATTATCTCAGGTTGGAATATATTAATATAATTGATAACGCCTTCTCCTAAGTCACGGATATATTTATCAACTATCTCAGTGCCGACTTTGTCTCCTTCGCGCTTGGCGTCAAAAGGTGTCTTGGCATTTATCTTATTTACATCACCGTCGCAGAGCTTGCAGATTAATGAGTCGGGGTGAGCGTAAAAAGCGCGTCTTGATTCGCGGATAAGGGCAGAAGCAGAAGCATAAGCTTCAAAGCAACCTTTGCGACCGCAACCGCAAGGCTCGCCGTCGGCGTGAATAGTAATATGTCCGATTTCACCGGCTGCATGATTAAAGCCTGTGTAAATCTTATTGTCAATGATAATGCCGCCACCAACACCTGTGCCTAATGTAATGGTGATTGATGTCTTGTGTCCTTTTGCTCCGCCTGCAACAACTTCACCTAAAGCAGCACAGTTGGCATCGTTTGCAAGATGTACGGGTACATCAATGAATTTTGAAAATATCTCAGCTATGGGAGTGTTGCGGAACGGAAGATTTACCGTATAAAGTAAAACGCCGTTTTTGTCATCGCAAACACCGGGACAACCAATGCCGATTGATTTTATTTGGCTTGTTGATATGTCACATTTCTTTGCAATTTGAATGCAAAATTTAGCCATTAATTCAGTAAGTTCTTTATCGGTAGCGCCCGTTGTAGGGATTGAGGATTTATATAATAATTTACCGTAGTTGTCTACGAGTCCGGCGGAAATATTAGTACCGCCCAAGTCTATTCCTATTCTGTACATTTTAGCGTTGCCTCCTGTTTTTTTGTGAAAAAATAAAACCACTTTTTCATTATAACATATTAATTTATTTTGTGCAGTAGCAAAAAAGAAAAAAATTTCCGTAAAAAATGAAATGAAACGCGAGAAAATGAGAGAAAGAGAGATATAACGAGAGAAAATGAGAGAGTATGAGATATATTTCGAATTTAGTGAATTTTGAGCTTGACAGGCAATAAATTTACGTGTAAAATAGCCAACGTTGCCCGCAGAACGGGCTTGTATATATCAAGGAGGTTATCAGATATGAAAACATATGTACCTAATGGTGCAGCAATGGATACAGCTAATAAGAAATGGTATATCATTGATGCTGAAGGTAAAACATTGGGAAGACTTGCTACAGAAGTTTCCAAAATCCTCATGGGTAAGCATAAACCCACATACACACCTAACTGCGACATGGGCGATTTCGTTATCGTTATTAACGCTGCAAAGGTTGAGTTAACAGGTAAGAAATTTACAGACAAGCTTTACCGTCATCACACAGGTTATCCCGGAGGCCTTAAAGAGGTTCCTTATAAGGATCTCGTTAAGAAACATCCCACAGATCCTATTGAGATCGCTGTAAAGGGTATGCTTCCTAAGAATGCTTTGGGAAGAGCTATGATTAAGAAACTCAAAGTTTACGCAGGTGCTGAGCATGTTAACCAAGCTCAAAAACCCGAAGTTTACGAGTTTTAATGAAGGAGGCAAATGACAATGGCAGATCAGTATTTCGCTACAGGTAGAAGAAAGAAATCAGTTGCTCGTGTTGAATTGGTTCCCGGTACAGGAGTTATCACAATCAACGGTAAAAGCATTGATGAATATTTTGGTTTAGAGACACTTAAGCTTATTGTTCGTCAACCTATGGCTATCACAGGAACAGACGGTAAATTGGATGTTAAGTGCAAAGTTACAGGCGGCGGCTTCACAGGCCAAGCAGGTGCTATCCGTCACGGTATAGCAAGAGCTCTCCTTGAGTTAGATGAGAATCTTCGTCCTGCATTAAAGGCAGCTGGCTTCTTGACACGTGACCCGAGAATGAAAGAAAGAAAGAAACCCGGTCTCAAGAAAGCAAGAAGAGCACCTCAGTTCTCAAAACGTTAATCTGTATTTACTACAAAGATTACAGAACCCCGAAACCATTACGGTCTCGGGGTTTTCTTTATGCCTTGTCTGACTCGGATAGAGATGCAAATCGGCGAGCTTGAATTGTCCGAAAAAAGGGCGTTTTTGGGGACGAACGCAAAGCGACGCGGTCGAATTGTCCGAAAAACAGATGGTTTTGGGGATGAATGCAAAGCGCCGAGCTTGAATTGTCCGAAAAACAGGCGGTTTTGGGGACGAACGCAAAGCGGCGAGGTCGAATTGTCCGAAAAACAGGCAGTTTTGGGGATGAACGCAAAGCGACGAGGTCGAATTGTCCGAAAAACAGGCAGTTTTGGGGATGAACGCAAAGCGATAAGTTTGAATTGTCCGAAAAACAGGCGGTTTTGGGGACGAATGCAAAGCGACGAGCTTGAATTGTCCGAAAAACAGGCGGTTTTGGGGACGAACGCAAAGCGCCGAGGTCGAATTGTCCGAAAAAAGGGCGGTTTTGGGGATGAACGCGAAGAGTCAAGAGTAAGAGGTTTTGTAATAAAAAATCAAATAAGATTTTCTGCTACATTAATAATAGAATCTACTTCGATTAAAGAGCAAGCACAAAATCTTTCGTATGGTTGGTAACAGTAGGCAAGTACTTTGCGGTTTGACTTTTTTAAATAATAAGAAATAATTTTTTTACTGCCGTTTAATGCTACATCAGCGTAGCTTACCATCCATTTTTTGTTACTGTCTTTAAATACTTCATAAAAAGATTTATTTAATATTTCATCTGAAGAAAGATCTTCTAATTTAAGCATGGCATCGTTGCAGTAACGAAAAATAAAATCCATTCCGTGACCATTGTCATCAAAAGTTATTTCGATTACAGCAAAAGCGATTGGAGAATTGTCCATAACAGAAAAAAGTTCAGGTATTTTATCGGAAATATTTTTAGTCAAAGCTGCTTTTTGAGTGATTTTTTCAATGTTGTATTTGTGTTGTGCAGGAGAACGCGTTCTGCCTTTGAATTCAGCGCCGTTAGTCATTTTATATAAACCATTTTCAATTGAAGATATAAAAAAGGCATTTAAAGTGATACCTTTGTTTACTGTAATAAATAGATCTGTGTTAAAAAAATCTGTAAAAGACTTAATTGAAATGTAAGTTGAAATAACTCTTGTGTCGCTGAGATGAATGCATGAATTACGGCCATCACGAACAATGTACATAATATCAGATGGACTGATATTGTGCTTTCTTAAAAAATTGGTTATTTTGGTATTCATAAGACCGCCTCCCGTATTTGAATACTATCATAATATTGTTTTATATACAATATTTTTTTGTTTAAAATACATCTTGCTTTTTTTGAGAAATAATTGTATAATCGAATCAAGAAAAAAAGTTCATAAAATTAATATAAAATTCACAAAATCTTTGCAGTTGCATTGGAATGGAGGGGACCATAGTGGAGTTTATAACTGTTCAGCAAGCGGCGGATAATTTTGGCGTTAATGTTCGCACTATACAAAAATGGGCAAAAGATGGGAAACTACCCGGTGCCAAAAGAGTAGGGCGTGTTTGGCTTATACCTGAAAATGCCGTTTTGAAAATTGAAAATGAATCTGAAGAGAATACTGAAACTTCTTGCGGAATGTCTTTGAAGTTGATGTGCTCTAATTTTGTTGCAGGTTCGGCAAGTGAAGTAATAGAAAAAATTGAAATTCCGAAATGTAAATTATTTGCTAAAGCGGAATATCATTATTTGCGTGCTGAGTCAGAAGAATGCGCAAATATATTAGAACACTTTTTATCAGAAACTGATGAAGAAATTTCGTATCCGGCCGCATTTTTGTACGCTTTTGCAAATCTTTCGTTGAATAAACCCATTATTGCAAAAATATCATTAAGTGATTTAAAAGAATATATGAAAGACAGCAAAAAAATGAAAAATGTAACGAGTGACAATGTATCATCTGTATTTGTTGCTTCTATTGCAGGTGTGCTTTTACGTTTGAAGACAACTGATATTTCAGAAGTCAAAGAATTATTAAAGTTTTTACCTGAGGGTGCAAGATTATTTATTGCTTATGTATTGGCCAATTCTGCTTGTATGAATAAAGATTATTCAAAAGCAATAGGTATAGTAGAAGGTGCATTTTCCGTAACATCTGATTTTTATCCTATACCGACCATATATCTTAATATAGTGTCTTCAATTGCATATATTCATCTTAAACAAATTGAAAAAGCTAAAAAAGCTTTTAATGAAGCGATGGATATAGCGATGCTTGATGGATTTATTGAGCCGTTTATTGAACATCACGGAATGTTTTTGGGACTTATAGAAGTTTGCATGCGTGAAAAATATCCTGATGAGTTTAAACGTGTAGTTTCGTTAGTAGGTCAGTTCTTTCCGCAATGGTGGAAAGTTCGCGGAGGAGAAGAGGTTAGATATGTTCCGGATGAATTGACTTCTACAGAATTTGTTATTGCAATGCTCTTTGACAGAGGCTGGAGCATGAAGGAAATTTCGTCATATATCGGTTTGTCTTTAAGAATGGTGAAATACTATGTGGCGACTGTTTATGATAAACTTGGAATTACAAAAAGAGAAGAATTAAAACTGTATATGCTATTGTAAATCTATAAAACGAAAAATTCGTATGAGCGAATTGAAAAAAAGTTGATTCACAAAAAACGAAGAAAAAGTTGAGTAAAGTGCAAAAAAATGTCGTTGAGACAAAAAAATAGTTGAAAAATTCTGCTTAAATATACATTTTCAATTATTTTTTTTAGTGTAAAATATCAATCAATGTTTGAGATTTAAATCAGGCAGGCGGACGGTAAGATTCTTTCAACCGTAGTGGTTGTTGGATTTGTAAATGTTATCCCCGACGATACTTTTGCATAAGTATTCAACGTTTCAAATTGTACATATAACAATATAAGGGGAAGGTTGAAAGAAGATTACGAATCGCACATTATTAATTTTGAAAAACACATAATATATTTTTTTCAGTAAAGACTCTCTGGAAAGGTGCTGTGAGACCACGATTAACTCACAGCATTTTTTCTGCCCTAAAATCATTCTTTGTAAAAATTTAGACAATATAGTATAATAATGCAGTTAAATCATTTTGAACATAGGAGGCTACAAAAAGTATGGAGCTGCTTCTGACTTTTCAAACGAATAGCGAAGAAGAAACATCTGCGTTAGGAGAAAAAATCGGTTCGATTTTAAAGCCCGGAGATATAGTAACGCTTACAGGTGATTTGGGGGCGGGTAAAACACATTTTACAGCAGGTGCAGCCAAAGCACTTGGTATAAATGAATACATCACAAGTCCGACTTTTACAATTGTAAACGAATATACTGATGGCAAAGTGCCTATGTACCATTTCGATTTGTACAGATTGTCGTCGTTTGATGACCTTGCCGATATAGGTTTTGAAGAGTATGCGGACAAACCGGCGATTATGTTTATAGAATGGCCTGATTGTGTTCCTGAGCTTCAAAAGATGTATAAAGACAGAATTACCCAAGTTAAGATAACGAGGAGAGACGAAATATCTCCTCAAAGACGTGATATTGAAATCAGGAGATTTGATAAATGAAAATACTGGTTATAGACACTTCTTGCAAAACATCCATGGCAGCATTGACAGAAAACGGCAATGTAATATCATCAATTGCATTGAACGATAACAAGACACATTCTGTCAAAATGCTTCCTTCAATTGAATATATTTTAGATGCTTCTGGCGTTGCTCCTAAGGAGTTAGAAGCGATTGCGGTAACTAATGGCCCCGGCTCTTATACCGGACTCAGAATAGGCGTGACAACGGCAAAAACTTTTGCTTACACTTTACAAATTCCGCTTGTCGGTATTAATACTTTAGACGTCTTGGCAGCTTCTTGCGAGCCTCAATCAGACGATACACTTGTTTGCCCTCTGATAGATGCACGAAATGCCAGAGTTTACGCTGCAATTTACAAAAACGGAAATATTTTACAAGAGACACAAGCTTTGGATTGCGCAGAACTTTGTGAGAATTTAAAAGAAATCGAATCAGCTAAAATCCTTTTCACAGGTGATGGCGCTGTCTCAAACAAAAAGCTTATTGCAGACATTTTAGGCGAGCGTGCCGTTTTCGTACCTACGGAAATGTCTCTCGGTAGCCCTGCGGCTTTGGCGTATGTGGCATCGAAGAGAATAGATGAAATAATTCAAAACGGCACAATAAGCGATTACACATCAGAAAGTTTAAAGGTGAATTATTATAAAAATTACACAGATTCAATATGATTGTGACAATTATATAGATATGCTTAAACAAGTGGCAGCTCTTGAAAGTCGAATTTTTCCTGACCCTTGGAGCTTTTCGATATTAGAAAGTATGTGCGCATCTTCGACAGAAAATATTTACGTTGCTACTGATGAAACTGATGAAATAGTTGCGTATTGTTGTACTCAGTCTGTTCTTGATGAAGGTGAGATTCTTCGCATTGCAGTTGCGCATTCAATGCGCCGAAAAGGAATAGGTAACATTTTGCTCTCAGAGGTTATAAATCGTATGAAAAATAACGGTTGCAAAACTATCTTCTTAGAGGTAAGGTGCGAAAACCGCCCTGCAATAAGTCTGTACGAAAGCTGTGGCTTTATTAAAATTTCCGAACGAAAAGACTACTACGCCAAAGGCGAACATGCCGCGATTTTTAAATTACAGCTCGATTAATTAATTTGCGATTTTTATAAGGAGCGATTTTATGAAAATAAAAACCAACATAGGAGGAATTTTA
This sequence comes from Candidatus Egerieisoma sp., assembly GCA_045125595.1. GTDB lineage: Bacteria > Bacillota > Clostridia > UBA1212 > UBA1255 > Egerieisoma. The sequence goes on from JBGVNN010000033.1 coordinate 14,279, forward strand.
CTTTTGTGTGCATTAATGTCGATTTTGCCATCTTGCTCAGATGATTCAAGTGATAATATAAAACCGGTGCCGTCTGCGATTTTTTACGTAACTTCAACACCAAATCCGACAGAGCAGCCAATTGTTACCACTCCGGCGCCTACACCAACGGCAACCGCGGAAATTCCGTCGTCTGATGATGCTTTTGTAAAAATCAAAGACTTCATCCCGACAGCCGTAATAGACCTAAAATATGCGACATCAGACAACTTCACAAAACAAGTTATTTATAACTTTAAAGACGCTTACGCCAGATATGGTACAGTAAAAAAACTCGCTGACGCAGCCGGAAAGTTAGAAGAAAAAGGCTATTATATAAAAATATGGGACGCATACCGACCCGTTTCCGCACAGTACCGCCTCTGGGACGTTTGTCCTGACCCAACTTATGTAGCAAACCCAAATGTTGGCTACTCCAATCACACACGCGGCTGTGCAATAGACCTTACGCTCGTCGACGCCAACGGAAAAGAACTCCTCATGCCAACAGCTTTTGACGACTTTTCTGCAGCAGCAGACCGAGATTACAGCGACGTCAGTGCTACCGCTGCGGAAAATGCACGCACTCTTCAAAGTGTAATGGAAAGTTGTGGGTTTACGGGCTACTACGGGGAATGGTGGCATTTTAATGATACAACTAAATATTCTCCCGAAACAGTATTTGAACCATAAATGGGATCGCTGAAAAATTTTATATTTCAAATTAAAAAATCTCAAATTCGTATTTAATAACGAGTTTGAGATTTTTGATTATTGTTTATTATTTATTATAATGGAGCCTTCAGCCGGGATCGAACCGGCGACCTCATCCTTACCATGGATGCGCTCTACCTACTGAGCTATGAAGGCACAAGCGATACTATAGCATATGTTACAAAAAAATTCAATACAAGAATTTTGATAATTTGTCGTTTTAACTTGCTGTTTTATACTTATTAAAGGGATGCGACAAGTTTTCGTACCAAAACATACCTTGAAAGTACGAAAATATCCGGAGATATTTGACAGCACCGCCGCTTAATAGTAAAATTATTACATTAAAAAACTATACGAAATATTCAATAAAAAGGTGGCACGATAACAGTGACTAATTTCAGGAAAATATTATCTTTAATTATGGTAGTCGTTATGCTATTTGCATGCGGTGCAGGTTGTTCAAATTCAAATAATGAAGACAATGCAACTAATATTACACCTCCGCTCGAAGAGCTTGAAGGGGAAGGTGAATATGTACCTCAAGTCACTTCACCTCCGATTGTATATCCATTTACTTTTGAAGATAATACCGGGCACAGCGTGACTTTAGAACAAGAACCGCTTTCGGTTGTTACTATTGGTCCGGATATTACGGAAATCATGTTCTCTATCGGCAGAGGTATACAAATCGAAGGCAGATCAGAGGAGGATAATTATCCGTATGATGTTCAGGATATACAATCAATTGGCAGCGTACAAAATCCCGATGTTGCTAAAATTGCAGAAATCAACCCCGATGTAGTAATTGCATCAGATAAAGTTCCTGCGGATAAAATAGCGGAAATAAGAAATAAACAGATACCGACTGTTGTTGTTAAAACAGCACAATCTTTTCAAGAAATATATGACACCATAAGATACATAGGAAGAGTTCTTAATGCAGAAACTGCAGCATACAGTTATGCAATAGATTTGCAAGGCAGAGTATCACAACTCTTAATATACAATGGTGGTGTTGAAAAATACGATGTATGTATTGTAACAGAGTATTTTGAGGAAACTGACACGGTAACCACATCTAAAGACGATAGTGTTAAATATGCTTATTGCGAAAACCTTGTCGAAACACTCAGAACACAAAGCGTAGATATTGACGAAAACCCATATTTTATTATATGTGTAGGAGAAGCGATAAAAACACAAATAACAAAAAGTAAAGCATTCAAAGATAATCCTGCGGTAAAAATGGGCAGAGTGTATTTTATAGACGAAGCAATATTAGATATACGTGCGCCGCGCTCAATCAATGCACTCTATGCGGTAGCCGAAGTGATGGGATATCAAATAGACGCACCGTTTACTGATTTCAGTTAAATTGAAATTGACAAAACACGTCATAAAGATGTATTATGAGACGATAAAAAATATTAAGTGAGGATAAGTCAGATATGAAAAAAGCAGATACTATGGCTAAGGTTTATGATCCTGCCGGAGTAGAAAAAAGAATATATCAAAATTGGGAAGAACAAGGTTATTTTAAGGGACATGCAGATCCTGATAAGAAGCCTTTTACTATAGTAATTCCGCCGCCGAATATTACAGGTCAGCTCCACATGGGACATGCACTCGATAATACTCTTCAAGACATCTTGATAAGATTTAAGAGAATGCAAGGCTTTGCAGCATTGTGGGTACCCGGTACAGACCATGCAAGTATTGCAACAGAAGCTAAGATTGTTGATGCTATGGCAAAAGAAGGTCTTACCAAAGACGATATAGGCAGAGAAGAATTCCTCAAAAGAGCATGGGATTGGAAAGAATTATACGGCAACAGAATTATCAATCAGCTCAAATGTTTAGGAAGTTCATGTGACTGGTCAAGACTCAGATTCACGATGGATGAAGGACTTTCAAGAGCAGTTTTAGAAGTTTTCGAACGTCTTTATAACAAAGGACTCATTTACAGAGGCGAGAGAATAACAAACTGGTGCCCCCATTGTAATACATCAATTTCGGATATCGAGGTTGAATACAAAGAGATGGAGGGAAGTTTCTGGTATATTAACTATCCTCTTGCAGACGGCAGCGGCAGCTTAATGATAGCAACAACACGTCCGGAAACAATGCTCGGAGATACAGCAGTAGCAGTAAATCCCGAGGACGAAAATTATAAACACTTGATAGGCAAGACACTTATTTTGCCTCTTGTAAATAAAGAGATACCGATTATAGCAGACGATTATGTAGAGCTTGGATTCGGTACAGGTGCTGTTAAAATCACACCTGCACATGACCCTAACGACTTTGAAGTTGGTAAACGTCATAACTTAGAGGTTATCAAAGTTCTCGATGACAGAGGTTTCATTAACGAAAATGGCGGTAAATACAAAGGTATGGATCGCTATGAAGCAAGAAAACAGATTATAAAAGACTTAGAAGATCTCGGCTTGCTTGTAAAAATAGAGCCTCATAAGCATAATGTAGGTACATGTCAGCGTTGCGGCACAGTAGTAGAGCCCATGGTTTCCAAACAATGGTATGTAAAAATGAAACCTTTGGCAGAGCCTGCTATTGAAGCAGTAAGAAAAGGCGATGTTAAATTTGTACCTGACAGATTCTCGAAGATTTACTATAACTGGATGGAGAACATTCAGGATTGGTGTATATCAAGACAGCTTTGGTGGGGACACAGAATACCTGCTTATTATTGTGATAAGTGCGGTGAGACTGTAGTATCAAAAACACAGCCCGACGTATGTCCTAAATGCGGAGCAAAGAGCTTTACACAAGATTCAGATACTTTGGATACATGGTTCAGCTCAGCTTTGTGGCCATTCTCAACATTAGGCTGGCCGGATAAGACAGAGGATTTACAATATTTCTATCCGACAGATGTACTTGTAACAGGTTATGATATTATTTTCTTCTGGGTAGCAAGAATGATATTCTCTGCATGTGAGCAAATGGGAGAAGTTCCGTTTAAGCATGTGCTTATTCACGGTCTTGTACGTGACTCTCAAGGACGCAAAATGTCAAAGTCTTTAGGTAACGGTATTGATCCTCTGGAAGTAATTGATAAATACGGCGCAGACGCACTTCGTCTTACATTGATTACCGGTAATGCACCGGGTAACGACATGCGTTTCTACATGGAGCGTGTAGAGGCATCCAGAAACTTTGCAAACAAGGTATGGAACGCATCCAGATTTATCATGATGAACCTGGAAAAGGCAGAAGTTCCGGCAGAAATCGATCTGAGCACGCTCACAAGCGCAGACAAGTGGATCCTTTCCAAGGTAAATACCCTGGCAAAAGATGTGACTGAGAACATGGAAAAATACGAGCTGGGCATCGCGGTCTCCAAGATCTACGATTTCCTGTGGGATGAATTCTGCGACTGGTACATCGAGATCGCCAAGTTCCGCCTGATGAAGGAAGAAGATACGGAGAGAGACGCGGCGTGGAGAAA
>JBGVNN010000034.1:0-2359 GCA_045125595.1 Candidatus Egerieisoma sp.
ATTAATAACTGTGGTGTATTACAATGATGGAGAATATATCCAGTTGACAGGAACAATAATAAAAATTGAAAAGAACAAAAGATATCTGCAAATGGCAGAAATAATAATACCAATTGATGACATTAGTGACATCATTGAATAAAACAAAATAATTAGACTTTAAATCGTGTAAGCGGAGTCATTAGTAATGAGCTTCCAAGCGCCGTACGAAGTCGAGATGTATATATGTGTTTACAGTATAACTGTATTCATATGTACATCTTGATTCGACGGCGTTTTTTTATGCACGATAAAGCTTTGTACGGAGTTTGAAGTCCTTTCTTAAGTGAGATTTCCGCTTGGGAAAGGACTTTTTATGTACCTTAAGTGGAACTGCAACATAGCTAAATATCCGTGATCTCCAAATTTTTCAAATTCATCAAAACGAAAAATTAACAAAGGAGATTACAAAAATGAACATAAATAAAGAAATAGATAACAAGGCGCTAATTGAGGCATTCAAGAATGATTGCAAAGTAATAAATTTGAAAAACGAATATGCCGGATATGACGGAGACGTAATGTGGGCAATAGTTTCCGAACTTTCCGACGAAGATTTGGAAAGAGAGTATAAAAGCATAATTTTGATTTATTCACCATATTTGCGTCTGACGATTGAGCAGTATCAAGCATTCAGAACATTTTATAGCAACGAACACAAACATTATATGAGAATGCTTTGTTACGGCGACCGGTATTCCGTAGACGAGGAACTGTTCTTCGTTTTTCATGCTGAAATAGCGGCGTGCGATTCGGAAAATATTGATTGGTCTTGGTTGTATAACATCATCGACAAGCTCTCGCTTACGCAAAAACGCAGAATTGTGAAAAAGTTTTACTATCAAATGAATAACACTGAAATAGCAAGAGAGGAAAGAGTCAGCTCCCAAGCGATTGACCTTTCTGTCAACACAGCATTAAACAAAATTAAAAAGTTAATAGAGAAAAATAAAAAGTCCATAAGCGTTTGTGGTATGGCAAATAATTAATGAATGAGAGGTAATATTATGTTAAATAAAAAAGTAAAAAAAGGCGAAATTTATTATTATGATTTTGGAAAAAGAGACGGTACAGTTCAAAGTGGCAGAAGATTGGTTCTTATATTGCAATCAAATGCATTCAATGACCGTGTTGCAACTGCCGTTGTTGCTGTATTAACAAGTGCAACGAAAAAAAGGTACTTGCCATCGCACATTTATCTTGGAGAAGAGTACGGTCTTCCAGAAGCGTCAATGGTAATGCTGGAACAGACCGCAACAATCAATCAAAATGATTTGCAAGAATACATAAGTGTTATTAAAGATGAGAAGACGATGAATCAAATAACAAAAGGTTTGAAAAAAGCGTTCGGGTTATGGGTTTATAATACAAAACGAAAAGCAGATGTCCGATGTTTGTGTTCAAATTGTTTGTCAGACCTGATGCACTCGACGAATTCGATAATTCACAGGCTTGATCCGTTGGGAAAAGAAAAGGACAAGTGTGATAAATGTAATAGATTTGGGTATGATTATGTGATAACGGAGAGAAAAGCAACATATTAAATAATTTTATTAACCAACAAGCCACCGCTAATAACATTTTTAGTAAGTGGCTTGTTGGTTTTTGTTTTGAAATATGTTTTAAAATACATTTTAAATTTAGCAATAATATATGTCAGCATTATTTAGTCGTTTCTTTAAGATGCTATCGCAATAAAAAAGGAAAGTATAAGACTAATTACAGTTAAAACAGTGAAAAATACAATACAGTTTTTTATTGTCCTAATAAAATCTAATTTTTTGTATGTAAGATATTCAAGAATCTCCTGTTGAGACAAATCTGTTTCGTATACTGTATAAAATTCTGTAGTTGAAGCCATACCAAATTCATCGACGTAGGCATAAACACCGTTGGGAAGAATACCGCTATCTTTTAAGATTTGTTGGTATTGTTTGTTTTCTGCTTTAGAACATGGTATCTTTTGCATCACATCATATGCAAACTTGTAGGAATTTAATACATCCCTTAATTTGATTTTTTCTTTTGCCATTAGAAGCACCCCCGTTAAAATTAGACTTGTTTTATATTGTATAACATTATAGCACTTTTATATAGAACAAAAAATACTATTAGATTTTTAACAAAAATTTTATTAAAGACAGCAAGTCTGTGAAAAAGGTTGTTATTTATGTGTTATAATGACAATAATTAATAAGAAAAGAGTGATGTTGGTTGTGTAATTGACTAATAGTTATATTTTATTAGAAAAATAAAATATAAAAGAATAAATTATTAACAAAGAATATAAAAATATTAATCAACAACACGATATTGTTTT
>JBGVNN010000035.1:0-7180 GCA_045125595.1 Candidatus Egerieisoma sp.
TTCGTGCTTTTTGTATGCCATTTTAATCCTCCTGTCTTTTATATAAAAAAGCATTTTCCATTTTTAACTCAAGTGTAACCTTTATTAAAAATGTTGTCCATAGAATTTTTAGTGGGTGTCTACTTTTAGTATATCACTGCAAAAGTAGGTCGCAGAAAGGTCTTAAAAGAGTATTATGAGGGTTTTTCTTGAAAAAATTGCGCATTTTGTGGGGGAAAAATTTTTTCTTTTCCCCACAAAACATTGGATTTTACAAAGAAAATTATGCAATGAGGTGACATGCTAAAAGCAAGGGTTTGTGAAAAACTTCAGAATCCCAAGAATTGATACCATATATGATCAATTTATTATTGAATTGACGTAGAATTTGATATATAATTTTAATAAATTGAGGAATAGTTTTATTTATACGAAATTATACGTCGAGTGGGAACAGAAAGATGAAAAAATTGATTACTGTTTTACTAGGTGTTGTTCTTGGTGTGACTTTATTTGCTTGCAAGCCAAATAGCGTGACAACAACAATGCCTACACTAACACCCGGCAGCGGTGAGATTTCCGCATGGTATAAAAAGATAAAAACAAATGTGTATGGGCCGTTGGCTGTTGTTGAGACTGGAGGCAGTTATTTTTATTGTGCAACAGATGGTGTTTATGAGTATGACAAAGACAGCAAGGAGAGGCGACAAATTATTTCCGACGGAGCAGACGGATTGCTTTTGTATAAGAATGATTTATATATTAATCTGAATGATAAAATCAAAATGTTTGATTTGGACACACGCGAGGTGAAACTTGTGTGGGAAAAATCTATGCTTGAAGGTGCAGATGAATATTTCCGTATACATGACTTTGAAATACATGACGGTTATTTGTACATAAGGTCTTTGGCAAATTATGAATTCAGAGTGAGTCTTGAAAACAACCAATCTGAGGTTTTCTTGAATGATGTTTCACATCGAGTTTTTGATGGCGAAAACTGTCTGTTTACTGAGCACGCGTCTAAAACGTTTTCGATATTTTCTATGAATTGTGAAACAAAAGAAAAAACATACTTGCGAGGCAATCGTGATGAAGAAATGATTGACGAGCTCCTTAAAGTCGGAGACGATATATTCTATTCGGTCAGATTTACTGGTAAAATTTATAAACTCAACCTCATAGACGGAAACGATTCTGTAGCCATTAATATGGACGTTCTTTCCGGTAATGATGCTGACTTACTTGATTTTATATATTCATGCCAAACAGATGATTTGTATTATAGAATCTCAGAAGGTGATGGCATTAAAATATATAAATATATTGGTGCCGACGAAAGCGTTTTGGTGGCAGAATTCAAAAACCGACCTAAAATTCTTGCAATCACAGAGTCAGCGATATTCTATGAGAGTGATTGTGAAGTAGGGATAAAAGAGCTTGCGTAACATTCGTGAGACGATGTAATGTATTAAGGAAATGAAAAAGCACGAGAAAACAAATAGAAAAAAATAAAATGTATCATTGAAGAGTTAGGAATCATGAAAAATGACTGATAATGATTATCAAAAAGAAATTGAACAAAGAGATCTTATTTTAAACAAGGTTCGTAATAACATTAAAATATCGCCTGATGAACGAATGTGGCTTTTGACACACTCGGTATACAATCAAAAATGGGGTGTTGATGCGTTCAATATATCAGTTGAGCACATTGAACCGAATAAATGGTTTTTGGTTAAAGTGCGAGTAGAATCTTTGTCGTATGATAACAGAATTATACCTATTTTATCTACTATTCCGGCAAAGAGAGGACAAATTGTTGCTGGTTTTGAGGTGCGAAATTATGATGGTGATCTTGTAGTAAATAAAAAAATTAAAGCTATTGGATTTGAAATAAAAGAAGATATTTGTGAATATGAAGTTGAGATTTTTTCTGATTTAGGTCTTTTTTCTGTTCAATATGAATGTGACTACTTTGATTTAAAACAAAAAATTAATAAAAGGGAAGCTTCCGGTACCGGAAATTCTTATTTGGCTATGAGGAGGCAAAAACTCGATAAAAACACAGTTGAATATTATTGTAAATCTCCCAATAAGGATTCTTTTGATGCTTTAGTGTTTACTGTTCATTGGGAGGCTCAACCCACTAAATATCTTTGAAGGCAAAAAATTCTGTGAAAATCTGAAAAAATCACTGAAATTTGGTCGCGATTATGAGGTTCAAACCGCAAAAATCACATTTGGAGGCGACATTTTCAGTAGAAATGTGAAAAAAACACTGAAAATTAGTCACGAACATGAGGACTCAAACCATAAAAATTATCTTTAAAGGTAAATTTTCAGTGAAAAATTGAAAAAACAGCTGAAAACCCTCGACCATAGACTATCATGGACGACATTATTGACAACAAGCCCGCTTTGTGACAGAATTATCAAGTTCAGGGAGAAAAGAAAGAGACGAAATCATGAAGTGGGTTATTTCATATCTTAAACCATTAAGAATACGCATGGCGATAGGCTTTATTATAAAAGTAACAGGCACTGTCGCAGAGCTTTTTATACCCTTTTTGCTAACACACATACTCGAAAATGTAATAATCAAAGAAAACATAAAAATAATCGTACTTTATGGAGCGCTTATGGCGCTGTGCGCACTTATAGCAGGCCTCGGAAATATAATCGCAAACAGAATGGCCGCTAAAGTTACTATGATTTTCGCATCACAAATGAGACGAGATTTGTTTTCAAAAACATTGTACCTTTCAACACGCGCAACAGATAAGTTTACGATTCCCTCTTTAGAAGCAAGAATTACAACAGATACATATAATGTGCAAAACTTTGTCGGTATGATGCAAAGAATGGGTGTCAGAGCGCCGTTTTTGTTAATCGGCGGTATCGGCATTACGCTTGTGATGGATAAGATTTTGGCACTCGTTATGATTGCCACTCTTCCTATTATATTCGTTGTAGTCTACAGCATTTCCCGCAAAGGCGTACCACTCTACGAAAAGGTGCAACGCTCGGTTGACGGCATGGTGCGCGTCGTTCGCGAAGATGCACAAGGTATCAGAGTCATCAAAGCACTCTCTAAAAACGACTATGAAAATCGCAGATATGACAAAGTAAATAAAGATTTGTGCAAAGAAGAAACAAAAGCAGGCACAATAATGGGTGTTGTCAACCCAATTATGACGATGCTTATGAATCTCGGTATTGTAGCCGTAGTTGCAGTAAGTGCATACTTAGTATCACAGCAAAAATCCTCTCCCGCAACAGTTATTGCCTTTATGCAATACTTTACATTAATTTCTATGGCAATGATGTCACTGTCAAGAATGTTCGTAATGTACACAAAATGCGCGGCATCAGCCAATAGAATTTCCGAAGTATTAAACAGCAAGAGCGAACTCGAAGTGCAACCGGACGACGGCAAAGGAAGCGACGAATATCATATAGAATTTAATGGTGTAACATTTTCATATCTCGGCAAAAAAAATAACGCCGAAAACATATCCTTTAAACTTAAAAAAGGCCAAAGACTCGGCATAATAGGGGCAACGGGCAGCGGTAAATCGACAATTATACGATTGCTTATGCGCTTTTATGATGTAAACAGCGGCGAAATAAGAATAAACGGCAAAGACGTGCGCTCGTATGAGCCGCACGAGCTTGCGGAAATGTTTGGTGTAGTATTGCAAAACGACTTTTTATATGCCGATACAATAGAAGAAAACATCTGCTTCGGCAGAGATATATCGCGCGAAAATGTTGAGCGCGCGGCTAAAATAGCGCAGGCGCATGATTTTATTTCTGCATTTATTGATGGATACAAGCACGAAATATCGACGGGCGGCACAAATCTGTCCGGCGGTCAGCGCCAACGTGTACTTATATCAAGAGCAATCGCCGGCAATCCGGAAATTTTAATTCTCGACGATTCTTCTTCTGCGCTCGATTACAAGACAGACTTAAATTTGCGCACTACTTTGTATACGGAAATGCCCCGCTCTACTGTAGTTACGGTGGCACAAAGGGTAAGCTCTGTTAAAAACTGCGACCTTATTTTAGTAATTGACGACGGCAAGATAATAGGCAGGGGAACTCATGAAGAACTTCTTGAAAATTGCCCCGAGTATAAAGAAATAAGCGACTCTCAGATGGGAGGTGCTTTCGTTGACTGATAAATCACAACAAAAACCTAAAACTAAAGACAACAAAGGTATTTTTATAAGACTCAGTAAATATGTTTTGGAGCAATGGCCGCTTCTTATTGTAGCCGTGATTTTTACACTTTTGTCAAACCAGCTTGCTCTTTTGGGACCGAAATATTCAGGCGACGCTATAGACGCAATAGGACATGAAACGGGAGTAAATTTCCGTGGAGTATGGGAAAATGTTGCATACATGCTTGTGTGTTACATAATATCAGCGGTGCTCTCATACGTGCTTGCGGTGATAATGATAAAATTGAGCCAAAAGATTATTTATAAAATGCGAAAACAAGTTTTTGAAAAGCTTAATACTTTGCCTGTCGGCTATTTTGATACTCATGCGACAGGCGACATTATAAGCCATATTTCGTACGATATAGACGTTATTAACGCTACGCTTTCACACGATTTGATACAAGTAATGGCTAGTATATATTCGGTAGTCGGCTCGTTGATTTTCATGTGGCAAATATCAAAACCCATGATTTTGATTTTTGCAGTAACAGTGCCTGTTTCAATTATTTTTACACGGTATCGCTCAAAAAAAGTGCGCCCGCTTTTCAGTGCTCGCTCACGTAAATACGGTGAACTTAATGGCTACGCCGAGGAAATGCTGACCGGCTCGCGAAGTATTTCCGCATACGGCAGAGAAGATGTAATTTCTTCTCGTTTTAATAAGCACAACGATGAAGCTATGGATGCCTTCTACAAGGCAGAGTATCATGCGGCGATGCTTTTCCCAACGATTAACTTTATTAATAATATATCTATCACATTTGTGGCGATTTTCGGCGGTATACTTTATATGTATTCCAACAACGGCACATTTTTAGAGGGTTCTCTTTTCTTTATGACTTTGGGCGGTGTTGCTCAATTTGTACAGTATTCACGGAAATTTGCCGGCCCGATTAATGAGTTTTCTAATATATTGCATGAGTTCCAATCTGCATTTTCGGCTGCCGAAAGAGTTTTTCGCATACTCGATGAGGAGCCTGAACCGAAAGATGCTCTTGACGCTGCTGCATACAAAGATGTACACGGAAATGTGGAGTTTGACAATATAACTTTTGGCTACACTGAGGATAAAATCATTCTCAAAGATGTTTCAATCAACGCATGCAAGGGACAGACAATAGCAATAGTCGGCCCGACAGGTGCGGGAAAAACTACGGTTATCAACTTGCTTATGCGTTTCTATGATCCGCAAAAAGGAGAAATCCGCATGGATGGTATACCTGCGCTTAAGATAAAGCGCGATGACTTGCGCAAGGCGTACACGATGGTTTTGCAAGATACGTGGCTTTTCTATGGCACCATCTACGAAAATATCATATATGGTAAAGAAGATGCCGCGCCCGAGGAAGTTTATGCGGCTGCTCGGGCGGCGAAAATCAGCTCTTATATTGAGAGCTTGCCTGACGGTTATGATACTGTTTTGTCTGACGATGGCGTGAATATTTCAAAAGGTCAAAAGCAACTTATCACTATTGCACGCGCTTTCTTGTCTGATGCGCCTTTGCTTATTCTTGACGAGGCTACTTCTAATGTCGATTCTCGTACGGAAATTCAAATTCAAGATGCTATGTCTGAGCTTATGAAAAACAGGACTTGTTTTATAATTGCTCACCGTTTGTCTACGATACAAAATGCTGACACTATATTGGTTGTTAAAGATGGTATGGTAATTGAGCAAGGAAATCATGATGAGCTTATAAAAGCAGGTGGTTTTTACAGTTCTTTATACAATTCGCAATTCTTATAATTTGACACTGTCTTGATGAAGTAAAAATGTTGACAAGATAGGGCTATGGTCTGCCCATGTGTCATATTTTAATCAAATAGCAGGTGCAAAGCAAGAAAAATCGTTCGTCTTTATTTGACTTTATTCGTCTGTGTTTGCCGTTGGAAGTGTCTGTATAGTAATTGATAAGGGTTGACAAGAATATTTGAAATATTATAAAATGTTCGTACAAAATCAAAGATTGGAGACGTGGATTTGTGAGAAAAAGTTTCAAATTTTTATTAATTTCAATATGTTGCTTGTGTATTTTTGTTTTTGCAGCTTGTGCAAAAACTGATGATAACGAAGCGCAGAAAAGTGCAGCGCCGACGGCCACTTTCTTGAATGAGCCAACTGCTACAATTGAAGCGACCTTAGCACCTACTGCAGCGCCTACACTTGCGCCTACGCAGAAGCCTGCGCCGAAGCCTACTGTGACGCCGGGACAGCTTACTTATGCGGGGGGAATTGCGAGTGAGGAGCCCCCGAAGGAGCAAGTTATGATTTGCGATTTAAATGGTGCGCCTACGCATTTTCAGATTTTTGAAGATATGGCAATACAGTTTTTCCCGACAACTGCTTTTACGGAGGTTTCTGTGTGTTGTCCTTCGTACAGCGATAATAATGGCACATTGACTTTTGCGTTGTATGCGTGGATGGGTTCGTATGAAGGGACTGTGACAGGCGGGGCGATACAAACAAAGACTTTTGAAAATTATTTTGATAATGAGCTTCTTACTTTAAAGTTTGAAGAGGCTTTGCCGGATGGGGAATATTTATTGGTGATGAGTACAACGACCGGTTCGGCGGGTGTTGGTGCCTGGTGTAAAGCAGGTTCTTTCGAAGGACAAAAAGTTTACTTTGATGGAGGTGTGCCGATAACAGAACAAACAGAGCTTCATGCAGAGCTTCGTGTTTCGTATGTTAACACACCGAATAACATGTACGGTAAGGTATCTTAATAAAAAAGAAACGGTTGCTAGGGTAAAACCAAGCAACCGTTTTTTTGGTATGAAAACTGCAAGCCACCGGCGTTCCGTCCGAAAAACAGGCGGTTTTGGGTACAAAAACTGCAAGCCACCGGCGTTCCGTACGAAAAACAGGCGGTTTTGGGTATGAAAACTGCAAGCCACCGGCGTTCCGTACGAAAAACAGGCGGTTTTGGGTACAAAAACTGCAAGCCACCGGCATTCCATCCGAAAAA
>JBGVNN010000036.1:0-3916 GCA_045125595.1 Candidatus Egerieisoma sp.
GTAAAAGGTCTCATAAATAAAGAAATAGATGTCTCCGAACTGACAGAGAGACTTGCCAACCTGCAAAAGCAGTTGAGGCAACTCTATAGCAGACAAAGACATCTGGAACAGCAACAGGACAATCTGGATTTTGATGCTCCGAACTTTGACAAGATGAGTGAGAGTATCACTCGCCGTCTCAACGATACATTCGATGAGATGACCAGAGTTGAGGGACTCATCCGAGAGACACAAACCAGAATCCAGAATGTAGAACAACAGAAACTGACACAGGATTCTATCTATCAATTCCTGTTGATGTTTGATAAACTATACGATAAGATGACGGACATGGAGAAAAAGACATTCATGCAATCATTCATTGAGAGCATTGAAATCTACCGTGAACGTCAAAAAGACGGACACTATGTTAAGGCAATCAATTTCAACTTCCCTGTTTCTTATAACGGAGAATTAGTAACCACAATTTCCCCACTTAAAGAAACAACACTCGAATGCGTCTGTTGTTTTAAACTTGCTTAAAAAATTATAAGAAGGTTCATTAAATGAAAATTATTTTAAAACATATTTTTAGAAATATTTGCGAAAAAAAAGGCAGAAGTTTATTGATTATTCTGTCTTTAATTATTGCAACAGCGGTGTTAGTACTTAATCTAACCCTGCCTGACGAAATTACTTTAAAGACACAAGAAACTTTAAGATTAGTTTACGGTGCTTCTGACGTAGCTGTAAAATCAGAAGAAGCATTTTCACTTAATGACGTGAAACTACCGCAAATTGAGTTTGATTATGTCGGTTTATCCGCAGCTGAAGTTTATACACAAGACAGTCAACTTCAAATATATGGTATCAATGTGGAAGATGCGAAAAAAATGCGGTTGCTCGGCGGCGATGTTCCGAATTTAGAAAAAAACGAAGTTATAATCAGCAAACAGCAAGCTGATGATTATTCATATAAAACCGGTGATAAACTCACTGTAACATTGAAAGATAAACAGTATGAATTGGTAGTTACGAAAATCGTTAGCGAGATAGGTTTAACTGCATTAGACGCCGACTACCCTATTTTTATCGCAAATTCAGAAACCGTAACCGAAATGACAACTTCCGAACCGGGAAAATATGACGCTTTTTATTTAGATATAGTAAATGACGAAGAAATCAAAGAATTTACAAAATCTATAAAAGATAACAACGAGAAATTTATTGCAGAAGAATTAATTGATGCAGAAGCTATTAAAGAATCATTATCTTTTGTAACATACATAATGATATTAATATTTGCATTGGCAACCATAATGATTTTCTTTGTAATAAGCTCATTAAATAAAATTATTATCGCCGAAAGAATGCCTGTAATAGGTACTTTCAGAAGCATCGGTGCCACAAAGAACAAGATGAACTGCATATTGATATTGGAAAATGCTGTATATGGTTTAATAGGTGGTATCATCGGTGCAATTTTAGGATATCTGATTAATGATACAGCGGCAAGCTTGTTCATTGTTGTACGAGGTACAGAACTTTCTGACGAAACAGCTCAAATGAGCTTTATTCCGGTAGCCATAGGTGTAGCGTTTGCTGTACTGTTGGAAGTTTTGATTTCAATAAAAGAAATACGCAAAGCTAATAAGAAAAACATAAAAGTCATTATTTTTGATGTGCAAAGTACAAGATACAACTTAAAAAAAACAAAGACTATTGTAGGCTTTGTTTTAATTGTCATCGCTTTGCTTGTAAATTACCTGAACTTTAAAATGATATTGGCATTAACAATTATTTCGATAGTTTTATTGATAGTCGGTGTTGCGAATATAGTTCCTTTTGTAATGAGATTAATGTCAAAACTTTTGGCAAGCATCTCTAAAAAGTTAGGCTGGGCAACGGGAATAATTGCAAGTAAAAATATCGGATATAATAAAATGATAATATCTTCATCAAGGTTAATCGTTGTTTCAGTTTCATTAATTCTTGCAATTCTGACAGTTTCAAATTCTTTTACAGAGTTATTCAGTTCGTTTAAATATACTGTCGCTGACCATGATATTGTTATTCAATATGTGACTAAACCAAATGAAGAATATGAACCGATAAAGCAACTTCAGAATGTCGAAAATGTAGATTATATGTATTGTTTTTTCGATAATACAACTTATAACGGTGGGCTGAAATTTGATGTAAATCCTACAATATTAGGTCAAGCTAAATCAAGTAAATACATCAAAGAATTTGATTATAAAATAGAAGACTTAGAATACAATGAGGTTTTAATAGACGAAAAGTATGCTGAAAAGAATAACATAAAAATAAGCGACGTTTTGAAAATTAAATTTGAAACCTCAAACAAAGAGCTAGAATTTAAAGTAGTAGGTTTTATAAACAGTGCATATTTCACTACTTCACGAAATGTCATCTTGATGAATCTTCAAAACTTTTTGGACAACATAACTACTGTCCCCTATCAAGTTCTTATTGACGCCAAAGACGGTGCTGATTTAGAAAAATTAATGCCAGAAATTAAAGATACTATAAAAGAACTTGGAGTAAAAATACAGACTGTTGAAGAATATGTGACAGAGCAAGAAAATCAAATTGCTTCTGTTATGAGTTTATTCTATGTAATAATAGGTTTAGCGGTTATACTTTCATTTATCGGCATTTTAAACAATCAAATAATTGGCTTTATGCAAAGACGAAAGGAGCTTGCCGTATTAAACTCTACTTGCATGAGCAAACGACAAATAAAAAACATGTTATTTGCTGAGACTATGTTATCAAATTCGATTTCATGTATATTAGCTATATGTGTGGGCTTTATAACTGTCGGAATGATAGAATCCTTTATGCAAGGTTTGTCATTGTATGTTGATATCATTTTCAGTTGGCAAACTTCTTTGATCTTCGTATCAATTGTTTTTATCACTTTATTATTAACACTGATAATACCTATAAGAAGAATAAATAAAATGAACGTAGTAAATGAAATAAAATATGAATAGGAGAAAAATATTTTGAGTATTGTGCGAGTTTCCGAATTAAGTAAGGTTTTTGGAGAAAAAGATAATTGTAATAAAGTATTGGACAATGTGTCTTTTGAAATTGAAAAGGGCGAATTTGTTTCACTTATGGGTGCTTCCGGCAGCGGTAAGTCTACATTGTTGTATTTAATAGGTGCCTTAGACAAGCCGAGTTCCGGAGAGGTTTTTATAAACGATAAGAACATAAACAACTTAAAAGAGCAAGAAATTTCAAAAATCAGGAGAAAAGAAATTGGTTTTGTTTTTCAATTTTATAATTTGGTGCAAAACTTAACTGTTGAAGAAAACATTATGCTCCCCGTAGTCATGGATGGTAAAAAGGAAAAGGATTACAAAGATAGATTAGATAAAATTCTAAAAACAGTCGGTTTAGAAGATAAACGCCATGCCCTCCCTAATCAATTATCAGGCGGTCAGCAGCAAAGGGTGTCTATTGCCAGAGCTATTATTTTAAGTCCGAGTTTGATATTGGCAGATGAACCTATCGGAAATTTAGACAGCAAGTCAGGCGAAGATGTTATGAACTTATTTAAAACAATAAATAAAGAAGAAAACATCACAATATTGCAAGTAACACATTCAGAAGATGCCGCTAAATACGGTGATAGAGTTATAAGATTAAAAGACGGTAAGATAATTTAAATCTGCATCAAAAATTTGACAACATATAATATGTGATGTAATATAATATTATAAAGAGCAAACCGATAGACGGTTACGCTCCAATGTTTTTAGTTAAAATAACTGCCCAATGGAGCGTGGGGCGGTTATTTTTTTGTGCTTTTATATAAATTAGCTATTAAAACAAGCTCAATTACTCTAAGTAAAATTGCAAATATTTCATAGTCACTCATACAAATCACCTCCCTTTCCGTTTA
>JBGVNN010000037.1:0-2447 GCA_045125595.1 Candidatus Egerieisoma sp.
AATGATACTGGAATGGGTGCATTGTACCTATGCTTGGGTTCGACTTTTTTATGTTTGGGTACAGTTTGGCTAAATAAAGATAAAGACAAAAAAGATAAAGAAGATAAATAAATTCCAATTTGATGAACTGACAAGCAACTGATAGTTGCTTGTTCAATTAAACATTCAGTGATAAAATAACACTGAGGTGATAACAATATGGAATCTAAAGATATTATTCTTGAATTAAGAACTAAAAAAGGAATGTCGCAAGAAGAACTTGCAGAAAAAGTGTTTGTAACCCGTCAGGCAGTTTCTCGCTGGGAGACAGGAGAAACCGTTCCAAATATCGAAACGTTAAAGTTACTCTCAAAGCTATTTGATGTTTCAATCAATACGCTCCTTGGCTCACCAAGACAGCTTGTTTGTGAGTGTTGCGGTATGCCCATTGATGATAGTAATGTCAGCCACGAAAAAGACGGTGCTTTTAACGAAGAATACTGTAAATGGTGCTATGCTGACGGTGAATATACCTTTGACTTTTTCGAGAAATACAGAGCGCTCGGAGGAAAGGAAAAATTTGAAGAATTCAAAAGGCAACTTATACACGAATTTAATACCTTGCTTCATATTGAGGGCTTGCCTGAGGTGAAAAACCTTAATGTGTTGTCGGGCAGTTTTGTAAATCTGGAATATCGACTCCCGAACGGTCAGACCGTAAAATTCCTTGATGATAACGCTACCTATCTTGGAAGTCAGCTTGAATGTGAATTTGGTGGTGAGCGTTGTTTCGGTATTGTTGCTAATATGGATTTTCTACTTGTTTGCACTTACGAAGAAAATGGAGAAAATCCGGAGTTGGTTATTTACAAAAAAAGATAGACAGATTCCAATTTGTCGAACTAAAAACAACAGGAGCTGACTTTTTTAGTCAGCTCCTCAGACTGTCGAAAAAGTCCAGCGAGAGCTGGGCTTTTTGTCATATATGTGGTATAATGTAAATGGTGATGAAAATGTTGGAAGAAAAGAGAAATTTTAACACAAGAAACGATGGAGAAATCGTAAGCCTTGATGATTTAGTGCCAAAATTTCATTTATTGAGAAAGATAGATAAATCAATAGATTGGAAAAAGATATACCCGATAGTAGAGGGAAAATACAGTAAAATAGGCAGACCAAGTGTAGACCCAGTAGTGCTTGTAAAAATGGTAATGCTCCAACATATATACGGAATAAGGTCATTAAGACAAACGGTAGCAGAAATAGAGGTTAATGTAGCATACAGATGGTTTATCGGATATGGATTAACAGAAAAGATACCTCATTTCTCAACAGTAAGCTACAATTTCTTGCACCGTTTTGACAGTGAAATGTTTGAAGAAATATTTACGCTTGTTTTAAATGAAGGAATAGATAGTGGGTATGTAAAACCTGAGGTAATATTCATAGACTCAACCCACATAAAAGCGAATGCAAATCGCAAGAAACAGATGAAGGTACACGTGCCTGCAGCAGTAAAGAGCTACGAGGAACAATTACACAAAGAGATAAACGAGGACAGAGACGACCACGGTAAAAAGCCGTTGAAAGATAAGGAAGAAAAAGAGGAAACAATAGAAAAGACTGTATCAACAACAGACCCTGAAAGTGGTTTGTTCCATAAGGGCGAACACCAAAAGTGCTTTGCTTATGAAGCTCAGACAGTATGCGATAAGAACAACTTTATCCTTGATACAGCAGTAGTACCCGGTAACATACACGATAGCGTTTCCTTTGATGAAATATATGACAGAGTAACAAGAAGATTTCCACAGATAAAAGTAGTAACAGCAGACGCAGGATACAAAACACCTTGGATATGCAAAAGAATATTTGATGATGGAAGAATACCATCAATGCCATACAAAAGACCACAAACAAAAGATAATTTTTTCAAAAAATATGATTATGTTTATGACGAATACTATGATTGTTACATCTGTCCCAACGATAAAGTTTTAAAATATTCTACAACAAACCGAGAGGGCTACAGAGAATACAAAAGTTGTGCACAAGATTGTGAACATTGTCAGTTAAGGACACAATGCACTGAAAGCAAAGCTATGCAAAAAGTCGTAACCAGACATATCTGGGAAGATTACATAGAACGAGCAGAAGACATAAGACATTCGCCGTTGGGTAAAGATACTTATTCAATGCGAAGCAAAACAATTGAACGCGTATTTGCTGATGCAAAAGAAAAGCACAGTATGAGATACACCACCTACAAAGGCTTAAACCAAGTTTCTAATTGGGTTAGGCTTAAATTTACTGCAATGAATCTGAAAAAGTTGGCAATGTGGAAGTTCAAAAACGACAATCCTACCGACTTTTTACTCGATTTTCTCGGATTTTTCAATTTCACAAACGAAAATACTAAAAAACCGTGTCTCTCTTGATTTGAGAAACACGGTTTTTCGACAGTCTGA
>JBGVNN010000038.1:0-2019 GCA_045125595.1 Candidatus Egerieisoma sp.
TGAAGAACAAAGAGTTCTTGAGTATATAAGTTTGCCGGAAAGTGTTTTCGGTAAAGGCGAAATGTTCTTGATTAGGGCAAACGGAGATTCTATGGTTGATGCCGGGATAGATGACGGAGATTGGATAGTTGTTAAAAGACAGCAGACAGCAAAAGAGGGAGATATCATAGTTGCTATATCTGACGGATTATGTAATTTGAAATACTTGCACTTCGATAAAAAAGAAGGATGTGCTGTATTAAGGTCAGCCAACAAGGAAAAGAATTACCCGGATACTAAAGTGCAAAATCTTGAAGTACAAGGTGTGGCACATAAGATTATAAAAGACGCTGTTTTTTGAAATTGAAGGAATTCGCTACGACAAGTAGTGCTTAAATAAAAAGATGCTAAATATTTTTTGGAGGTGAAAATTCAATTGAGAAGTTATGTTTCTTGTAAGGAATTGGACGAACTTGGTGAAGGTTTGATAGATGATTATTTGAAACAGCAAAATCAAGAAAATGCAATGTTTGTTGACATTGAAAACTTTATAATTACATATCTTGGCCTTCCAATAAAGTACGAAACTTTTTGTGAAAAAGACACTTCGAAACTTGGCTTTTTGTCAGATGGAGTTACTTCGCTAATGGTGGTTCGTAATGGAAAACCTAAACCTGTGGTTTTTGCTAAAGATACGATAGTGCTTGATAAATACTTGATGTTAAAATCTGAATTTGGCAAAAGAAGATTTACACTTGCTCACGAAGCAGCACATAAATTGTTAGAAAGGCATAATCCAATGCAGCTGGCAGCATTTCGTAGGGAGTTTGATTCGAATGAAAATTATGATGCAAAAACACTTATGGAAATGTTTTCGATGAACGAAGTACAAGCGGATAGACTTGCGGCAGCGATTTTAATGCCGAAGTTTATCGTAAAAAGAGTAGTTGAAAAGTATACGAAAAACAAAGCAATTAAAATTTATGGAGATACAGTTATTGCACCTCACGATAAAATTAAATTAAGAAAAATCGCTGACTGCTTGGGAGTATCTTTTTCGGCGTTGCTTATAAGATTAAAAAACTTTCAACTAATAGAGCAACATAGCTTGCAAGAATATATTCATAGTTTAAAAGAGGGAGCTGAATGTGTGTGAATGATATTCTGTATGATAAAAGATATGGCAATCCGTCAATAGAAGTTTTGAGAAAAATACTAAAATCAAAACAAGAAGCAGAAAAGTTGCCAAAACGCACAATAAGATGCCCGATATGTGGATTTAAGCTTGAAGAAGCATATGGCTATGAAGCATCATATGTACAAGTTAAATGCAGAAAGTGCAAGTTTGAACAACCATTGAATCTTGCGTATTTCAGACGAATAAGAGGATTCAGAAGATATGGGAATTCAATCCTAAGGATAGATAAAAAACGATTCGAAAGATAAAAAACAGCGAGGTGTAAAATGAAAAGTCAATATTTGTGTATCGATTTAAAATCATTTTATGCCTCGGTTGAGTGTGTTGAACGGGGACTTGATCCTATGACAACGAATCTTGTTGTCGCAGATCCGGATCGTAGTAAAGGGACAATTTGTTTGGCAATTAGTCCGGCTATGAAGAAATTGGGGGTGAAAAACCGTTGCAGAATATATGAGATACCACCGAATATTAAACATATTGTAGCACCGCCGAGAATGCAGAAATATATAGATTATTCGGCAGAGATATATGGAGTGTATTTGTCTTTTGTTTCAGTTGATGACATACATGTGTATTCAATAGACGAAGCATTTATTGATGTTACAAAATACCTTGCGTATTATAAGATGACAGCAAAGGATATGGCGATTAAGATAATGCAAGCTATATATGAGAAAGTGGGAATCAGAGCTACTTGCGGCATAGGAACAAATTTGTATCTTGCAAAAATTGCACTTGATATAAAGGCAAAACACGCATCTGATTTTATCGGGGAGCTTGATGAAGAATCCTTCTGCAAAGAAATGTGGACTCACAAACCATTGACGGATTTTTGGAGA
>JBGVNN010000039.1:0-2015 GCA_045125595.1 Candidatus Egerieisoma sp.
TGAAGAACAAAGAGTTCTTGAGTATATAAGTTTGCCGGAAAGTGTTTTCGGTAAAGGCGAAATGTTCTTGATTAGGGCAAACGGAGATTCTATGGTTGATGCCGGGATAGATGACGGAGATTGGATAGTTGTTAAAAGACAACAGACAGCAAAAGAGGGAGATATCATAGTTGCTATATCTGACGGATTATGTAACTTGAAATACTTGCACTTCGACAAAAAAGAAGGATATGCTGTATTAAGGTCAGCCAACAAGGAAAAGAATTACCCGGATATTAAAGTGCAAAATCTTGAAGTACAAGGTGTGGCACATAAGATTATAAAAGACGCTGTTTTTTGAAATTGAAGGAATTCGCTACGACAAGTAGTGCTTAAAATAAAAATTATATTATTTATGGGGGTGAAATTTCAATTGAGAAGTTATGTTTCTTGTAAGGAATTAGATGAACTCGGTGAGGGTTTAGTAAAGGATTTTTTAGAAAAGACAAATCAGGAAAAGGCTTTGTTTGTTGATATTGAGGGTTTTATAAGTTCGTATCTTGGTTTTCCTATTGTTTATGAGTCTTTTTGTGAAATGGATACTTCAAAACTTGGTTTTCTGTCAGACGGAAAAACACCGTTAAGAATTGTTCGTAACGGAAAACCTAAATCGGTGGTTTTTTCTAAAGATACAATAGTGCTTGATAAGTATTTGCTATTGAAGTCCGAATTTGGTAAAAGAAGATTTACACTTGCTCACGAAGCAGCGCATAAATTGTTAGAAAAGCATAACCCAATGCAGGCGGCAGCTTTCCGTAGAGAATTTAATTCTAACGATACTTATGATGCAAAAACACTTACAGAAATGTTTTCGATGAACGAACTACAAGCAGATAGACTTGCGGCGGCGATATTAATGCCGGAATTTATTGTAAGAAGAGTTGTTGAAAAATATTCGAGAGGCAAAGCAATTAAAATATATGGTGGGACTGTTATTGCACCGCACGATAAAATCAAATTAAGAAAAATCGCTGATTGCCTGGGGGTTTCTTTTTCGGCTTTGCTTATAAGATTAAAAAACTTTCAGTTAATTGAGCAACATGATTTACAAGAATATATTCATAGCTTAAAAGGGGGAGATATTTGCGTGTGAATACTATTGTGTATGATAGGAAATATGGTAATCCATCGGCAGAAGTTTTGCAAAAAATACTAAAATCAAAACAAGAGGCAGAAAAGTTGCCGAAACGCACAATAAGATGCCCAATATGTGGATTTAAACTTGAAGAAGCATATGGTTATGGGGCATCATACGTTCAGGTTAAATGTAGAAAGTGTAAGTTTGAACAACCTTTGAATCTTGCATATTTCAGACGAATGAGAGGATTCAAAAGATATGGGAGTTTGATTCAAAGGATAGATAAAAAACGATTTGAAAGATAAAAACGGAGGGGTGTAAAATGAAAAGTCAATATTTGTGTATCGATTTAAAATCATTTTATGCCTCTGTAGAATGTGTTGAAAGAGGTCTTGATCCTATGACAACAAATTTGGTTGTAGCAGATCCGGACCGCAGCAAAGGGACAATTTGTTTGGCAGTTAGTCCTGCAATGAAGAAATTGGGGGTGAAAAACCGTTGCAGAATATATGAGATACCGCCGAATATTAAACATATTGTAGCACCGCCGAGAATGCAGAAATATATAGATTATTCAGCAGAGATATATGGAGTGTATTTGTCTTTTGTTTCTGTTGATGACATACATGTGTATTCAATAGACGAAGCATTTATTGATGTTACAAAATACCTTGTGTATTATAAAATGACAGCAAGGGAATTAGCGATTAAGATAATGCAAACCATATATGAGAAAGTGGGAATCAGAGCAACGTGTGGCATAGGAACAAATTTGTATCTTGCAAAAATTGCACTTGATATAAAGGCAAAACACGCATCTGATTTTATCGGGGAGCTTGATGAAGAATCCTTCTGCAAAGAAATGTGGACTCACAAACCATTGACGGATTTTTGGAGA
>JBGVNN010000040.1:0-74940 GCA_045125595.1 Candidatus Egerieisoma sp.
ACCCGGAGCGTTTACACGAAATGTTTTAACATCCGGTGTATCCTGACGAATGTCAGTAACTATACCAAGCTGAGGTATTAATGCATCGGGATTCATTTCGATTCACCTCCGAAAGATTTAATTACTTTTACAATATTCAATGATACAGGGCACTTTGACAAACATCTGCCGCAGCCTACACATGAATACAAACCGTCATTATTTGCAGGGTAATAAACCAATTTATGCATAAAGCGTTGACGGAAACGCTCCATTTGACTTGTACGTGGATTGCCGTGTGCACACTTTGTGAAATCCGAGAACATACAAGAATCCCAACAACGGAATCTCTTTACTCCATGTCCTGTGTCAAAGTCTCTTATATCATAACATTGACAAGTAGGACATACGAAAGTACAAGTACCGCAGCCGAGACATGCTTTATAAAGTTCTTTCCACTGCTCTGCGTAGAAAACATCATTAAGCTTTGTTGTGAGATTTTCACCGCTGAAGTATGAAAGATCCAAATCTTTAAGGGGCAATTTAGCAAGAATTTCTGCTATGGCAGCTTTTGCTGTCTCTACTTTTGCCTCGTCGGAACTCTCTGCGCTCTCCAACACTGTTGCAAGTGTTTTTGTAAGCTCCTCACCTTTTGCTGTTTCTGCTTTCCAATAGAGGTCTTCGCCAACCAACCAAGTAGTAACATCTCCGCCTTGAGGGTTAGCGGCATCTATTCCGAACGCACCGCAGAAACAAGTTTCCTCGGGTTCGTTACAAGCCATTGTAACTATGACTCCGTTTTCTCTTCTGCTCTTGTAGAAAGTATCTACGGGTTCACTTAAAAATACATTATCAAGTACTTCAAAACTCTTTGCATCACAAGCTCTTACACCAAAAATTACAAAAGGCTCGGAAGCATCACGATCTTCAATAATATCTATGTTTTTACCTGTAACTTTAAACGAAATAAGATTCTCGCTTTGTGGGAAAAACAATTCTTTTGCTGATTTAACAGTTTTAAGGCAATCAATGTTTACGTTGCTTGTAGGTGTCCATTGCTCAAAAAGGCATTGATTTGCACTTTCTACAGGAACATAAATGTTCTTAATTGCTGCAACTGCCGCATATAATTCAGGTAAACGGTCTTTAGCTATTTTATACATCATTTCTTACCGCCTCTCTCATAAACAACACTTGGCTCTACATCCTGTTTTGTATAAGATGTCAAAGGCATACCCAAATTTATGTCCTCACCTGCTTGATACTCGCCATAAAGTTCATTAATATCTTTAATAAACTTACGGTTAAGCAAATGAAGAGGAATGTTTTGAGGACAAACTCTTGTACACTCTCCGCAGTCTGTACATCTTCCTGCTACATGGAATGCTCTTATGATGTGGAAGAGATTCTCTTCAAAGTCATCTGTATTTGCTTTACTGTCAACACCTGATTTCGGGTTATCAAATACGCAAGTAAGACATGAGCATGCAGGACACACATTACGGCAGGCATTACAACGAATACATCTTGAAAGTTCACCTCTCCAGAAATCGAATCTCTCATCGGGAGTCATATGCTCAAGATTTTCGATGTAAGCAAAGCGATTACCAAAATCTTCATTTGCAACAGCTGTCTCAGGCTCTTTGTCTTCATTTGAAAGAGCATCAAAAATCATATGTTTCTTGCCTTTACAAGCCATACATTTTTCGAAAAGAACATCTTTTTTTGCACAAGTTTTTTCACCGTAAATTGTTTCAAAAACAACTTCGTCGCCTACTGATTTAACACCTGTAATACCCTTTATACCAAGTTGAGCAGCTTTTTGAACATCAATTTTACCGTCACAAGGAATACCCAAAACATACACGTTTTCACGGTTGATTCTGTTTTCTTTTAAAAGCTGATTGAAGCTATATGTATCACAAGGCTTTAAAAGTGCGATGATTTTACCTTCTTTTTTGGACTCAAGTATGAAATACTTACTTTGATTTGAAGCGCAGAAATCATCATATATCATATTATCCAAAGTATCTTTTGTGAAAACAGCGGGAGTAACATCATAATAAAACTCACCATTTTCCCAACCCATAACTCTGTCTGCTGTGCCGTCTTCTAACAAAGCACGGCATTTTGCTAAAATTTCTTCACTTATTCTTTGCATCTCAAATCCTCCAATTTCTTATTAGGTCCCAAATTGTGGATAGTTTCTACAAATTCGTTCATTGTTGCTGAGAATTTAGCACCCTCAGCTGCGGAAATCCACTCTACTCTTGTTCTGCCTTTTTCGATTCCCATATAATCAAGCATACTGAAAAGAAGTGTCATTCTTCTTCTTGCAAAGTAGTTACCTGATGTATAGTGGCAGTCTCCGGGGTGACAACCGGCGATAATTACACCGTCAGCACCTCTTTGGAATGCGCGCAAAATAAACATAGGATTTACACGGCATGAACAAGGTACGCGAATAACTTTTACGTTTGCAGGATAAGAAAGTCTGCTTGAGCCTGCAAGGTCTGCACCTGCGTAGCTGCACCAGTTACAGCAAAATGCAACAATCAACGGTTTAAATTCTTTATTGTTCTCATTTATTTGCATATTGCGTCAACCTCCGCCATAATTTGTCTTGTTGTAAAGCCCTTAAGATCCATAGCACCAGACGGACAAGTTACCGTACAAGCACCGCAGCCCTGACATACTGCCTCGTTAACCAAAGCAATACGGCGAACTTCTCTCTTACCGTGGTCATTTACTTCTTTATTAATGTATTCGATTGCTCCATAAGGACAAACGTTAGCACACTGTGAACATCCGTTACAAAGAAGCTCATTTGAGTTTGCAACGCAAGGGTTACATGTAAGCTTATCTTTAGCAAGCAAACCGATAACTTTTGCTGCTGCAGCACTTGCTTGCGCAACTGTTTCCGGAACGTCTTTAGGTCCTTGGCATACACCTGAAAGGAACACACCTGCTGTGGGGCTCTCTACAGGACGAAGCTTAGCATGAGCTTCTGTAAGGAAGTTGTTTGTATCAATACTTGCTGTAAGCATTGTTGCGAGATTTTTAACGCTCGGATCGGGCTCAATTGCAGTTGCAAGAACAACCAAATCAGCCTCAATCTTAATTTGCTCGTTTGCAATAAGGTCTGAACCTTGTACAATAAGTTTGCCGTCTTTCTCTACAACTTTACCTACCATACCCTTAATATAGTCAACACCATACTCTTCAACTGCTCTTCTATAGAACTCATCAAAGTTCTTACCGGGAGTTCTTACATCTATATAGAATACGTGTACCTTTGTATCCGGATATTTATCACGAATCATCATCGCATGTTTTGCAGTATACATACAGCAGATTTTTGAGCAGTATGGCTTACCGCAGCCTGAAACATCTCTTGAACCAACACATTGTACAAATACAATTTCATGCGGATGCTCGTTATCTGAAGGACGAAGAAGTGTACCCTTTGTAGGTCCTGCAGCATTCATAAGACGCTCAAGTTCGAGTGATGTGATAACGTCTTTATTTTGAGCATAGCCAAACTCTTCGAAGTTATCGAGATTAATGAGTTTATAACCTGTAGCTGCTACGATTGCACCGTACTCTCTCTCGATAATCTCATCCTGTTGCTCAAAGTCAATAGCCTTTGAAGGACAAACTGTTGCACAAAGACCGCATTTACCTGTTTTCATCTTTACACAATACTCTGTATCAATTACAGGGACATTAGGTATAGCTTGTGCAAAAGGAATATAAATAGCGCCTCTTTTATTAAGCCCTTGGTTAAACTCGTTGGGAGCTTTCTTAGAAGGACACTTCTCTGTACATACACCGCAGCCCGTACAAAGGTCAGCCTTAACATGTCTTGCTTTCTTTCTTATTTTTACTTTGAAGTTACCAACAAAGCCTGAAACACCTTCTACTTCACTGTATGTAAAGAGGTTGATTTTCTCATGAGCTGACGCGTCAACCATCTTAGGTGTCAAAATACATGCCGCACAGTCAAGTGTGGGGAATGTTTTATCAAGCTGAGCCATCTTACCGCCGATAGTAGGAGATTTCTCAACTATATCAACTTCGTATCCTGCATCAGCAATATCAAGGGCAGTTTGAATACCGGCAATACCTCCACCGATAACGAGTGCTCTCTTTGTTACCGCACTCTCACCGGCTTTCAAAGGTGTGTTAAGGTGAAGTTTAGCTATAGCAGCCTTCGCCAAAATAATTGCTTTCTCTGTACCCTCATCTTTATCTTTGTGTATCCAAGAGCACTGCTCACGAATATTTGCGATTTCTACCATATAAGGGTTAAGACCTGCTGCTTGAGCTGTCTTACGGAAAGTCGCTTCGTGCATACGAGGTGAGCATGAGCATACAACAATACCCGTAAGACCATATTCTTTAATCGCCTGTCTGATTTTAAGCTGACCGGCTTCAGAACACATATATTGATAGTCTGTTGAAATAACTACTCCGGGTTCATTAGCTACTGCCTGTGCTACTCTTTCCACATCTACGGTGCCTGCAATGTTACTGCCGCACCAACAAACAAATACTCCGATTTTTTGCAATTTATTCACTTCCAATCTTTATCTGTTTACTTACTGTATTTTCTGAATGCACTAACTATTGCCTGCTGAGGAATGTTTTCATCCAATTTTTCAGGCACTGCATTCGCCTTAAGATGGTTCTCACCCTGCTGTCTAATAACGCAAACACGTACTGCTTCGATAAGCTTCGCAGGTTCAACACTTCTGGGACATCTTTCAATACAAGCAAAGCATGAAAGACAAGTCCAGATTGATTTTGAATCCATCAATTTCTTTATCTGTCCCTTTTCCACCATAGAAACGAATTGGTGAGGATGGTACTCCATATCTTCATAAGAGGGACATGTACCGGAGCATTTACCGCATTTCATACATTTCTTTGTATTAACGCCACTGATTCTTAACACGCGCTCCGCAAGTTCTTTCTCATTTACCGTCACAAATATCCCTCCTTATTTCAAACCGAGTGCTTCTGCAAGCAACTCTGTAAAGTAGCATATCGCAGGTTTATTCTCTATTGTGCTGTTTGTTTCCAGGTTGTACAAACACAAAGGACAAGCAGTGATAATTGTATCTGCTCCTTTTGACATTGCTTCTTCAACAATCATATTTGCACGTTTTTGAGGAATTGATTTGTCCTCTAATGTCACATAGCCACCGCAACACTCATTACGGTATCCTGTTATAACAGGAGTTGCCCCGATTGCTTTTATAAAATCCTCAAGAATCGTAGGATTCTCCGGGTTGTCAAATTGCATAACTTTTGCAGGTCTTAACAATAAGCAACCATAATATGCCGCAATTTTTCTACCCTTAAGAGGATTTGTAACTGCAGCCTTGATTTTATCAAAGCCAACAGCATCTCTTAACATCTCAAGATAATGAACAACATTTGTCTCACCTACATAATCTGTATCGAGCTTGAGATAATTGTTAACCTTCATACGGATGTCATCATTAGTAAGCATATCGTTGTTTACTCTTTTAATAACATGATGACAAGCTGAGCAAAGTGTAAGTAAATCTCTGCCTTCTTTTTTAGCACTGTCAAGAGCACGTACTGCAGATAATTTTGTTGCAATTTCGTCAAGAGCTAATGGATATACTGCTCCGCAACATTGCCAATCTTCTATTTCCGCAAGAGTAACGCCGAGAGCTTCAGCTGAAACTCTGGCGTAACGATCTAAATCTTTTGCTTTTGTTTTTAATGTACATCCGGGATAATAACTGTAAGTCATATTCATTTTCCTTTCAGTTTTAAAAATTTTATACCATCTGCTCGGGCTTGAACACTTCGTCGAATTTCTCTGCTGTGAGGAAGCCAAGAGCTACACATGCTTCTTTTAATGAGATATTTTCTTTATATGCCTTTTTAGCCGTTTTTGCTGCATTGTCATAGCCAATATAAGGATTCAATGCTGTAACCAGCATAAGAGAGTTATAAAGGTTATGCTTCATTTTCTCTCTGTTTGCTGTTATTCCCGCTACACAATTCTCATTAAATGAACGGAGACCATCAGCCAAAAGACGTACAGATTGGAGGAAATTGTAAATAAGCACAGGCATAAATACATTAAGTTCAAAATTACCTTGTGAAGCTGCCATACCTACAGCAACATCATTTGCAATAACCTGTACTGCAACCATTGTCATAGACTCACATTGTGTCGGGTTTACTTTACCTGGCATAATTGAGCTACCGGGCTCATTCTCAGGGATGAAAATTTCACCGAGGCCGCATCTTGGACCGCTTGCAAGCCAACGAACGTCATTTGCAATCTTCATAAGGTCAGCAGCCAAAGCTTTTAATGCACCATGAGCGAAAACAAGCTCATCTTTTGATGTAAGTGCATGGAATTTATTCTCAGCTGTTTCAAATTTCTTACCTGTAAGATCTGAAACAACTTTAGCAACTTCTGCGCCGAAAGTCTTGGGAGCATTAAGTCCTGTACCAACCGCTGTACCACCGAGAGCAAGCTCTTTAAGACCGGGAAGTGCAGCTTCAAGCATGCCCTTTGTCTTTTCTATCATATTTCTCCAACCGCTGATTTCCTGTGAAAATTTAACAGGTGTTGCATCTTGAAGATGTGTACGTCCACTCTTAACAATATCATCGTTTTCAGCCTCAAGACGCTTAAGTGTTGCAATAAAAGTATCCATTGCGGGGAAAAGCTTATCTTCTATGCCAATTACCGCTGCAATGTGCATTGCTGTCGGGAATGTGTCGTTTGAGCTTTGTGACATATTAATATGATCATTCGGGTGAAGCAATTTCTTACCGCAAATTTCATTACCTCTGTTTGCAATAACTTCATTTGCATTCATGTTGGACTGTGTGCCGCTTCCTGTCTGCCATACTACCAACGGAAAATGGTCGTTGAGTTCGCCTGCGATTACTTCATCACAAGCTTTGCTGATGATATTTTTCTTCTCTTCATCCATTTTGCCGAGATTATAGTTTGCAATTGCAGCAGCTTTCTTCAATATACCGAATGCATGAGTAATCTCACGGGGCATAATTTCTCCGCCGATCTTGAAGTTTTGAAAACTTCTCTGTGTCTGTGCTGCCCAATAACGATCCGCTGGTACTTGCATTTCGCCCATCGAATCGCGTTCTATACGATATTCCATATCTATTCCCTCCAAAATATAAATGTTTATATATTAAAATTCAAGTTTCGAAATAAGGTCTTTAAGAACATTGCCGCTCTTATGCATAAGCTCAATTTCGCTATCCAAAAGTGTGGGTGTTACACAACCTTTAACGCCATCAATACCCAATACAAAAAGGTGGCTGATACATACGTCGCTAAGTCCGTATTCACCGTGCATCATTGATGAAACTGTCATGATATAATCTTTTCCTGTGAAAAGTGACTCAACAATACTGCATACAGAAACTGAAACCGCGTAATATGTAGCTTGTTTGTTTTTAATAATCTCTCCGCCTGAGGTTCTTACATATTCAATAACCTCATCATAGTTGGGCGGTGTAACGATATCTTTACCTGTATATTTAATGCCTTTACAATAATCTTCAATACCGATAGCAGCAATTTTTGCCAAAGACCAAGGTATAAAAGATGAATCGCCGTGTTCACCCATTACGTATGCGTGAATATTCTTTTGACAAACACCGAAGTGATCAGAAAGATAATAACGAAGACGTGCAGTATCGAGAATTGTTCCCGAACCGATTATTTTATTCTCCGGCAAGCCTGAATACTTCATAAATGCATATGTCATAATATCAACAGGATTGCTTACTATAATATATAACGCATTTGGTGCGTATTTCGCAATTTCAGGTGCGATTTGTTTCATTATGTTAACATTTGTTTGTGCAAGATCAAGTCTTGTCTGTCCTGCTTTTCTGGGAAGTCCTGAAGAAATAACAACCACATCAGAATCCTTAGCATCCTCATATGTTCCTGAATATATTGTCACGGGACAACAAAAAGGAGTACCTTGCTGAATATCCATTGCCTCGCCTTCAGCTTTGTCATGATTGATATCAATGAGTACGATTTCTGAAGCAATACCTTTTACTGTCATAGTATAAGCAATGGTCGAACCAACGCTTCCTGCTCCGATAATTGTTACCTTGTTGCTCATATGAATCCTCTTTTCTCTGTAAATATTTTTAAACTTTTCTGCGCTCGCCTGCTAAAAAAATACAGTCCTACGCATACTGTCTTATTATCACACATACAAGCTGAAATGTCAAATACAAGAGAACTAAAAAATACACTTTTCGACAAAAAATTTAAGCAGACCGACAAGTGTGTCCGTCTGCTTAAAAACTTCATTTTATTGTTTTATAAAAAATTATTTATCGGTAGTTTCTTCATTTTTTTCTTCGGCATCTTTAGCATCTTCATCTAAATGAGCTAAATAACTTTCTACCACACTTTCAACAACCTCTTCAACCACATTATCAATTTTTAAATTATTATCTTTGATAAACTTATCAACCTGGTTGTTAAATGTCTCTGATTTATAAGCACTCTCAACAGCATCATGAATAGCATCGATTTTAAAATCTTTTGTAGCGATTGTGCCTTTAATTCCATTATAATCAGCCAAACCCTCTATCACAACAAGCTCATATGAAGAGTTTGTCTTAATTATGGTTACCGCTCCTACTTCTGTTTGCGCGAAAGCCCAATCTCTTATAGCTCTTGTAACAGCCGCTGTTTTGTTTGTTAAATCTACCAAACCTTTATTCGAGCCCAAACTGTCAGAATATCCAACAGCCAAAGCCTCAGCAGAGTCACCTTTTTCGTATTTATCTTTAAGAGTATTGATTAATTTCTCAACTTTTGCCTGTTCTTCTGCCGAAATTAATTCATCTTTATTATCAATCAAAGATTTTGAAATCAATCTGACTGTAACAACCCTGTAGGAATCAACATCCTTTTCGTAATAAGCCTTCAAGTCAACACCATCAGTTTCTATATCATCTATAACAGAAGCCGAATAATCATCAACAAGCATTTGATCAACATAAATATGCTTATAATCATTTACATTCATACCCATAAGCTTTTGAACCAACTCGTCTCGTGTTTTTGCATTGTAAGACTCTCCGTAATATGCAAGCATAGAATCTATCTGTTGGTCCAATTCGTTAAGATATTCGCTTTTTTTCTCATCAGAAAAACCCTTATCTGCCGCAATCGCCATATCCTTTGTTGCCAAGAAATCAAGCATAAGATTAAGAGCCTCTTCTTTTGAATATTCAAGATAAGTTTTGCCGTCTTTATATTCCTTTTTAAACAACTCTTTAAGTGCAGCAAAATATTCTTTTTCATCTTTTAAATTGTTAATCTCAGTAAAGTCATAATCCTCTAAGCACTTGTTCATTGCTTGTGAGAAGAACTGTGCATAACAAGCTTTGTATATATCATCTCCGCGATATTTGCCTACAACTGTTTTATCCATTTCCGCATCTTTGTTCTCCGGAGCAGCTGTTGCTGCTGGTGTTGCAGAAGCGTTCGCACTTCCTGTAGCAGAAGCAGAACTTCCCGCTGCATTTTCGTCTTCAAACTCACCTGTTACGGCACGCTTTGCAAGCTTCATTGCATATTCTTTATTATATGAAGTTATTTTGTATTTGCTGTCTTCTTTATAAGGTTTAATCTCTTCTTCTACAAGTTTTATTGCTTTTTCTTGTATATATGCACTTTTTACTCTATCATAAACATCCTTATCTGTAGTATCAAGAACTTTTGTACACTTCATAATGTGATAGCCGTGTTCTGTCTCTACTATCTCTATCTTATCAGATGCCTCTGTTTGTTTGAGCCCCCACTCTTCAAAAGCTTTAACAAAACCGGCACCTTCATAGACAGTATAATAACCATCATTATTGGGTTTGTTATCTTGTCCAACATCTTCAGACTCTTTCATAATATCGTCAAATGTTATTTTTCCTTCATTATATTTATCAACCAATTCTTGAGCATCTTCAAGAAGTTCTGCCTTATCATCCTTATCTGCTTTATCCGGGAATTTGAGAAGTGAATGTCTTACTTCAACTGTGTTAAATGTTTTTTTATTTTCTTCAAAATAAGATTTCACTATATCATCTGTAACTTGTACTGTTGACTCAATTGAATCTTTATATGACGTGAGACATCCTGACATAACAAAAAACTCTATAAGTTCATCGTATTGCATACAATATGCAGCCTTTACAAAATCCTCGGGGGTACTAACTCCAAAAGAAGTACCATAGTACGAACTCATTTGTTCTATATATGTCTCTGCATTTTTCTTAATTTCATTTTTTTCAGACTCCTTCGGCCATGTATCTTTAGCAGAGAAAACCTGATATTCAATCAAGAAAAGACGAGTCTCTTCAATAGCATTGTCAAGAATGTATTCAAAATATGACTTATCACCTATTTTTGCTTTAACAAGCGCATCATAACGTTCTTTGCCATACAAAGTTTTGTATTCTTCTTTCCAATTTTCAGTTGAAGTTTCATCATTCATCTCATAGAAGAAATAATTTATGAACACTCCGTCGGGAATATTCATACCGTTAACCTTGCCAACATATTGTTTTGTTTGCTCTTTTTTACACGCAAACAAAAAACTTGACACCATAACAAGAACTAAAATCAATGCAATAACTTTAATATGCCTTTTCATACTTGCCTCCGTAATTATTCTGTAATTATCCTATACATATCTTTCGCGTCATCTTTTCTTACTGTTTCGGCAACGCTCAGTATTTCAAATTTGGTTTTGCCTCCCGCAAAAGCAATCTCCACAATATCGCCCGGCTTAACCGCCGCACTCGCTTTGGCAGGTCTGCCGTTAATAGAAACTCGACCTCCGTCACAAGCCTCATTTGCAACAGTACGCCTCTTAATCACTCTTGATACCTTCAAAAATTTATCAATTCTCATTCTTACTCTCCACTTCACTAATAACTTTTTCGGTATACTTTGACAAAGCTAGTTCGGCATCCACATCAGAACTGTCGGCCAAACGGCATATCGAATACAGAAGCTCGCCTATTTCTTCCTCTCCCGCTTTTTCAAACTCTTCTCCGGACGGAAACTGTTCGCTCTTTCCTGCTTTTCGTATTTTTTTTGCTGCTTTTTGTGCTCTCATCAAAGCCGGTAAAACATCCGGAATATCCTCTAAATCTTGTTTAAGCGAAGAAAAACCTTTCTCTGTAAGCTTTCGTTTTTCCCAATTGTCAAGAGCCTCTTTTTCATTATCCACTTCAACATTACCAAAAACATGTGTATGTCTAAAAAGCATTTTCTTAGCGCATCTGTCAGTAACGTCCTCAAACCCGAATTTACCTTCTTCTTCAGCAAGAATAGAATGAAAAATAACTTGCAAAAGAACATCCCCCAACTCTTCGCAAAGTTTCTCCGCACTATCTTTTTTTATAGCATCTACTGCCTCATACGCCTCTTCTATCATTGGTTTTATTAATGTTTCATGAGTTTGTACTCTATCCCAAGGACATCCCTCGGGCGAACGTAAAAGCTCAATTATATGATAAAGCTCTTCTAACGAATATTTCTCTCCGTTTCTTTTCGGTTCTATTTGTATCATATAAACACCTGTCATTCTCATAATTATTAAAATTTGTTGCACGAAGCCACATATGTTGATTATAATACATTAAAGAGCTAAGGGCAAATTTTTATTTACTCTTTCAGCAAATTAGTATTTTAGCAAAGGCGTGTAAACAAATCGTGACAAATCTGTGCAACTTTATGGACAAAGCTATTGAATACGCAAAAATTTCCGCACAAAACAATCCTTTAGATGTGCCGGTAGGATGTGTCATAGTAAAAGATAACAAAATAATTTCATATGGTTTTAATACAAGAGAAAAACAAAGCCGCATCACAGGACATGCCGAGATACAAGCAATTGAAGAAGCAGAAAAAATTTTAGGCGACCACAGGTTACAAGACTGCAAAATTTTCGTAACTTTAGAACCTTGTCCCATGTGCGCCGGTGCAATACGAGCAGCACAAATAGAAGAATTATATTTCGGTGCTTATAATTTATCAGACGGAGCTGCTGGTACCGTATATAATTTGTTGTATCCTTATGTAAAAGTTTTCGGCGGAATAAAAAAGAGCGACTGTGAGTCGCTCATAAAAGATTTTTTTACGCATATAAGAAATAAACCATAATATTAATTTCATTATACTTCTCTATCGAAAATTTCAATATCGGACATATACCACGTACCGTTTCTGTTAACATACCAGATTCTTGTATTTGTCTCAAGTTTCTGTTGAAAATCCGGTTTGCCTCGCTGTCCGAAAATCCAATAGTCAAAATAAACAGCACAAGAGAAGCAATCTTTACCATACACCTTCAAATCGTATGCTTCAATATTTTCAAACTTTGTTGAATCATGGTCTGTATACCAATACTGACGATATTCGCTCATATCTTTGTACATCTGTGTGCCGCTGATAATTCCCGACAAGAAATTACTCATAGAAATATCATTTGACATAAATCCCGCATATTTTTTCGCACCATTTATCGCTATATCTTTATATGTGCTTTGTTGAGCATCAGGCACTTTAAAATCACCGTAATATGTCATACTCTCACTGTCGTATTTAAGAGGAACTATATCTCCTTTGTAATTTTTCGCCACTATATCAAGTTCACCCGACACCACAGCTACTTTGTATTCATTCATAACAGGCGCCGTAAAATATGCAGTCGGTATGCCTGATAATTCTTCAATTGCAATATTATTTTCAACGCGCCAACTATCCGAAGATGTTATTTCTTTACCGTTTACAGCAACTGCATAATTTGAGGGCAATTTAAATGTAAACACTTTAAATCCTACATCAAAAGTCTTTGTTTGTGCATTATATGTGCATTCTACCAAATTACCGTTATTATCTTTAACTGTGACCTCAGGTTTGCTTGCAAGTTGATGAACCTCATAAGTATTCAAAAGCTTTAAAGCCGATTTATCTTCATCACTTAGTAAATATTTCATATATTTATTTTCTTGTGATTGACCTGTTGCATATTTATCTGTCAACTTTTTACCGTTTACAGTAACTTCAAAACCAGCCGGTGCATTAATCGTAATATCCAAAAGCTTAGCTACAATCTCATTATTACTATTATTTGTCACTTCAAATAAAGTACCATCTGCCGCTTTAACTTCAACATTCTCCGGTTTTTTTAACAAGCCGCACACTTCATAGCGCATTATTTTTTTGTTGCCATCAATAGTATTCTCCGTCTGCGCCAATTGGTCTTTTGCAAGTTCCTGTCTGAATATGCCGTCAACAGCCTTACCATCAATATACGGAACCGCTGTTTCAGGAGCAAGTATAACAACATTAATATCAGCAAAAGAAAAATCCGACACGCAGTCAAATTCATACAAGCTAAAACCAAAAGTGGTTGTTTCTTTTGCTTTTTTTAATGTCAATTTGCACAAATCCTCTCCATCAGCTTTAATCGTAAAAGCAGGACTTTCAAATCTGTCATACGAAAACGCCTTTACATAAGTGATTTTTTTACCGCTGATGGCCTCTTTTAACTTCGTTTCATAATCAGCTTTTGACACAAAACCTGTCATAACAACATCCGTCTTATCTAATATTTCAGAATACTTTTGATTTTCAAAAAGTTTTACAATACGATCGACTTCAACTGTATTTTGACTGCTTTCATAATCAGATAACCAAAATGTGAATATAATTGCACCAACAATCAAAAGACACAAAAATACTGCTATTGTATAAAAATAAACTTTCCAGAATTTAGAGTTTTTAATAAGTTCTTTAATTTTATTCATTACGAAAACCTCCAATTCTTAATTATTCTGCTCATATTGAGTATTAATCTTCTCAACTCTGCTTACCAAAATTGAAGTTGCCATTTTTCTGGGACCATAAAGAGAAGCACATTGCGTAATAATCTGAGGATTATTTCCTGTTTCTGAATTCTGTGCCATATATGTAGACGAACCACCGTCTAAGTTTGCAGCATTTACAGCGCCGTAATTCATCATTATTTCTATCAAATCCTCATAAGTCGCACCCATACTTGAAGGCTGTCTGCCATCAATTGTAAGCAACAGCATAGCACCGTCAGCACGCTGTCCAATTGCTGTACGCGGATTAAGACCGGCCTCTGTAAAACCTCCCACTTCACAAGCCTTGCCATTCATTACAAGATACGGACCGAAATTCAAGGCCTCTACAATACCATTGTCCAAAGCTTGTTGAGGTGTCATCTTACCAAGAACAAGAATACCTTGTTTATTTATTCCGATAACTTCGTATTCTCTATTTTTTTGACCGTACATAAGTACACCCTTGGAAATAACTATACCGTCAGAATTTTCTCTGCCTGTAGGTATACCGCCGTTACCTTTTCCTGTATCATAAAAGCCACCGCCGTTAACACCGTAAAGTGCATTATCATTCTTTACCATATTAAGTGTGGTCACACCTTCTTTATCATTGCCGTATGCAGCCGGTGTACCGATATATACTCGCTTAGGGTTTTGAACAATAAGAAGTTTTCCTCTATATGTTTTACCTTCTATATTGATGAGTTGAACGCTGTTAATATCAACCTTATTGCCGGGCTCGTCACCTTCTTTATCTCCGCTTTGATTATTCGGAAGCTGAATGAGTGTCGGGTCTGTTTTTGTTCCACTGTCTATAATAGCATTGCCTTCGACAATACTTTTAACCGTGTCATCCGACAAGAACCAAGTAGCCAAAAAGTCTGCCGCGCTCGTTTCCGTAACGGTCAATACAAATCTGTCTCTTGCCGACTCAGAAGGTCCATGAAGTATCAACAAAACAGCACAAAGCGCAACGAGCACCAACGACAACAAGAATGAAAGTACGGAAATCCCCACAAAAGCTAACGTCTTTTTCAATGATTTTTTGCTTTTGTTATTATCCTGATGTCTGTTTGTTCTTCTTGGCGCAGTCTGCGTTCTTGCTGAGGCTGTCGATGTTTTTCTGCCCGCTGAAGTATTTCTTGGCTGTGACGCCGTTCTGACAGTCTTTTTTTCTCTGTCATAAGAATCATTCACTCTGTTAAGGTTTGTAGGTCTCCTGCCGGTCACGCTGTGTATCTTTATGGCGGGCTCTCTTTTTTGTTTTCTTATTTGCCAATTTTCTATATATGTACAAAGCTTGTCTAAGACTTCTTCGCTACCTTTTTTTGAATAATTAATCTTGTATTTCATACAATCAAAATCCTTCTTTTGTAAATATAATATATCACCCTTACTATACCCCCAATGCACCATTTAGTCAAGAAATTATAGTTTTTTGATAAGACTCTTAAATTCATTCACAAACATACTTTCACCCTCACATTTTTCGGGATACAGTAGATATAAATATCTTTTTGCTCTCGTCATGGCAACATAAAACAACCGTCTTTCTTCTTCTAAATCTTTGCCTGTCGAAGAACCTCTTCCCGGAAATTCGCCTTTAATAATATCTATTATAAAAACCGCATCATATTCAAGTCCTTTAGATGAATGAACAGTAGAAAATTCAACAGCCATACTTTGATTATTTTTCAAAGCAAACGTGTTATTATCAATTTTTTCAAGTAATCTTACCATTTGAGTTACACTTTCTGTTTTGTTGCATAAATACTCAATAAATTCTGTTATAACATCTTTAAAGTAAATATTTCGTCCTGATTCTCTGCAATAAGATTCTAATTGTTCATAGAGGCCATCTTCTTTCATTCTTCTCAATATCTTCTTCGGTGTCGGAACAAAAACATTTTTTCTTTCTATTTTTCTCATTTTAAATATTATGCTGTCCAAAAAATCCATTTCATGTGTTTTGTAGTAATCTCCGTTGCATTTACAACTTGTGCCCATGCAAGCGAACACAGTTCTCGGTAACAGACTCGAAATATTGTTTCTGTAAAGAACACCTATTCTTAACTCAGGTTCTGAACCCAATAATTTTTGAGCCTCTTTAAATACATATTCTGCCTGTTTTATGCCATTTTTGAAACTTTTAACAACAGGGTCAAAACCTTTTTCTTTTTGGCTGTAAAGTTGTTTGTCAAATCGTTCTTTATTTTGATCTATAAATTTACACGAACAATCAACGATTCTTTTTACCGATCTGTAATTTCTTGCCAAATAATATACCTTACAGTCTTGATGCCTTTTTTGAAATTCAAACAAACACTCCGGAGCGGCCCCTCTGAATCCATATATGCTTTGGTCATCATCGGCAACAACAAAAATATTGCCGTTTGATGCAATTATTTCCATTATTTCAAATTGCAAGGCAGTTAAGTCCTGTGCTTCATCCAATTGTACATATTCAAAGCGATGACAAAACAATTCCCTTATTGCCTTTTTATTTGGTAAATCTGATGTTAATATTTCCCCTGCCAAAAAAATCATATCATCAAAATCAATTAGATTTTTTTCTTTTTTATATTTTTCATATCGCTGCAAAATTTTTTTCACATTTTTAATTTCAGGTATTTTTTTACTGTTACAGTTTATCGCTCGTATTTTTTCAAGCACATTACTCTCCGGAAAATTGCCGTTTATCTCTTTATAAAGTTCAATTATTATATTATCTTTTAGTTTATTTTCACTTTCAATTCTTTTATATTTTATATTGTTTACAGTCTCGTATTCTCGTATTATTTCATTACAAAAACTATGTACTGTTTTAAAAACCGGCATTTTTACTTTCTTTTCTTCAAATGTCGTAAAATTTTTTAAATATCTGTCGGCCATTTCTTCTCCTGCAGCATTTGTGAAGGTAACACTTAGAATTTTAGAAGGGTCGTCAATCGCTTGTGAAAGTCGCATCGTTCTTTCTGTAAGAACAGTTGTTTTTCCGCTGCCGGGGCCTGCCAATGTAAGTGCCGCCCCGGTTGTATGCATTGCAATTTCCAGTTGATTCTTATCCAAATTATAACTCATAAACCCCCCTAAAAAAACACCCGTATTCTTGTGTTTTGACAAAGAATACGGGATGTAAACACAAACGAAGTATACTTTGCCGGCAAGCACCTGTCAACCGACAAATTTTTTTTGCAAAGCTTAAAATATATGTTATACTCATTGATGTGAATTTATTATTTCCAGGGGTTTTTAATATGACAAAAAACAAGTCTGTATACCACAATATAACATTTCGATTTGTATTTATACTGTTAACAGCTTGCATTGTTTTGTCTGTTTTTTCTGTCATGCCTGCAAACGCGATTGAAAGCCCCGGTTTTTCGTATATTATATATGAAAGTGATACAAAGCAGACACTTGAAAAGCAAAACATTGATGTTTCTGCAGATTGTTCTTTGTTGGCAAGATTAATGACATGTTTGCTAATATACGAAAGTCCTGCCGTATCAGTTACCGATTATGTTTCTCCGTCGGAGGATAGTGTTTCATTGTCGGGGCGTTATTCTCTTTTTGCTTCAAATCAGTATATGGTTGATCATTTACTAAAAGCAGTAATTCTATGCAATGCAGACAATGCAGCGCGTGTTCTTGCAGAAAAATTAAATCCCAACAAAGAGTATTTCGTGTCTTTGATGAATCAAAAAGCCATAGAAATCGGCATGAAAAACACATATTTTACAAACCCGGACGGAGCTCCTGACGAACTTCAACGTACAACTGTTTCTGACATGTCACTTTTTTGGGCATATGCCATGTCAAATGTACAATTTCGCAATACTGCCGCAAATCCGGCTGCACATATTTGGGGCGGTACTGCAGTACTAAACGAATGTAAACTTGTGGCAAACAATACTTTTGTAAACGCCGCTCTGACAGCCGGGGCGATTTCCGTATATAACGAAACAGACAACTTATCGACGACAATGTTTTATTTTGTAAGCAATCAAACAGATAATACACCTGCTGTGAGATTGACCCTTGTAATGACCGGAATTCCTGCCGATGCTTCGTATGATTCGGGCAAAGATTTTATTAATAATATTTTCGATAATTATGTTAAGACTGCCATAGTAAAAAAATCAGAAACTGT
The DNA here is from genome assembly GCA_045125595.1 of Candidatus Egerieisoma sp. Classification (GTDB taxonomy): domain Bacteria; phylum Bacillota; class Clostridia; order UBA1212; family UBA1255; genus Egerieisoma. The sequence continues at coordinate 18,068 of JBGVNN010000040.1, forward strand.
TATAACAACAAGAGTTGGCAAGAGCGAGCTACTGATAAATGCAAACGAAACGTGTTATTGTATGATACCGGCAGATGTCAGCGATTATGTAGAAAATATAAGTTACAATATTTTAAGTACAAATGCAGGGGCTGCCGCTCCGGAAAATTCTCTTACTTTCGATGATCTTGATGCACCTATCGAAGAAGGGACTTTAATAGGTACAGTCAACTATTTGTTAAAGGACGGTAGTATTCATTCTGTTGGCATCATAGCCGGCAACAGTGTGCATTCTGACTATAAAGCAATTAATTTCTTTTATAAAATAATACAAGAAAACACCGATATCTTTGTATTGATATCGGTGCTTGTAATCATTGAGATTTCTCTCTTAATCGGTTTTATTATCAACAAATTAAGAAAAAATTAATTAAGCTTTGCCGTTGCAGCCAAGAACATTAACGAGCTTATGTTTAACCAAAGACTTAATGTTAGCTCTTGCGGGCTTGAGATATTGTCTGGGGTCAAAGTCAGAAGGAGCTTCTGCGAAGTGCTCTCTGATAGCTGCTGTCATAGCAAGACGAAGGTCAGAGTCAATGTTAATCTTACATACTGCCATTGAAGCTGCTTTTCTGAGCATATCCTCAGGGATACCGATAGCATCAGGCATTTTGCCGCCGAATTTGTTGATTGTCTCAACGTACTCAGGAATAACTGATGAAGCACCGTGAAGAACGATCGGGAATCCGGGAAGTTTCTTCTCTACTTCTTCGAGAATATCAAATCTGAGTTGTGGCTTTTGACCGGGTTTGAATTTATATGCACCATGGCTTGTACCGATAGCGATAGCCAATGAGTCAACACCTGTTCTTGAAACGAACTCTTCAACTTCTTCAGGTCTTGTATAAGAAGCATCCTCAGCAGATACATTAACTGCATCCTCGATACCTGCAAGACGACCAAGCTCACCCTCTACTGTAACGCCTCTTTCATGAGCGTACTCAACAACTTTTTTTGTAAGAGCGATGTTATCTTCAAATGAGTGATGTGAACCATCGATCATAACTGATGTGAAACCACCGTCGATACATGATTTACAAAGCTCGAATGAATCACCGTGATCCAAGTGGAGACAGATAGGAAGATCTGTTTCGATGATAGCTGCTTCAACCAACTTTATAAGATATGTGTGGTTAGCGTATTTTCTTGCACCTGCGGAAACTTGAAGAATAAGGGGAGCATTTTCCTCTTTAGCTGCTTCAGTAATTCCTTGAATAATTTCCATGTTGTTTACATTAAAAGCACCGATAGCGTATCCGCCTTTATATGCTTTTTCAAACATTTCCTTTGATGTTACCAATGGCATGAATGAACAACTCCTTTAATCATAATTAATATTTATTTTGATACATTAAATATCTTTATTATTATACAGCTATGGTTTCAAAATGCAAGCATTTAATATGATTTTTCTTTTTGTGTAAAAATTTTTTCGTAAATCGACAAAAATACTCTAAATACATATTGACAGCTATATATTTTTTGCTATAATTTCTTTCGCAAGTTTAGCTAATCTAAACGAAAAGTTTACTTTTATCAATCCAAATCGGAGGTGTTGAAATTGTCCGGTATTGCCATCGGTTCAAAAATACGAGATTTGCGCATTAAAAACGGTTTAACGCAAGAAGAACTTGCTAACAGAAGCGAGCTTTCAAAAGGTTTTATTTCACAACTTGAGAGCGAGCAAACATCTCCTTCAATCGCCACTTTAGTAGACATTTTAGAATGTTTGGGCACTAACTTAAAAGATTTTTTCAACGATTCTGTACAAGAAAAAATAGTTTTCACCAAGGATGACTATTTTTCAAGCGAAGACGAAGGTCTTGGCGAACGAATAACATGGATTGTTCCGAATGCACAAAAGAACGAAATGGAGCCGATTCTGATGAATCTTGCAAGCGGCGGTCACTCAGATCCGCACGATGCTCACGAAGGAGAAGAGTTCGGCTATGTACTTGAAGGCTCTGTAATATTGCATTTGGGAGATGCAGTTTACAAAGTCAAGAAAGGCGAAAGCTTTTATTTCGACCCCAAAAGAGTACACTATTTAGAAAACAAAAATGAACGTCCGGCAAAAATTTTGTGGATTTCCACCCCGCCGAGCTTTTAATCTACTGTATATATGCACATAAAGGAGTAATAAAATGTCACATCATATCATTGATTTATTTAATATAACAAAAAGCTACGGCGACACAGAGGTTATCAAAGATTTAACTCTTTACATTCGCAAAAACGAGTTTATAACATTGCTCGGCCCCAGTGGTTGCGGCAAAACAACAACTTTGAGAATTATAAGCGGATTTGAGAAGCCGGATTCCGGACGTGTGCTTTTTGACGGAGTGGATATTACTGATTTACCACCCCACAAGAGAAAAGTAAATACAGTTTTTCAAAAGTATTCACTCTTTCCGCACATGAATATTTATGAAAATATCGCATTCGGTCTAAGAATAAAAAAGATGCCTGAATCTCAGATACGAGAGAAAGTCAATAAAGTGCTTGAACTTGTAGAGCTCAGCGGTTTCCAAAAGAGAATGCCCGACTCTTTAAGCGGTGGTCAACAACAGCGTATTGCCATTGCACGTGCCATCGTAAACGAGCCTGAAGTATTACTTCTTGACGAGCCCTTGGGCGCACTTGACTTAAAGTTGCGTAAAGAAATGCAAGTCGAGCTCAAAGCACTTCAACAAAAAACAGGTATCACATTTATTTATGTCACACACGATCAAGAAGAAGCACTTACGATGTCAGATACAATTGTTGTTATGAACAATGGTGTTATTCAGCAAATCGGTGTACCTACAGATATATATAACGAACCGAAAAATGCTTTTGTCGCACAGTTTATCGGTGACAGCAACCTTCTTTCAGGTGTTATGATAAAAGACTGTCTTTGTGAGTTTTCCGGTCGTACTTTTGAGTGTGTAGACAGAGGCTTTGAAAAAGAAGAAGATGTCGATATCGTTATTCGTCCCGAGGATATTAAGCTTGTCTCCCCTGCTGACGGAATGCTTACGGGTACTGTCATCAGCGCGCTTTTCAAGGGTGTACATTATGAGATGATTGTAGAAGCATCCGACGGCTTTAAATGGAAGGTTCACAGCACACAAATCACTCCCCCCGATACGGTTGTCGGCATGAATATAGCACCATTTGACATTCAAATAATGAAAATACCATTTAATACCCTTACAGGTTGGATTTTACCTGATAACAAGGTAGACATCGGCAATACAATTTTGGATTATGATTTAACATCAGGCAATCGCGCAGCCACTGAGTTTGAAGATGAGGAAACAGTCAATGTTTATGTACTTCCTCAGCATATTGAGGTTATTACAATGCCAAAAGCGTCAAACAACAGTAAAGGTAAAGCTCCCGCGCAAGTTTCCGAAGACATACCTGAAAATACTCCGAATGTTTTTGAAGGTGAAGTAGAGACATTTAAGTACAAAGGAGACGATTTTGAAATCCAAGTAAAATGTGATGATATTTCATTACTTGTTCATACATATACAAAGGTAAGTGTAGGCGAGAAAGTAAAGCTTCGTATACCTGCGGATAAAATAAAAATCAAAAAAAGAGAGGAGATCAGCGAAATTGTCGAAGAGAATCAATAATGCTTTAAAATGTATTCCTGTATATTTGTGGCTTATTATTTTTACGGTTGTTCCGCTTCTGATGGTCTTCTTCTATGCCATTTTTGAGGTTCAGGACGACGGTGGCATCAAATTTACACTGGAGTATCTTAAAGAAGCCGTAAGCAACAGCCAATATCTTGATGCAATACTCCGCTCTTTGGAATATGCTTTTATCAGTACATTGGTGTGTCTTGTTTTGGGTTATCCGTTAGCTTTTATTTTAGCCAATCTGGAGGAGCGCAAACGTAATTTCATTTCCGTATTGTTTTTGCTGCCTATGTGGATGAATTTCTTAATAAGAACTTACGCCTTGTCCTCTCTTATAAACGAGCAAGGTATTATTACCAGGTTTTTACAATGGCTGAATTTGATAGACAGTAGCATCACAGGTACAGAAGCTGCGATAATTATCGGTATGGTATACAACTTCCTGCCGTTTATGATACTTCCTGTTTATACTTCGATGCTCAAGATTGATAACAGAATTGTTGAAGCAGCCAGAGATTTGGGAGCAGATACTTTTACGGTATTTAAAAAAATAATATTACCGCTTACTGTTCCCGGTATTATTTCAGGTATAACAATGGTTTTCGTGCCATGTATTACAACATTCGTAATACCTCAATTATTAAACAACAAAGTTTGGACTATAGGTAGCTTGATTGAATTCCAAATTAACGGTAATGCAAGCAGTACGGGCGGCGTAAACAATACTGCCGCAGCAATATCATTTATTCTTATGATTATTGTTTTTATCTGTATGTCAATTTTCAGTAAATTCGACAGCGATGGTGCTGAGAACGGAGGTTTGATGTGATTAAATTTTTAAAACGTTTTTATCTCGGTTTAATATTACTTTTCTTGTACGCACCTATACTCGTGATGATTTTATTTTCGTTTAACAAAGGCGATACTCGTGCAAACTTTACCGGATTATCTTTCCAATGGTATACAAAGATGTTCGAAAACAGCACTTTAATGGAAGCTTTGATAAATACTTTGGTTGTAGCGCTTTGTGCATCTGTAATTGCTACAATTTTAGGTACATATATTGCTTTTATAATTGCAAAAATGTCACCTGCAAACAAAAGCATTTCAATGAAGCTTTTGAACATACCTATGCTTAATGCCGAGATAGTTACGGGTGTTTCACTCATGTTTTTCTTTGTATTTATATCTGTCTCATTAGGCTTCACTACACTTTTAATTGCACATATAATTTTCGATGTACCTTATGTTGTACTGTCAGTACTTCCCAGAATAAGGCAGTCAAATAAAAGTGTGTATGAAGCAGCATTGGATTTGGGAGCTACACCTGCAATGGCTTTTCGTAAAGTTTTATTGCCGGAAATAATGCCGGGTATATTCTCAGGCGCTTTGCTTGCATTCACAATGTCTTTTGATGACTTTATAATTAGCTATTACACATCGGGTCCGGGATTTGTAACATTGTCTGTTTACATAAATACAATGACAAAACGAGCAATTCCTCTTACCATAAATGCCCTTTCGACATTTATCTTTGTATTGGTATTTATTTTACTTCTGGTAACAAACTTAAAAGGCAAAAAATCTACAGATAATTAAATTACTTTGGAGGTTACAAAATGAAAAAATTTTCATTATTTTCAACACGTATTTTTACACTTGTAATGATAGCAATGATTACGCTGTCATGCTTCCCTACTCCTGCAAGTGCAGCAAAAACAGAGCTTTACATCTTTAACTGCGGTGACTATATTGCAGAGACAACAGTAGAAAAATTCGAAAAAGCTTATCCTGAGTACGAGGTAATATACGAAGTTTTTGACACTAACGAAGCCATGTATCAAAAACTTGTAAGCAGCAATATTCCTTATGATGTACTCATTCCTTCAGACTACATGATAGAGCGTCTTATCAAAGAAGATCGTCTCAAAGAAATTGATATGTCAAAGCTTGAGAATTATAAATACATCGGTGAAGCTTATAAAAACACAAATTACGATCCGGACAACAAATATTCGATACCTTATATGTGGGGTACACTCGGTATCCTTTATAACAAAGAAAAAGTAACTGAAACTGTGGACAGTTGGTCCATCCTTTGGGACGAGAAATACTCAGGTCAAATACTCATGCTCGATTCAATGCGTGATTCTATGGCAGTTGCTCTTAAAAAATTAGGATACGATCTTAATACTACAAACCAAGCCGAAATCGATGCTGCCGCAAAAGCACTTGTTGAACAAAAACCTCTTGTTGCAGAATATGGCGTTGATATACTCAAAGATAAAATGATTCAAGGCTCATACTCATTTACAGTTGCATATTCAGGTGATGCTTTATATATGCAAAATCAAAACGCAGAGCTTAATGGCGGAGAATCTGTTTTGGAATATGTTATTCCCAAAGAAGGCAGCAACTTTTGGATTGACGCGATGTGCATTCCGAAAACAAGTAAAAATACTGAAGGTGCAATGAAGTTTATCGACTTTATGTGTTCTACCGAAATAGCTTTTGACAATGTTGAATATATCGAATATTCTACACCTCACACAGAAGCTTTAAAGGAGCTTGGCGAAGATTATATCAACAATAATATATACAATCCTTCTGCTGAAATTTTGGCTAATTGCGATCCTTTTGCGTATCTTGAACCCGATGTTCAAGAATCCTATAACAAAGCATGGGAATCTGTTCGTCTTGCATCCAAAGGCGGTTCATCATATACAAAATGGATTGTAATCGGTGTTATAGCCGCAGTTATAATTGTTCTTGTTGTAGTATTTGTTCTTTATAAAAAGAAAATGAACAAACTCAAATACGACTGATAAAGATTCAGTAAATTATTAAGATTTATACAAAAAGGCTGCCTCGATAAAAGGCAGCCTTTTTGTTTTGCTTTTAGGCAATCATTTCATACAAAGTACTTAGCAACCGCAACCATTGTTAGCAGGGCAACCGCAATCGCAACCGTCGTCACTGAGTACAGCAAGAATAGCTACAATAAGAATGATCCACCAAAGGCAATCCTGGTTTATAAAATCAAAGCAACCGCATTTCATATTTCGTTTCCTCCGGATTCAATCGTTACAATTACATACTATGCTGTTTGAGGAATAGGTGTCACTCATTTTTATTACAAATTTTCTTGATTAATATTATTCGTTGTTGTATTATTTCTTTTATAAAAAGCTTAGAATCGGTGGTATTTTATGGATAACATCAACTTAAAAATCATTACATCCACATCTTTTAATCCTTGGTTTAATCTTGCATTGGAAGAACATTTATATAATACAATTGAAGAAAACTCCGTAATATTGTTTTTATGGCAAAATAAAAATACAGTCGTTATAGGCAAATCACAAAATGCTTGGAAAGAATGTCGTATTTCTGCCTTAGAAGCAGACAATGGTAAGTTAGCGAGGCGCCCTTCAGGCGGTGGTGCAGTGTATCACGATGCAGGAAATATGTGTTACACATTTATTGCTTCGTCCGGACTATACAATTTAGAACGACAACTTTCTGTTATACTTGAAGCAGTAAAAGCTCACGGAATTTCCGCTGAGTTCACGGGACGCAACGACATTGTTACATCAGAAGGTCGTAAGTTCTCAGGTAATGCTTTTAGATTTTCAGGCAATAAAGGTCTTATGCACGGTACGCTTTTACTTGATACAGACTCAGATAAAATGTCCAAATATCTTCAGGTCTCCCCTGCCAAAATGAAAGCAAAAGGCGTAAATTCCGTCCGTTCGCGCGTTATTAACCTCATCGAACTAAACAGCAACATTACTCCACAATCAATCAAAACCGCCCTCAAAGAGGCATTTCGCGCAGAATACGGCAATTCAAAAGTAGAAATCGTTTATGGCGAAGATGACTTCCCGACTGAAGTAGCCGTTTTGTACGAAAAATACTCTTCTTGGGAATGGCGCATGGGAGAAACACCTCATTTCGATGTATCTTTTGAAACAAGATTTCCGTGGGGATGTTTTGAAATTGCTTTTACTGCAGAATCAGGCTACATTGACAAACTTGAAATATTTACCGATGCAATGGATCCCGAACTTGCAAGTAAAATAAAAAACAGCCTTGCGGGAAGCAGGCTGTCTTATGACGACATTTGTTTAAAGCTCTCTTCTGCCCTTTCAAATACGCCTGGTATAGCAAACGATTTAAAAGATTGGCTTAAAGATATTTTATAATATTAATCCATACAACAATTCTTATACTTTTTACCGCTACCGCAAGGGCAAGGGTCATTTCTGCCTACTTTGTGGCTGACAGCTTGGCAAGATTGTCTATACTCTCTCAAAAGAGTTGTTTTTTGATCCTCTGTCAAGATACCATCCCATTCAGGCAAAGTATAAAGCCATTCAGCTTTTGCTTTATGCATATTTTTATAAAGCTCATTCCATACGATTTTTAGTTCAACTTCACTGTCAGCCTCAAGCGCTTCAACATCAACCTGAGATTCAAGAGATGTGTTAATGCCATCCGTAAAAGCACCAAACTCATCTGCTGTCAAACCTAACTTTTCAGCAAGTTCCGAAGCTTTTCCCGACAATACTTGCATTTTTTGATCTAAAATCATTGCATAAGCATCTTTTTCTTTTAAATAATACTCTTCAAGCATGCTTTGAGCATTTGCCGGAGTTGCTTTTTCGATACTTTGTTCCCAATTTTTATAAAGGCTCATATTTTTCCTCCTAAATTTTTATCTTTTTCTTCTGACTTCGTACATCATAAGTGCGGCTGCAACAGACGCATTGAGCGATTCAACACCCTTTGCCATACTAATTGTCACAAGAGAATCACATTGTTTCAAAAGCGCATTAGAAAGACCATTTGCTTCATTACCTAATACAATAGCATTTTTTTCACTAAAGTCGGTATTAAATAAATCTTTGCCCCCTCTGGGATGTGCCGCATACAGTTTAAAACCCTTGTGCTTCACTTCATCCGCTATATTGCAAAAATTACCTTTGCATTGTATTGTTTTTATTTTAAAAAGACAGCCTACGGTCGAACGTACAACCTTTGGATTATAAACATCTACGCATCCATCAGAAGCAATTACTGCGCCAAACCCAGCTGCTGCTGCTGTACGAATCACGGTTCCCATGTTTCCGGGATCACGAACATCTTCTAACAGCAAAATAGCCTTTTCTTCTTTTAAAACAATTTGCAAATCGTACTTTTTTATTTTACATACGGCCAAAATACCTTGTGGTGTTTTTGTTTCGGAAATATGCTTAAACAATGCATCAGAAAAAATTATCACCGGAATATGCAAATTTTTTATTGCTAAAAAATCTTTTGATTTTTCAAACTCCTGCGAAATAATTATCTGTTTAACAACATTTGCATCAACTGCTTCTAGCACAGCTCTTTTTCCTTCAACAAAAAAGCACCCGGTGTGCTCTCTTGTACTTTTGTCCGACAAAGACAAAATGAATTTCACCGTATCATTATTTTTTGATGTAATAACCTCTGCCATAACTGTTTAAAAAGAATCCCGAAGCTCAGAATGAAAATTCATCCAAGCTACGGGACCAATAAATCATATCCGTCTAACTCACGCTTTAACTGTATCAACGAGCTTAGCGAATGCTACGCTGTCATTTACAGCCATATCAGCAAGAATTTTTCTATCGAGCTCGATGCCCTTTACTTTGAGACCATGCATAAATGTGCTGTATGACATACCATTCATTCTTGCAGCTGCATTGATTCTTGCTATCCAGAGTTTTCTAAAGTTTCTCTTGTTAGCACGTCTGTCTCTATATGCATACATAGCTGATTTAATAACAGCTTGGTTAGCTGTCTTAAATACTGTGCTCTTTCTGCCGAAATATCCTTTAGCAAGCTTTAAAACTCTTTTGCGTCTTGCTCTTGTTGCTACTGAATTCTTTACTCTTGACATAACTCGGTACCCTCCTTAATCTTATACATAAGGCAGCATTTTCTTTACTCTTGCTGCATTTGAATCAGCTGCGAAAGCAGGCATCTTGTGAGCTTTCTTAGCTTTTCTGGGTTTACTTACGAGTCTGTGTCTTCTGCAAGCATGGCTCATTTTAACCTTACCTGTAGCACTGATTCTGAATCTTTTTTTAGAAGCACTATGTGTCTTTACTTTAGGCATTATTAATCCCTTTCCTTTCTTTACTGCGTAACTCAATTTTCTTTTGCTACGTACTTTTATATGTTTTAACTAAATTACCTGTTGAGTTGGTTATATCATTTAGGGCTGATGATAACTGACATTCTTTTTCCTTCTAACTTAGGTCTTTTATCCATGACGCCATACTCTTTTACAGTATCTGCAAATCTGTCGATAAGCACTTCTCCGTCGCCTGTATGGTTCATCTCTCTGCCACCGAATCGAACTGTAACCTTTACTTTATCTCCATCTTTAAGAAACTTAACTGCACCTTTTACCTTAACTTGAAAATCATGTTCTCCGATACCAAGACCCAATCTAACTTCTTTAATGTTGACAACCTTTTGATTTTTACGATTCTCGCGCTCCTTTTTTGCCATATCAAACACATATTTGTTATAATCCATTATTTTGCAAACAGGCGGTTTTGCCGTCGGAGCTATCATGACTAAGTCCAAATTTTTTTGATATGCAATCTGAAGTGCTTCCTTTGACGAGACGATACCGATAAGGGCTCCTTCATCATCAATCAATCTGACCTCAGCTTCATTAATTTCTTCATTTACCATCAAGTCGTTTTTGTTAATAACCGACACCTCCAAAATAAATAAAAGTGGCGAACCAAGTAACGATTCGCCACACATTTAAACAATCTCATTATCAAGCATCCACGCATATCAGTCAAATTTATCAATTAAATTTGTACATACTGAAATTTCATTGCGTGAAACCCGCTGATTCGAAATCGGCCAAGGTGTGAAGCGAATTGCTTCCTCTTAACGCGCTTACATATAATAACATATTATCTATTTATATGTCAACATTTTTTTACATATAATTAAAACAGCTCCGACATAACATCGGAGCTGTAATCATTGATAGATTGATTAAAATCAAACAGTTTTAATCCGCTACAGAATAATATCTAACTGTCGAATCACCATACTTCATCATTGCTTTTACTAAATCACCAACACTTGCATCATTTTGTTTTTTGCACGCATAAGATTCTACTGAATAAATAAGTGTACCGCTCACAGCTTGATCATACTGATTGTAAACAGTAAAGCCGAATTCTGTACTCATATCATTAGCTGTCAAGTTATCAAACTCAAATGAGTATCTGCCTGTATTTGTAGATGTAAGCTTGTCATTATTTATTATTTGTATAATGTTACCATTTAAATCTGTAACTTTTACATGAAGTCCTTCTTTTGAATCAGCTGCGAATGCCGGTCTAATAACAACCTTGTTAACAAGAACAAGTGTTGCACTCTTCCAAGCCAACAAATCCTCAACTGCGCCATCTTCTCCGGCATCAGGAACAGATGTATGATCTACAAGTTCTCTTAATGTTTGTGTTCCCAAAGCAACTTGCTCAGGTGTCAAAATTGAATTAACAAGCTTATCAGTTTTGTAGTTTTGATAAATTTGGAAAGCTGTACCATATTGAATCATATCAACAATCAATGTTTTAACCGTTGCACTTGTCGACGCTTTTGAAAGCATGGATGTTGCATACTTAGCAACGCTGTATTTGGTCGGCGCACTAGCATAAACTTTACCATCAAGTTCACCATAGAGAACAAAATTAATCTCATCATTCATCATATAAGGCGAAATCTTTTTAAAATCAAAGACATAAGAAGCTTTTCCGCTACCCGAAGTGCCCAAAGTAGGTTCTAAAATATCTAAAACTTCTGTTTGGAAAGCAGTATAGTAAGCATACAACTTCAAGTTTGTATATCCCACTTTGTCTATATCTTCTTTATATGCATACATACGCATTGTAATATCATTCTTCAAAATAAGTGTACCTGCATTCAACTTAAGATCTGTATTAAGTTTATCTTTTGCTACAAAATTATCAAGTTCAAGAGTTTGACTTCTTGTAGCGAAAGCAATTGCTGAAGATGTAGAAACAAGTGCATTTTCAACAGTAGCAACTACCGCACCTTTTTGGTCCATAAGAGTAACTTCGCTATAATATTGCTCTTTATATTCACTGCTTACTGTAGGAACTTTAGGAGTTTTACAAACAACTGTTGCAAAAAGAACATCATTAGCGTAAAACTTAATTGTACCTGCATTATCATCAGAAACTCTGTATCTGTTGAAAGCAGCAAGATTCTCTACAACATCATAGTAGTAATTACCTTTTACGCAAAGGTTGCCATTATCATCAAGATATTTTACAAAAATTTCAATACAAGGTTTGCTATCAATTGTTCTGAAAGAGAAGCCGATACCTGTTGTACCTGTTGTACTGTTAGCTCCATCTTTTCTAACACCATCATTTGAGAAGAACACAATTTTCGGATTGTTTGTGATAACTTCTTTACCGTATTTTACATAGAAACCTGCAAAATCGTTACCTGCAGAACCCATCTTAAGATCAAAAGCAAGCTCACTTGCACTTGTCCATCTGACATCAGAACAGAACTGTACAAAACCATCCATCTTTGCAGCATAACCGGGTGTTACTGTGAACGAACTGCTTGAACTTCCAAGATCCGGAGAAAACTTATCTTTGAAATAAGTAGCTCCTGCATAAAGATCTGAATTTGCAATATCTGTAGTAAAGTCATATGTATATCCTTCTTCTGTAGCACCATATGCACCTTCAAATGCTTTAACAACAGAATCAAAAGTATCACTTTCTTCAACTACATCAGACAACTGAGTAATCTCTGTTGAAATGTTTTGGCTGTTGATTGTCTCTGTACCATCAACAATTAATTTTTCAACAATTACCAAATGATAATGACCTGCACCAGTCTCTGTAGAATCCGCAGAAATGTCAAAGTTCTTAGGTCCTAACAAATATGCAGCATCAGTTGTGTGAATAGTTTTATTAACTTTAACTTGATGTGTGCTTACTGATACAAAAGGAAGTTTTGTTACACTTTCGTTAGCAACTCTTGCTTGTACTGTGCCAGCAAGGGTAGCAGATTTAATATCGAACGAAGTGTTATAATTGCCTACATACAAAGAACCTGCACCATTTGAATATTCAGAAAGAATAGCGTTTGTATTTGAACAACTCAACTTAGAACCATTAGACATAGTAATTGTCGGTTTTGTTGTTGCGTCGCTGATAAACAATGCAAATCCGCCTGACCAATCATAAAGGCTTGAACCTGTTGTAAGCATAGCTGCATCAAGAACAACTTTAGGCGAACCGCTTACAACATTGATACAAGGACCAATAGCTGCGTTATTTAACATTGCATTCTTAACCTTAACAGTTGCTGAACCTGATACAGAAATCAAGCCACCGCTTTGTTTAGGTGCTGTAAAAGCATAATGTTCAGATTTGTTTGCAACAAAATCTATAACACCGTACTTGCCGCTGTCTTTAATCTCAAGAGTTGCAGAGCTAGATACATTAATGGGGCTCTTCGGTACACCGGAAACCTCCATATACTCAAAAGCATCTGCCGTAAAAGTAACACCTTTACCGTTAAGCTCAATAACTTTACTTCCCGAAGACACTGAAATACAATTGTTTATTGCTGTTTCTGCGCTTGTAGCAGTAAACTCAATGTCTGCGGTTACAGTAATATTAACATCGCCTGTACTTTCCAACGCTGTTTTAAGCTCTGCCCATGTACCTACAGATACTGCTGTAGCAGCGCTAACTGTTGAAAAGCTAAGTCCTGACATCATGGTCAATATCATGCTCAATGCAATAATAGCACTGACAGCACGCTTTGAAAGACTCATTTTCATTAAATATTCCTCCTTAAAAATATAAATATAAAACCCATGCTCAAGTTTCGAATATTCTTATAGCATGTCCCTCATAGTTATCGTTAATTTTAAACTCATATAAGGTTTTTGTCAATGCCATTTTCGTTTTACACTCTTACATTTTTAATCAATTCAGGAGTTCTTCTTCTATCCTCAATAATCTGTTAAACTTTGCTGTTCTTTCACCTCTGCATGGTGCTCCTGTCTTAATAAATCCAGCATTCATGCCAACTGCCAAATCCGCAATAAAAGTATCCTCTGTTTCTCCGCTTCTGTGGGAAACAATTGTTTTAAAACCGTTGCTTCTTGCAAATCTTATTGCATCCACCGTTTGTGTAACCGTTCCTATCTGATTAGGTTTTATCAAAATAGCATTTCCCGAATGCATTTCAACTCCTTTTGAAAGCCTTATTGCATTTGTTACAAATAAATCATCACCTATCACTCCGCAAAGACCTACACCTTCCAAATCCGCCGTAAGTTTTTGCCAGCCGATCCAATCATTTTCCCCCAACGGATCCTCTACAGAAAATATAGGATATCTCGCACAAAGATTTACCCAATTTTTTATCAATTCTCCCGTCGAAAATTTCACATTACGCTTTGGCATAACATAGCTATCCCCTTGTACCCACTCACTTGCCGCAATATCAAGCGAAATCATGAAATCTTCAGGGCACTTGTATCCTGCATTTTCAATCGCCGCTAAAATCAGCTCAATTGCCTCAGTATCATCCTTCAAATCAGGCGCAAAGCCACCTTCATCACCTACAGCTATTGACTTTCCCTGTTTTTTCAGAAGTAGTTGTAAACTTTTGTAGACTTCTACGGAACGGCGCAGTGCTTCCTTAAATGTAGGCGCATTTACCGGCACCAGCATAAATTCTTGTATATCAATGTTATTTGAGGCATGCACTCCTCCGTTAATAACATTTAGCATAGGTACAGGCATTGTTCTACCCGAAAATCCACCTATATATCTGTAGACCGGTTGTCTGTTTATATGAGCTCCCGCATTTACACATGCAATTGAAACAGCAAGAATCGCATTTGCACCGAGATTTGACTTGTCATTTGTACCATCACAGCGAATCATTGCATTATCAATCGCGTAAATATCCGTCACACTCATTCCGTATAAAAGCTCACAAATCGTCGTATTGATGTTTTTTACTGCATTTGTTACACCTTTACCATTAAATCTTTGAGGATTGTTGTCCCTTAACTCCAATGCTTCATATTCTCCGGTAGACGCACCCGAAGGAGCAATTCCTCTGAAAACCTCTCCATTAGCCAACATTACCTCAGCTTCAACAGTAGGATTACCTCTCGAATCAAGAACTTCCCTGCCTCTTACATTTTTTATTACAGAATCACTAATAAACATACAGCACACTCCCAATCTATTTATTAAATAATAATCTCCCCGTATTTTACATTTCTATACTTCGACCTTGTCCCAATATCAAAAGTTTTACGCTTCTCACCAAAAGGCACTTAATCGTCGCATATATCGGCACTGCGGCAACTATTCCCCACAACCCGAAAAACTCCTGTCCCACAAAAATCACAATTATCACAGTAACGGGATGTATTCCTAAATTTCCCTCGATTATTTTCGGCGAAATAAAATGATTGTCAATTTGTTGAACCAATAAAAACAACACCAAAACCCACAACGCCCGTTCCGGAGATATCATCAAAGCCGTAAGAACCGGTAAAACCGCGCCTAAAAACGGGCCAAAGTAAGGAATCATATTTGAAACACCGCCAATTATTCCCAAAAACACACAATATGGCACTTTCAAAGCAAAAAGTCCCAACATCTCCAAGGTTCCCACTATAAACGCAACAAACACTTGTCCTTGTATAAATTTAGCTGAAATCATACCAAGTTCATTTGCAATTTCGCTCACATGTTGACGCCAACTATACGGAAAAATTCCAAAAAATCCATTTAAAATCAATTTTTTATCTCTCAAAAAATAATAAGTAAGCACAACGGTCGTTACTCCGCCTACAATAATTTCAGAAATTTTACCAAATAAAGAAAATGTAGAAGCAATATTGTAAACGCCATCCAATTTAGCCGCGATTTTGTCAGCCGCAGATTCAGTAAAAGACAAGAGTTTTCTTTTGAGTTCCATATGTTCATCAGAAATATAATTACTAATAAACAAATTGATTTTTGGTACAATTTCTCCTGATTTTTCAATTATATCTGCTACATTCGAAACAACTGTAGGCACAACAAAAACAATTACAACACCTAAAACAATAACAGCCGATATAAAAACTATCTGTACAGCCCTGAGTCTTGTTTTATTTCGTATAAAAACCAAGTGTTTTTGTACGAAATCCACTAAAGGGTCAAGCATATATGCCAGCAAAACAGCCAACGCAATAGGTATAAAAACACCGGCCAATCTTTTGCTCAGAAAAAACAGTACCAAACATAACACAAATATAGGAATTAAAGGTATTAATTTCGACCAAAAGGAGCCGGTGCTCTTCATATTCGTCAGTCTCTTTCTTTATCGGCTCATGATTTTGCACATATTTCTGTACATGCCACAAACCTTTTTCTTTATTTTTCTGCAATTACAAGTCAAATCCAAACCCGTAACATATGCTGTAGCGCCTCCAACAAGAGCGCCTATAACCATACCTTTAGCTACTGCCGATAACATTTTGTTATTCATCATCACTATCACCCCTTGCGATTATATATTCCTCTCCAAATTCCACTCCATCTTTCATAAACACGACTCGTCTGCCCTCAATCATGTCATTCACGAAACCTTTAGAAAGTTCAAATCCCTCCGGCATTCCCGTTTCTATATCAAAAACCAAATCGTGTACCACACCAATGTTCTCTCCACTTTCCGAAATTACTTCTCTGCCCATATATTCTTCTAATGCGCACTCCGTTTTCAAATTTCTGCTTCTGCTGTACCTTTTTACGGAATCCTTGCTGTACACTACACAAATTTCGTCGTTCAATTTAAGAATATCATTCAAATCAATATATTTTTTCCTGAATTTTCCTGAAATTCCATTTTCACTTTCTATCAAAAAGCCTTTTACAGTATTTTGTGCGTCATATAACGGTTCCGAAACAAATCCCAATCGCCCCTCATCTTTCAAGCAAACAATCGGCACACCTTTACATTCTTGAATACGAATCATTTTTATCACCTAAACACCTATTGTATATTTTCAAAAAAAATGTTTAAATATACATATTAAATTTTTAAGGAGTGTTTTTGAAATGTCCAATAAGGATTCATATAAAAACATCGGATTAATTGCTCCCGATATATTATTGCCTAAAAAATCAATTAATATGTACAAGTGGGCAACAGTTGCATGTGACCAATACACATCACAACCCGATTACTGGCAAAATGTAGAAGAAATTACAAAAGATGCACCATCCACATACAACCTTATGCTTCCCGAAATTTATCTTGAAGACGGTAATGTAGACGAGCGCATCGCTCAAATAAATTCAAATATGAAAAATTATATTGAATCAAATGTCTTTGATACATATAAAGATTCTTTTATTCTCATAAAACGCAGTACACCATATTCTCCTGTTCGCACAGGATTGGTGGCCGCACTCGACCTTGAAAAATATGATTTCCATAAAGGCGCAAAAGCTCTCATAAGAGCAACAGAAGGCACCGTTACAGAGAGAATTCCTCCTCGTATGAAAGTCAGAAAAAACGCTTGCTTGGAGATGCCTCACATAATGATTCTCATTGATGACCCCAATAAAACCGTCATCGAACCTCTCAGCGCAAAGCTCGAAAACGCGCAACCAATTTACAGCACAGAGCTTATGAAAGACGGCGGCTCCATTAACGGATACCTCGTTAATAAAGAAACTGCCCCCGAGTCTTTTGAGGAAGTTTTCGCTGCACTTGAGGCGCTCGCCCAAGTTTCCGACGGATTCTTGTTTGCGGTAGGAGACGGAAACCACTCGCTCGCCTCTGCAAAGTGCCACTACGAAGAACTGAAAAAAGCAGGACTTCCTTGCGAAAAAGCCCGCTACGCAATGGTAGAAATCGTAAACTTACACGACCAAGGCATTATTTTCGAACCTATCCACAGAGTTGTTTTCGGAGCAGATTTTGATGACATCATGACATATTTCAAAGAAAAAGGTTGCTCTGTTAACGAGAAAAAAGAAAACGCACACGAGATACCATATACTTCATGCGGATGTGATGGTACAATCTACATACCAAAAGAAATGCACATGCTTGCGGTAGGTGCTTTGCAATTGCTTCTCGACCAATACATTGCAGCAAAAGAAGACGTAAAAATAGACTACATACACGGTGATGATTCTGTTAAAGAGTTGTCTTCTTCAAAAGGAAATATAGGTTTCTTTTTATCCTCTATGGACAAGAACGATTTATTCCCCACCGTAGCAGACAAAGGCGCTCTTCCTCGCAAAACTTTCTCTATGGGAGAAGCTTGCGAAAAGCGTTATTACATAGAGTGCAGACAGATTGCAGATTAACTTTTACATAATTTTCAAGTTTAAAAAATAACTCATCGGGCAACAATCAATATAAATCGAATAGATGACCATATTCAATGTCGGAGGATGCGGTTTATGTTGATTAATAAAGTAGAATTATGCGGTGTAAATACCGCAAAGTTGCCCGTTTTATCTGCTGAAGAGAAGAAAAAACTTTTTGAAAAGATACTTCAAGGAGATAATCAGGCAAGAGAACAGTTTATACAAGGAAATTTACGATTGGTTCTTAGCGTGATACAGCGTTTTAACAGCAGAGGCGAGCCTGCCGATGATTTATTTCAAGTCGGTTGCATAGGTCTTATCAAAGCAATTGACAACTTTGATATTACACAAGAAGTACAATTTTCGACGTATGCCGTGCCAATGATAATCGGCGAAGTACGCCGCTATTTAAGAGATAACAATGCAATCAGAGTAAGCCGCTCCTTGCGTGACCTTGCTTATAAAGCAATGCAAATGCGCGAGGAGCTTTTTAACAAAAACAACAAAGAACCTACTGTAAGCGAGCTCGCAAAGGAGCTCGAAGTGGACAGAGAAGAGCTTGCAATGGCAATTGACTCGGTTCAGGAAACAGTTTCCATGTTTGAGCCTATTTTCCAAGATGGCACAGATACAGTCTGCGTTATGGATCAAATAAGAGATCTCAATAATACCGACAAAGCCTGGGAACAAACAATCACAATTTGCGAAGCAATGAAAAAGCTCCCCGAAAGGGAGCAAATGATAATAAATTTACGTTTTTTTGAAGGTCGTACTCAAACGGAAATTGCCGAAGAAATCGGCATAAGCCAAGCACAAATTTCGCGTCTTGAAAAGAACGCATTGCGCTCTTTGCGCAAATATGTTTAATTCTTTTAAATACCGCTTTTAACAAGCTCTTTGCGAAGTCTGCTTATAATTCTTTTTTCCAAACGAGAAATGTATGATTGAGATATACCAAGCATATCGGCAACTTCTTTTTGTGTCATTTCCTCACCGTCAGAGAAGCCAAATCTCAAATCCATAATTTTTCGTTCTCTCGCAGAGAGCTTGTTTAATGCTGCATGCAGCATTTCCATTTCTGATTCATCTTCAATATCCCTTGAAACTATATCTTCATCACTGCTTAAAACATCAGAAAGCAGTAACTCATTACCTTCCCAATCAGCTTTCAAAGGTTCATCTATAGAAACCTCTGTTTTTTGCCTGCTGCACTTTCTTAAATACATAAGTATTTCATTTTCAATACATCTTGAAGCATAAGTTGCAAGTTTTATATTTTTATTCGGTGCAAATGTATTAATTGATTTTATCAAACCTATTGTACCTATCGAAATTAAATCCTCTACATTTACATTTGTGTTCTCAAATTTCTTTGCTATGTACACCACAAGTCTCAAGTTATGCTCTATCAAAACAGATTTGACATCCATTGTAGAATCGTCAAAATGCTTCATTAAATAATTTTCTTCCTCCACTGTAAGAGGCGGCGGCAAACTTTCCGCACCACCAATGTAAAATATGCCTCCCGCAATACCGAGGCCGAGTTTCCGCATCAATTTAAGCCATTTCAATCTTAAGCAGATGCTGATTTTAGCTGTGAACATTAAAAATTCCTCCCAAACTGTTATTAAGCAATCATTTCCGGCGCCAAAAGCGCTTTATATTCTTCATTTTCAGACAAAACATCTGTACAAAGGCAAACCACAATGCCGTTTAATTCAATTATATTTTTATCATCATCGTCACCCCCTATTCGTACAACGTCCGCTCTGAATCCGGCAAGGATACCGTTTTCTGTACCTACGGCCTTATACGGCACAAGGCGCAACCTTTTGCCCCACTCTCCCTGTATGTATTCGGCTGTATTTTGCTTTATATAATCACATACTTCATACGGAATGATTTTCTCCACTGCTCCGATTTCGGCTACTATTACGGGCTTGCCGCTAAACGGGTCTTTCAGAGAGTTGCCCGTGTCGACCATAGCTTGAAGCCAAACTCCCGCGTCGGAATTTCCGTCAAATTGTATGTACACTTCTGCCGCAACGCTCGCGGCTTTTTGACGTTTCTTTACATGAGACATAATTACGTTTATTAATAAATAGCCCAAGCACACCGTAATCAATACATTGCCGGAAACACTTATGTTTCCCATATATAACGCAGCAAAAGATAAACCGGCAAAAACAAATGTAACAGCATAAAAAAACGCTGAAATTTTAAGAAAATCTTTTATATTTTTAGGAAAAAATGTCACATAAACCATGATTGCTGAAAGCAAAATTTTACCTGCAAGTGCAGTAAAAAAGGTTTTTATAAAGAGCGATAAAATTGCGTAAAGCGTGCCGATTGCGGCACCCGATACAAGTTTTATTTTCGAAGAGGCAAAGCCGGAAGCTTTTGACGAGATATGTAAGATTACATAATTCATAAGCATATTTTCTATAATCAATACATCTAAATAAACAACTTGCATGCCATTGCCTCCTGCCTTTTTATATGTATAAATTATATGTAAAACTATCGACGAAATATGCCGCTTTAATGTCATATTGACAAGTTTTCAAAGCGTATAATGTAATAAATATACAAGAGGTGTTTTTGTGGGACGTGTCAGTTTATTTAAAAATAATGAAGTAGTTAATCTTTCAGATGGGAGACGGCTCGGTTTTGTAAGCGACGCCGATATAAACTTTGAATCGGGTCGCTTGGAAGCCATAATGGTTGCCGGCGCAGGCAAACTTTTCGGCGCGCCGGCAAAGGATTCTGAACTTATTATACCTTTTGAAAAAATAAAAAAAATCGGTGATGATGTGATAATAGTAGATATCGAAGAAAGGGTTTTGAAATATTTGTTTAGATGAAAAATCAAACGCTTCTTTTATCAGGGAGTGAATAATCAACTTTTAATAAGTATAATACTGCGTTTGCTTTTTCTCTTATTATTCTCCATTTATACGAGTTTATTATGGCCTCATCTGAAAAATCTCCAGGTTCAAGCTCTGAAATATATTCGTCTATGCTGATAATTTGTTTTAGTTCGTCAGGAAGGAAGGCATTCGCAGCTTCACTGGCACCAATATTTTTATACATTAGTAGCCAATCACCTAATGAATTTGCGATTTCATCTCCTTTACAAACAAAATCAGGAAAACAAGAAAGTTGAACTTCACCCTCACTGGCAAGAAGTTTAATGCTTTCAATTATACGATTTTTTAAAATCTCTATCTCTGATATAGATGTTTTCTTTTTCCTTAACATATCTTTACTCCAAACGTCTCCAACTTTCAATCGATTCGTTTCCTCTTACATATTTTACTTTCGGAAGGTCTTTATCCTTAATATTATAGTGTTTTCGATTTTTCATTGAATACACATAGGATAAACCCATGCAAGGAGACAAATCACCATTCTTAACATTTACACTAAAGAGAAATGTCTTAAGATTTTTCATCATTTTAAGAAAGTTCAAATCAGGTATTTCATTACTACCTGAAAGTTCTAATAATTCCAGGTTATCTAATTCTCCTAAGACGGAAAAATCTTCAATTTTAGGGCAATTTTCAATACGTAACATTTTTAGTGTTTTTTTTACTTTTTGTAATGCACTAATATCCTTTAGATATCTGTTATAGTCTAAATATATGCATTGCATTTTTTCTGATTTCTGTATTCCATCTAAAGATTTTATTTTGCTTTGAAAAATCGAAATAGTATCTATAATCGGACTATTAAATGCCTCATTTAAATCATCTTTTTTATAATTGGATATCCCAAAGCTTTTCAAAGTTTTAACTTCATTAAAATTTTTATATTCTTGATTTGTCACATGAATATCTTCAAGTCCTTTGATTTTTGCGCAATCAATACTGGTAGAAAATTCCTCTCTAAAACCATACACCGTCTGACAAATTAGCTGCTTTATTTGTGGCATTTTGTATAACGGAGAATAATCAAACCCATCACCTGCACTATCCGCAGGAATAATTCTCAAATATTTTAAAGTTGGACAACTTGTAATAAAATCAATACTATCAGCAATTATCAACGCTTTTTCTATCTTATTTGTATTAATAAAATCAATTTGTTTTTCCAAGCTATATATTGAACCTCTTATTAAAGGAGAGAAACACGCTACATCTTGAGGATACTTTATAATAATAGCATTATAAACATTCCCAGGATAAGTGATTGCCGTAAAAGCAAAACCATCTCTCATTATATATCTCCTTGAAAAAACACTACTATCTGTTATTACTTCATTTATATCAATCACCAAAATACCTCCTTCCAGGGCTCCAAATCTTGTTGTATGTGAGACTTTCAAGCTGTCGTCCTTTGCCCCAATTGAAATAGTATCCTGACGTGTTGCTTCCATTTTTAAGCGAACGAAGATTACCTATCTCATCATACGTGAAATACCTTGTCCCGTATGCAGTCAACAAATCTTTCCAGGTACCGTCTGTGTAGGCATACTGTTTTGTTGTCGAGCCTGTTATCGCCCCGGTCGCAACCGTATACGTTGACTCTGTCTTGCTTAATATGTTGCCACACAAATCATATTCAAAGTCATACTGTTTACCTGTCGTTGCTCCCGGTTCAATTATAATCTCTCTTGTCATTTGTTGCAAGTCATCATACGTATATTTTCGTACAAGGACATTATTTTTGTATATTTCCGTTATATTATTGCAATCATCATATACATATGAGTATTGCGAGTTCGTTACATTCAACGTAACTTTATCAATAGTATCACTTGTGGTGTTGGCGCCATTTCCGTTGCTGTACTCGTATGTACTGCCTGCATATACAGAATTGCCGGTGCTGTTTTTGACAATAATTCCCGTAACTCTCTCCAAATGGTCATGCATGTACTCCACTTTGGCACCGTTCGGCATATTTACACTTTCTACTATGTCAGAAAACTCTTTGTACGAAAGATGATAACTGCGTGGCACTTCTCCGTAAATATATGTTGTTTTAGATGCTCTGCCATATTGGTCAAAGGTGTTTTCTACCGAAAGAATATCTCCCTCTGCATCCGTTTCTCTCATTCGTATGAGTCTGCCCAAAGTGTCATATTCTGAGATATATGAGATGCCGTTAGCTAAATCCTTTGTACAATACAAGTCACCATTATTGTTATAGATGTACTCATACGTTTTTACTCCGTTATAGCTTACTGCAATAAGTCTGCCGAGTTTGTCATAATCATACTCTACATAATCACCGTTGCCATAATCCATTTTCGTCACATATTTACCGGAAGTACTGTATGTATAACTTGCAAGCGGTGTTGTACGTCCATCCACTTTGATTTGTGTAGTGTCACCAAATTTATTATATGTAAATGCATATCTCACATTGCCTTTGTTAATTTGCATGAGCAAATTTTGGTTATATGTATACTCAACAAAGGCTTCATTTGCATCGGCAACACCATCATTATCTTTATCTTGAATTACTTGTGACAACAATCCGGTGTTCCAATAGTTATATGACCTTCTGCCTGCAGGAGAAAGTGTAGATAAAAGAACTCCATTATTGTAGTTATATGTATTTGTTGTTATTTTACCTTTTGAATCTGTAACAGAGGTCAAATAATTACCTTTGTCGGAGTATTCATAACTGTTTGTGTAAGTAGTACCGCCGTTTGTATTGCTTGCCGTGGTTTCGGTAACATTTCCGTATATGTCGTATTCATAAGAAACTTTTACATTGTTTTTATTTGTTATGCTCAAAACATCTGCTTTCACGCCTTCTTCTGAGTCTGCATATATAAAAGTATATTCATCTCCATTCGGAAGAACTGATTTTAACAAATCAAGATTATTTGATGCATAAGTAAGCATCGAATTTCCTGTTGCAGTGGAAACTGTTTTCACGTTACCTTCATCATCATATGTATAACACTGAGCCGGCTCAAGTGTAAGAGAAAAATCCCCTACATATGAATTATTCGCATTGTTGTTATATGTACAGCCTATTGTAATATAATCAACTGTCTTAGATGCATTCGGTACAATAGGGATTGTAACAAACTGCTTACTCCTGTTTTGAGTATTAATATCATGTTTTTTGGTACCGCTTGTGCCGTCTGTATAGTGCAAGGTACATTCCACACTGAAAGTTCTTTCTATACTTTCATTTATCGGATCTGTTCCTGTTCTTACAGAATTTGACTCTGCCCAAAAAGAAAGTGTATATGTATCTGTACCGGGTCTGTCAACCTCAATATTTTGAGAAAATGAAGATTTATTGTTGTTTCCTTTAGTTGTATCTCCTTGCATTTTCCATGCTTTTTTTATTGAGTAAGACGATTCGCTATATGTACTGTTATTGCTTGTTACACCGGGTGAAGTTGTAGCTTTTTCAACCAAGTTATACTTACCGGGTGCTTTACCCTTTTCAAGTTGAAAACAGTCAACATATACTGTTCCCGTACCTGTGCCATCAATATATAAAAAGTATATTCCCGGCAAAGTTATCTCTACTGTGAAATATATACGTTGCCAACCGTTTTCTATTTCTGTATTTGTTGTTCCCAAAGGGAAATATATCCTGCTGTTTTCTATTATTCCCGCAATCGATGACCACAGATAAAATCCTGCTGTTCCTGTTACATTAACACTCTTTACATATGCAGAGAAACAATACGTACCGGCTTCATTTATACTGACGCTTCCACAAGAAGAATTGCCCGAAAGCTCTACTTTCAAAGAACGCTCACCTAAATATGCATCACTCGTTGTATAAGACATACCTGTAACTAACGGGAACATATATGTATTCCCTGCTTCTTCAAAGCTTGGGTGCAAATACAAATTCTCTGACGAAACATTTTTAATTGCTGCTTCTGATACTGTGTGATGTTTTTTAGTACCCTCTGCATTGTTATATGCTGTAGCCGCTGAGCCTAAAACGTTTCCGTAGTAATCAGTTACATAACTGCTTATTACTCTGCCATAATTATCACAACTATAAATTGTATATGTATCATTTGTAGAATCAGAGGCAGAGTCCTTTCCCCAATGTCTGAATCTGACTGTCTTATCTCCATATTTGTATGCAGAGGTTTTATTCTCATCGGAGACATCTTTTAATTGTATTATGTTAGTTACACAACCACGCGAATCATATAAAAAGCGAATCATTTCGTCATTAAGAGATGAATTTACAGAACGAAGTCTGCCATTTGTATCATATTCCATCTCTACTGTATTTACTAATGTTTCAGTACCTGATATACGACTGTAATAGTTAAGACTTGTTAAAAGGTTATTCGTATATCCCATTGTAACCTTGTTGGTATCATTATCACTACCGCACACAAAATTGATTCTGTTTCCTGTAAAAGATAATATCACAGGCATATCAAACGTAGTCTGCCCTGCGGCGTATTCCATAATTGAAATTATGTTTATACCATTATACCCGAAAACCTTTTTATTTCCGTATTTATCTTCTATATGAGATATCAAACCTAAATTGTTAAATTCTTTCTTTATACCCTCTGGATTCACCATTACATAGGTCGTACCTGTTTTTGTTATTGTATAATCAAGTCCGTCTTCACTTACAAATTTGCCGTTATTATCTTTGTCATAATAATAATGTTCTGTACCGTCAGCATCTTCATGAACATAATATAATCTTCCCGATATTGTCTTTTCATATATTTTCTCGGTCAAATTTAATCTTGTACCATTCCCTAACGTAACCTTATCTTCATTTGCCCAAGAACTGTTATATACCGCAGAAAAATTCACAGGCAAAATATTTCCCGGTGTTTCATACAAATTGTATACAAACGTCAAATTCCTGTTGAACACATTAACATACGCTGTACCTATGTTACTGAAATTAAAGCTCTCATATGTCCAATAATCCTCAAGACCTTTACTATCTCTGTAAGAAATAATCAACCTTGGTATCATAGTAGAATTTGCATTGTCTGACGAAGCAAGTCTTACATTCATATCCACCGATAAAGAATGATTTTTATCACCCATCAACACAATACCATTATTTGCCAACGTACCGTCATACCACTTTTGTACAGTAGATGTTATATCCCAATTAAGAAACGTATTATTTGTATTACTTCCCGTTGTTACATAATCAAGAATTGTACTGTTATAGGATGGTTGGTTGTTCCAAGTAATTGTCGACGAATCCCAACTACCCAACACCTCTCTTGCTGTTACTACAAGTCCGTTTGTACCGCTGTATCCCGGACTATATGCAGGCATTTGATAATAATATAAAAGAGCTTGAGTTATAATCGAAGATGTTGGAAGCTCCGGTAAATTATTATACTTTGTATATACTCTCTCATTCTTTATGCTTGAAGCGCAATCATATCCGAGATATAAGATATCTGCACTGTTATATACATTTGTATTAGGAGCACCTTCTTTTATATAATTGTCTCTAACATCTGTTGCCAGACCTTCTTTTATTAAAACGGGGTCTATAGTTACAGGGAATACCCTGCTTTCCTCTTCTATCCATTCTTTATCAGCTGTTACAGTAAGTAAATATTGATTATTACCGTTATCTGATTTTATTTCATAACGAACCTCCTCTGATATTTCTCCTTTATTATCATACATATACGGAGTAGGTATCAAATATATCTCTTCATCACTTTCGCTGTCTAACAAACTTATACTATTGTCATCATTGCAAACAGGAATGAGATTCTTCAATTTTAAGGTAAATGTATAGGAGTATTTATCGGCTTTTTCATTAACTATAATATTTTCTTTTACTGTCGTACCATTCAATATATACTCCAAGTCAACATCATTCCACAAATCAAAATATGTAATCTTTGAAGTTGTATTTTCCAAAATTGAAGCATCTTCAATTTTAAGCTTGTTCGATTTTTTATCTGTTTCTGCTGAATTTTCTGCAATAACAGCCTCAACCTTATTGGGAGTAACATCGCCTTTTTTGTACGCTCCTACAAAAATACTGTATTCTCCGTCTTTTACTCTATATAAATAGTTTGAATTACTTTTTTGAGAAAATTTAACTTTTACATTATTCTTTTTATTTTCTACGCCTTTAATGCCATCTTCTTTTTCATCGCTTGTACACAGATTATTGTCTATATCTTGCCACAAACCATTTTCATCAAGATAGTGAACGGCTTCCTCATATGTCGCAACTGCATATGAGCCATTTGACAATCTAAAATGTTTTTCTGTTTCAGTTCTAAGTGATGTTTCTTCTCCCAAGACATAAACAGCTTCGTCGTCTTGCTCCGCATCAAACAAAACTTTACTGTCAGTCTGTGAATTTTCACTGCTTGATTGAGTTACGGTATCATCTTGTAAAAGATTTCCTATTGCAATCACAGGTAAAGCTTCTACAAAAATCATCACAACTAACATCATAGAAATAAATCTTGAAATAAAAAATCCATTTGTTTTCTTTAACATAATTTTATCCTCCCAAAAATAATATTATATATAATTCGGATTTTATGATATATATACTGTTATGTCAACGATAAATTTTAACGAATATTTATATTATTTTTAGATATATTATATTTATTAATTAGTTATTTCTGTATTTTATCGTAAAATAAAGGATGAATAATTTGTGAACAACGCAAAAAAGCAAATTTTAAAGCTATTTTTTGATTATAAAATTTTTAAAGAATTGAAGGGAGTTTTATACAAAAAACATCCAATAAATGCAAAATTGTTAATTTTCAGCGAGCATAAATCATCCGGATATTTTTGCCAATTTTCCGAACATAGAAAAAGTATCGAATTTTTAAGATCGTATTCTTACCCCGAAAAAATTTTTAACTCAACACAAAAAAGCCCCCTGCTATTTAAGCAAGGAGCTTTATAAAAATCGCTATCTTATCTTATTTATCAAACATCTTTGATAGAAAGGTCGATTCTGCCTTGTTTGTCAAGACCGATGAATTTAACCATAACAGTATCGCCAACATTTACTACGTCTTCAACTTTTTCAACTCTGTGAGGAGCAAGTTTTGAAATGTGAACAAGACCTTCTTTGCCGGGTAAGAATTCAACGAAAGCACCGAATTGAAGTGTTCTTGTAACTTTACCTTCAAATACTGAACCAACTTCAAGCTCACCAACAATACCGTTAATAATCTTCATTGCTTTGTCAGCGTTATCAGCATCAACTGTTGCAATGTAAATTGTGCCGTCATCGTTGATATCAATCTTAACGTTTGTTTCTTGGATAATACGGTTGATAACTTTACCGCCTGTACCGATAACTTCACGAATCTTATCAGGGTCAATCTTCATTTGGAACATCTTAGGTGCATACTTAGATACTGTATCTCTGGGCTTCTCGATGCAAGGAAGAATTATATCATTGATGATTTGCATTCTGCCTTTCTTTGTGAGCTCAAAAGCTTGACGAATAACTTCGTATGAAAGACCTGTAACTTTGATGTCAACTTGGATAGCTGTGATACCCTTCTCTGTACCTGCTACCTTGAAGTCCATATCGCCGAAGAAGTCTTCGATACCTTGAATATCCATAAATGTGATGAAATCATTCTCATCATCAGGGTTTGTAACGAGACCTGCAGAAATACCTGCAACAGGGCGTTTAATCGGTACGCCTGCTGCCATAAGTGCCAATGTAGAACCGCAAACACTACCTTGTGATGTTGAACCGTTTGACATCAAAACTTCAGATACAAGTCTCAATGCATAAGGGAATTCTTCCTCTGAAGGGATTACAGGCTCCAAAGCTCTCTCAGCCAAAGCACCATGTCCGATTTCACGTCTGCCGGGACCTCTTGATGTTCTTGCCTCACCTACACTGTATGAAGGGAAGTTGTAGTGATGCATGTATCTCTTAGTTTCCTCTGTGTCAATACCATCAAGCATTTGAATTTCTGACATAGGTCCTAATGTTGCTATAGTTAATACTTGTGTTTGACCTCTTCTGAAAAGTCCTGAACCGTGTGTTCTGGGAAGTATATCAACTTCAGCACTGAGAGGACGGATTTCCTCAAGGCTTCTGCCGTCTACACGTTTGTGCTCTTTCAAGAGGTAATTTCTTACAACGCTCTTCTCAAGCTTGTACATAGCCTCGCCGATTTTAGCGTCGCAATCTTCATATTTATCTGCCAATGCTTCTTTAACTTTTGCTGTCAAAGCATCGATATTGTTGTCTCTTACAGTTTTGTCTGTTGCAAGAACTGCCTCGCGCATGTTTGCAAGTGCGATTTTCTCTACGTCTTCGTAAAGGTCGTGCGGAACTTCACATGACTCATATGCGAATTTAGGTTTGCCTATATCTTCTGCAATTTCATTGATGAAGTCACAAATCTTTTTAATTGTACCGTGACCCTTGATGATAGCGCCGAGCATTACGTCGTCAGGAACTTCTTTAGCACCGGCCTCGATCATTGTAATCTTGTCCTTAGTACCTGCGAGTGTAACATACATATCACTCTTAGCTCTTTGTGCCTCTGTGGGGTTGATAACAACTTCTCCGTCAACAAGACCCATAACGATACCGCCGATAGGTCCGTTAAAAGGAATATCAGATATACAAAGTGCTGCTGAAGTACCGATCATAGCTGCTATCTCAGGTGAGTTATCTTGCTCAACAGAAAGTACAGTATTTACGATAACAACATCATTTCTCAAATCCTTGGGGAACAAAGGACGAATAGGTCTGTCAATTACTCTTGATGTGAGGATTGCTTTCTCTGAAGGCTTACCTTCTCTTTTAATAAATCCTCCGGGAATTTTACCTACTGCGTAGAGTTTCTCCTCGTAGTCAACGCTGAGCGGGAAGAAATCAATACCGTCTCTGGGTGCTTTTGAAGCTGTTGCAGTTGAAATAACTACTGTATCGCCGTAACGTACAAGAACTGCACCGTTGGCAAGAAGTGCCATTTTGCCTGTTTCGATTGTCAGCGGTCTGCCTGCCAACATCATTGAATAGGTTTTAAACATATTTTTTCTCCTTTCAAAATACGGGACAGGCGGTAGCTTGTAGATTCTGCGCTAAACTATTTATGTTTTAACGTACAATCTACGTTCTACTGCGCTGTCCGAAAATTTCTCCGTTTAAAAGTGTAAAAGGCGGAATCCCTGTTTTATTCACAAGGTCTCCCGCCTTAATTGCTATATTACTTTCTGAGTCCTAATTTCTCAATGATTGCACGATATCTCTCGATGTCAACCTTTGTCAAGTAGTTGAGAAGTGATCTTCTCTGACCTACCAACATAAGAAGACCTCTTCTTGAGTGGTGGTCTTTCTTGTGCATTTTAAGGTGCTCATTCAAGTGATTGATGCGCTCTGTGAGAATAGCGATTTGTACCTCAGGTGAACCTGTGTCGCCCTCATGCATACCGTAAGTAGCAATAATTTCTTGTTTTCTTTCTTTTGTCATAACAACAAATCTCCTTTACTGAAATTTTATTTCAATCGCCGTTATCAATGCAATAGGTTGGAGTTTCCTGTTGCCTCGAAAACGGTATCTGTGAAAATATATCACACATACGTGGTTTTGTCAAACTGAAATATCAACACCCCCGAAACTTTGGCTTCAAACCATCATTTCAGGGGTGCTTCTCAGTTAATCAATATGGTCAGATTATGACGCAGTAACTTTTACAGGTTGTGAATAAACATATACTGTTGTGCCGTTGCCGAGTTTATAGCTGAGGCGGAAAATTACCGTTGAAGTACCGGCTTTTGTTGCAGAAATCTTGCTGCCGTCAAAAGTGATACCTGTATTTCCGTCAACAACATACATCGCAGCACTTGTTGTAGTAGAAACTGCACCTGAATATGTTTCTTTTCTAACCGTAACAGCTTTTGTACCGCCAACTGTCACTGTGTAAGAATTTGCCGTTGTGTAGAGTCTTTCAACATAGTTTTGAACAAAGTCAGAACGGTTTGTTGTAATACCCCATGTACCC
This sequence comes from Candidatus Egerieisoma sp., assembly GCA_045125595.1. Lineage (GTDB taxonomy): Bacteria > Bacillota > Clostridia > UBA1212 > UBA1255 > Egerieisoma. Next base: position 49,145 of record JBGVNN010000040.1, read on the forward strand.
ATTGCAAAATATTCATTGAAGAGAGATGAAGGATCAAGTGTCCAAGGCCACATCGATACGCCTCTGTATGAACAATCCTCTAAAATATCCTCGGTAAGTCCCGAATGTCCCGGATTGTATGTGGTATTCCACTGTGAAGTAGTTTGCAACATACTCTCTACTGAAGTTACCGCTGTAAGTAATCCTCCGGAAATACTGGGTATATGAGTTCTTACTTCTTTAAGTTGTGCAAGGTGGAAAGATATTACACAACATTGATCTTGAATATCATATTTGTCAATGAGTTCTTTTAACTTAGGAACAATTGCAGTATTTTGTGTTTTGATTTCTATAAACAAGTTAACGCCTGTTCCTTTAAATGCCTTGAAGTAATCCTCAAGTGTAGGTATCTTTTCTCTGTATCCGCCGTAGTAGTCAACAACATATTGCTGAAGTTGAGCGTATGACATTTTTTCAATTTCGCCTGAACCGTTTGTTGTACGATTAATTGTCGGGTCATGCATAACAACGATAACGCCGTCTGTTGTGAGATAAATATCATTTTCTATAATATTTGCACCATAGTTAGCTGCCATTTGAGAACCTACGATTGTATTCTCAGGAGCTAAATGAGGTATACCTCTGTGTCCAATAATATTTATCGGGCGAACTAACGAATTCTTTGCAAATACTGTTTTGTTCTCCATACAGCTTTCAAGACGAGCAACATTTGATGTTACAATACCATGAGCACCTGCTGTAATGAGCTTATACAAATCTGCTTTAGAGTCATTTGAAGACTTATACCATACTGTAGTTGCCAAGCCTGCAAGATACGCTGTATTCTTTTGAGTAGCCAACGATGAAGGTAACAAGCAAATTCTGCAATCATAAAGGTTAGTATTCTCACGCAATGTTGCGAGGTCTGTTATGCCTGAATCTGTTGCATCATATACACCTTTTACCAATTTATGTGTAGCATGTGCTTTTACTATCAACGAACCGTCTTTTGCAACGATAAGTGCATCGTTAAATTTGTTCGCTTTAAGATATTTTGCGATTTGTGTTGCTTCTGTTGCAGAGTCAACTCTAAATGCAGGGATAACTGCTCCGCCCAACTTAAATATTGCCTCTGTTACTCCGCAAATAACGTTGTTACTGCTGTCAACTACATTCAACTTGCTGTCGATTGACATAATAGCAACAGCCGGTGAATTGGAGAGAATATTGTCAAGCTGTGATGCTTTTGTAATTTCTGTTACCATTGCAGCATCAAGAGCAATATTTGTATCAATATCTCTTACATTTGCATATTTTGATGTATAGCTGTAAATTTTATCAAAATCAATAACAACTTTTACATCGTCATAAGCCGTTGTTGTGCCGCAAACTTGAAGTCCCACACGGCCTTTTGCGTAATCTGTAAGGGCTGTTGTAGTGAGTAACTTCGTACCGCTGATGTAGCTTGTAGCAGAATTTCCGTATACTTCAACTTTAAACAAATAGTTCTTAGCTGCGCTTATAGCCTCAGTATAAGATGTCTTGCCGTGGTATGCCCAACTGTTATTTGTGTTAGTCATATATGAGAACTCAACGCCGTCTTTTTGTGACGAAGCTGCATTTGCTCTTATACAGTATTGATAATACGGATAGTCATTATTTTGTACTCTGTACATAAGAGCCATCCATCTTCTTGAATCTGCTTTTTCTGTTATTGTGGCATTTGTCATGAATGTGTAGTCACCAAAGTCACCGATAAATGAAGGTAAAAGCATTCTTACAAATGAGTTTGCATTTGCTTTTGCGCTGAGCAAGAGCTTACCGTTTGAAACGGAGTATGAACCGTTTGTATTTTGTACAACATTAAAACCACTTAAATCAGAAGAGCTAAAGTCATTATAATAAAGAACATACTCTGAAGATGTCGGCTTTTTAGCTATCAAATATATCGTTTTAGTTGTAGAACCTGTCTTGGCTGTGAGCTTATAAACGCCTGCAGCAGTAGGTGTTACTTTGCCGTTTGCATCTATTGTAATATCTTTTGAAGTCCAAGTGATTTCTTCTTTAGGTGTTATCTTCTTATCTTGTTTAAACTGAACGTTATATTCATTGAGGTCTACTGCATTACCTACATCAGCCGGAATAGCCGGAGCCGTAAACCATACTGTATTTTCTCTGCCTGCAGTTACTTTAGTAATTTCAAACTGCTGTGCCGCAGTACCGTTATATGTGTAGATAATTAATTTAGAGCCATCTGCTGTTGCATTTGCATATACGTCCAATACACAAGTATAAGATGATTTTGGTGAAAATACGTATTTACCATCTACTTGATATATGAACCAAGCCTGCGCATTGGAAGAAGTAGCTGCTGCAGTTTTAACATTTGCAAGAGAACTGCCGGAGTCACCTTCAACCCAAAGCGAATTACCGTTACTTGTATTTTCAATTCTGTAACTGCCGTCAGAGTTACGTGTAAAGCGCCAAATCTGACTGCCGTTACGTGTTGTTGTGCTCACAACAGCACTCGATGAAGAAAGAGTAATATCTTTACCTGAAGCCGAACCTGTAATTCTTGCAAAGAAATATTCTCCGATATTCACTGGTGAAAGTGTATCGAGAACAGTAGGTTTAGATATCGAAAACATCTGTGTCGAATCACCTTTATATGTATTGGATTGCGCCTGAGAACCGGCAGATCCATTAACACTGAGCACACATGTGGGGGCTGCTTTAGAGCGAAGTATATACATACCGTTGCTATGTTTAAAAATAAACCAACGCTGAGCAGCAGTACCATTACTTGCATACAAGCCAACTTTAGCTCCTGTGCTGTAACTTGCAGCCCAAACATCAAGTACAGTACCTGTATTCTTATTTTTTATTGTGTATGTACCGTCAGAATTTCTTGTGAAAATCCACATTTGAGTTTTATTTTGAACGCTTGTAGTTTTTACATCTACATTTGTTCCCGTGTACGACAAAGCAAGTCCCGAAGACGAAATTATTCTCGCTTCAAACTCTGTACCAAGATTGACACATGAAGCAGTAGTTCTCGGAGACTCTTTGTAGCCATAAGACGCAAAATGTGTAAATGCACTGGCATAATTACTGCCAAAAGCATTTTTAAGGTCTCCGTTATTGTTTAAATAGTATTTAGCACTGAACACAGGGCTTCCTTGTCTGCCCTCTTTTGCTCCGTACTCAATAAAATGTTGATATAATTTTGATGGTTCATTACCATAAACCTTAACAACATCTGCATTATTCGCAGCATAATATGCTGAATCAAAAACCACTGATTTTATAGATGAAGGAATCCAGTCACTTGCAGCATAGAAATTCATAGGCAAAGCAACCGCCAACATTATCAGGGTCAAACAAAGTGCCGAAAAACGTTTGATTTTCGCGTTCATTTAATATCACCTTCACTTATTTTTCTTATCTGTCTACAGTTTAGCACTTTTAAATTAGGAAAACAAGCAAAAAGTCACAAAAATTTAAAATTTTAATAAAAAAAGCGGTACAGCCACAAGCCACACCGCTTTATCAAATCAATTATTAACCCGAGCTTATATAATCAATGGTGGAAAAGTCTTATTCCTGTAAAGCTCATTACCATGCCATACTTATTGCAAGTATCTATAACATGGTCATCACGGATAGAGCCACCGGGCTCAGCAACATATTTAACACCGCTCTTGTGAGCACGCTCTATGTTGTCACCAAACGGGAAGAAAGCATCTGAACCCAAAGCAACATCAGTATTTTTGTCAAGCCAAGCGCGCTTTTCTTCAGCTGTGAACACTGCAGGTTTAACTTTAAAAATGCGTTGCCACTCACCCTCAGCAAGAACATCCATATAATCCTCACCAATGTACAAATCAATCGCATTGTCACGATCAGCACGTTTGATATCATCAACAAATTGGAGACCCAATACTTGAGGAGACTGACGGAGGAACCAGTTATCAGCTTTGCTGCCTGCAAGTCTTGTACAGTGAATACGAGACTGCTGACCTGCACCGATACCGATAGCTTGACCGCCTTTAACATAGCAAACAGAGTTTGACTGAGTATATTTCAAAGTAATCATAGCAATTGTAAGGTCAATCTTAGCACTCTCGGGAAGCTCTTTGTTCTCTGTAACGATTTGATCAAAGAATCCCTCTTCGATTTTAAGTTCATTTCTACCCTGCTCAAATGTTATGCCGTATACATCTTTGTGTTCGATAGGCTCAGGCATGTATTCGGGGTCGATTTCGATTACATTGTAGCCACCTTTTTTCTTCTCTTTCAATATTGCCAATGCTTCAGGTGTGTAGCCGGGAGCTATTACGCCGTCGGAAACTTCACGCTTGATTAAAAGTGCAGTTGCCTCGTCGCACACATCAGAAAGAGCAATAAAATCACCGAAAGACGACATTCTGTCAGCGCCTCTTGCTCTTGCATATGCATTAGCAATTGGAGAAAGCTCAAAATCAATATCATCTATCCAATAAATCTTGCGCTCAACATCATTCAAAGGAAGTCCTACTGCCGCACCTGCAGGTGAAACGTGTTTAAAAGATGTAGCGGCAGGTATACCTGTTGCTTGCTTAAGCTCTTTAACAAGCTGCCAGCCGTTAAAAGCATCAAGGAAATTTATATATCCCGGTCTGCCTGAATGAATCTTTATAGGCAACTCTTTGCCGTTCTTCATGAAAATCTTTGACGGCTTTTGATTAGGGTTACATCCGTATTTTAATTCCAATTCTGTCATTTTGTGCCTCCGAATTAATGTAATTATTTATTCTTATTGATTATTCTTGTCTCGTACTCGCCTGTTTCGATGTTAATGAATCGAACAAACAAAGAAACTTTATTATCTTCATTGAGGTTTGTCCATACCATATTTGTAAACTCATCAATATTACCCTCGATTGCAACTTGCTTAGGCTCACCCTCAAAGCTCGGAAGCGGATTGCCATCACACTTATATGTATGAATAAATCTGCCCTCTCCGGCAATAGGATTTTCGTATGCAAATGTAAAGCGATTGCAACTTGAAGGATCGCCGTAGTTAGATTTCAAAATAGACATTGCATAATTGTACTTACCGTCTTCTACATGCATGATACCTGAAATTCTGGGTGTGTAGTTAGGAGCATCGGGCTCAAATTCTCTTGTACGAAGAGCTTGTTCAAATGTCTGTTGCTTGTCCATAAGCTCATAAATAGTATCTGTCTGGTCACCGTTTGTTACGATTGTCTTATTTCCCAAAACGCGAACAGGTGCATAAATAATAAGGCTGGGATCGCTCAACTTTGAAGGATCAAATGCTTGTGTTCTGATACCTTTACCGTCCTCTACGAAAACGCGATTTCTGCTGTTTACGCTTCTTCCCATAATAAAATATGCTGTTACTGCATATTTGCCGTCCTTTGATTTACCGATTACTATTCCTCTGCCGGGATATGAGTTGTTTTTTAATTCTTGCTCCAATGAAAACATTTTAAGCGTCCTCCTATAAATTAATTATCATTATTATAAATTCAAATTTGTTATTTCAAATACATATGTAGCCGAGCCCTCCATAAATGCAGAGCCTTTGCCGTCCCAAGTAATAAGCAAATCGCCGCCTCTTAAATGAACCAAAACTTCTCCGGGCTTGCAGTAACCATTAAGTATAGCAGCAACAGCAGCGGCTGTAGCACCCGTTCCGCATGCGAAAGTTTCTCCGGAACCTCTCTCCCACACTCTCATATTGAGCGTATGGTCGTCAACTACTTGTATAAATTCTATGTTTGCTCTGTCAGGGAAAAATTCGTGTTTCTCAAGCTTGGGGCCTATCTTTTCTATTTCAAGACTCTCTACATCGTCTATGAATTTCACACCGTGAGGATTTCCCATATCAACGAGAGTCAAATCGTGCATTTCGCCGTCAACTTCTAATTGTACGTGTGAGTCTGTCCAGCCTTTTACTCCGGGAATGAGCGGCACACCCATGTCTACAACAGAAGCTACACACTCACCATTTTCGATTTTCAACTGAAGGTGTTTAACTTGTCCGCCCGACTCTATGTCAACATAATCCTTTGTAACATATCCGTTATCATAGAGGTATTTGCCGACACAGCGAATACCGTTTCCGCACATGAGAGCGTATGAACCGTCTGCGTTATAAAGGCGCATTTCAAACTCTGCTTTCTTTGACGGACATATCAAAATCAAGCCGTCCGAGCCTACTCCGAAATGTCTGTCGGAAATTTTTATCGCAAGCTCCGCTGGATTTTCTATCATTTCATTTATGCAATCTGCGTATACATAATCGTTACCCAAACCGTGCATTTTAACTAATTTCATTTTTATTCTCCTCGATTAAAAAAATCACTTAAATTTTATCACATCAAGTACTTCATTACAACCATAATTGCCCAAAGAACAATCATATGAACAGGATAAAATAAATAAAAACCGTATTGGACTGTTTTGGCTTTCAGATTACCTATGGGGAACTTACCTTTTTTACCATTATATAAGAATATAATAGGTAATGCCAAAAGTGAAAATATCTGAACAGTTTGCCAATAGTCGAGTGTAGGCCAACCGGGATTTTGTCCTGTTAACCAGTAAGCCGGCAACAACAACCATTTTACAATATACGGATTGAAAACCGCGCACAATATGCCTAATGCCGTCAACAATTTTCTCCACATACCTTTGCCGTCAGCATAAATCGCAACAAAAACGAAGGACATCAAAACTGCTTTTGTACCGTAATCAGAAACTATAAAACCAAAGTGATACGCACTGTACAAAACTGCCGTAGGTATAAATGAAGCCCATTTAGCCACACGATGTTTTATCATGCTATCTGTAATCCAAATTAAAATAAGGCATATAAGCAATGTCACAAACACATTTCCGTTCAACGAAAACACTTTGCCTGTTGTAAATAGCGAAAACGGCACTTGTGAAATTACCGCAAACACAGCAAGTCTTACTGCATAAAAGAATTTATTTGATGTATGCTTGTACCCGTTATAAATCAAAAACAGATACAACGGAAAGGCGAGTCTGCCTATTATTCTTAATATTGAAATATCAAATGCTAATCCTACATGATCAAGAAGCATTGAAATACAAGCAATAATTTTTAATGTCATCGCGCTCATGAAAGTCACTCTCCGTATTTTGACAATTTATTTTCGTACTTTCTTTTATACCATTTATTTATTGTAATTACAAGCACGGCAACAAAAGTCACACAACTTATTCCCATTCCTGCCGCAAATCCCGGCACACTGTATTCAATTTCAACTGTATGCTGACCTTTTGTGATGTCAAAACATAAAAGGCCATCTTTAAGTGCATAAGTATCAACCTCTTTGCCGTCGACCTTTACGCTCCACGCTTCGTCATACACAAGGCTTGTAAACGCACAGCCGTCATCGGAAACATTAATCGAGCCTTCTATATAACCCGATGACCAATCAGAAATCTTTAAAGAATTTTCTTTTAAAGTAGCCATAGCCTTGCCAAATGCCGTCTCATCAAGCAAATAAAATGCATCGGCACCGACTTTCACTTTATCAGATTCCAAGCGAACAATCACTGTTTCACCGGCCTCATAGTATCCCAAAAATTGCACACAATCAGTCTCTCCTGTGAACAGTTTTATTTCACAATCACCATTTATTGTCATTTTTGCTTCTTTACTGTTTCTCTTAAAATACGCATACAGAGGTCCTTTTTGAGGCACTATTACGGAAAATTCCACGTAGCCGTCACCTTTTTCTTCAAACACACTACCCTGCATGTCTGCCATTTTCAAGAAATACGATTGTTCGCTGTCAATCATACAATTCAGCAAATAATTTTGAGATTCCAAGGCATTATCTTTCCAATCAAAGTCCTTTAATTCACCTCTTACAGCAATACAAGGCGATAAAGCATTCGGATTTTTATACAAAACAGCCGATTCAACAGAAGCCACTTCTGCGTAATGCGTATACGGCACACTACACCACGATATAATCTTGCCTTTATCATCAATGCGAGAAATTTCAGCATCACTCATAACATAATTAACACCAAGCAAAGCATCCGTTACCGCAGTAGAGCCTGCATAAGAACTCCAATACCAACTTTGAGCAAAACCCATTTTTTTAAAAAATTTATTAAGATTGCTATTAAAAGATGAGCTGTAATGATTTATACCGCCATAGCCCAAAGCAACAGGCTCATTAAAAGTACGCTGGAAGCCGGCGCCAATTCTGTAAAAGTCCGCGCCGGCATCATTTTTAGCGGCTTCGGCCAATTTCTCGCTTAATATTTTGTAGTCTCTGTGCTGCTCATATGCCTCATATCTGTGATCTCTGTCCAATCCCGCAAAAATATAGCCGGCATTCACAAACATTTCCGTACATGCAACGGAAATAAAACAGATAAACATCACAGCACTCATAGCACGGACAATTACTGTTTTTTTACAATTTTTCATCAATCTGTATAAAATTACACATGCAAAGAGTAAAATCACAGTAACAAGCAAAAAGTTCATACTTAATTCATGTTGTCTTTTGGCATAAAAATATCCGGCAAGCAATGCAAAAATCACGTGACTGACATACGGTATTTCTTTAAATCTCGCTGCTGCTTTTGCGGCAGTAAAAATCACAATAAATCCGAACAAGAAGAAATATCTGTAAGGGAACCAGTTCGGTCTTTGAAAAACATGCCACGCCACATCAATACTGTAAAAATATGTGCTGACAGCAATAAAAATTGTTATTAAAGCTGTCATTATTTTTTCTTTGTAAGATATACTTTTTATAAAAAAGTACCCTAAAAACAGTGCAAAAACGACCATACCGCAATAGAAAAACGGTGTGCCGCTGTTAGTGATGCCGTCATAAGAGCCTATTGTGAATTTATGAAAAATTTGTGCCAATTCATAGTTAAGCCCACCTTCGGGAACTATTGAAGCATTCCCGATTTTGCCTTCAAACAATGAATAAAATGTAGGCAACAAAAGCCATGCGCCGAGACCTGCGGCTACAACCACGCTTCCGACGAATTTTGCGCAAAAACGAAAGCTATTACGCACAAAGTCCATGCCTTCGCGCACAAAAACATATATCACATACAGGCAAGAGAAAACGCCTACCATAAAAGAAATATAATATGTTGAAACAAACAGTACGGCATACGATATACACAAAAGATACGGTTTACCGCCTTTTGCCAATTTCTCTATTGCAAGAATAATTATAGGAAGCCAAATAACACCGTCTAACCACATAAGGCACATTGAATATGCGATATTATATGACATCAAAGCATAAAAAACAGCAAAAATAACATTCCTTGCCTTGTTTTTATTAAAATAATTCATTAATATGCCAAAGGTTAGTCCGCTAAGTCCTATTTTAAGTAATGTGAGTACAAGCACTCCCATGTGCATATACTCATTTGGGAAAAATAATGTTATAAAAGAAAGGGGCGAAGCCACATAGTATGCGAAAACGCCTGCATAATTACCGCCTAAAGCTTTTGACCACGAAAACAATATACCGCCATTTTGCGAACTGATATTTTTAAGTCCGCAAAAAAACTCCGAATATTGCCCTGACATATCCATTATCATAAGTGACTTTTCGCCAAAAGGTGCAAAGCCGTATGATGCAAATACAGCAAGTAAAATAACGCAAGGTAACACAAAACAGGCCGCCAAAAGCAGACCTGTTTTAGTTCTTTGAGAATTCATTATATTTTTAAATTTTGAGTTACCGGCAAATTGCATATTCACTCCGTTAATTTAAAATTACTCTAACTCAAACGCACCCGTATAGAGTTTGTAATAAGTTCCCTTTTCTGAAATCAATTTATTGTGGTCACCACGCTCGATTATACGACCGTTTTCAAGAACCATAATAACATCAGAATTTTTAACCGTAGACAATCTGTGAGCAATAACAAATACCGTTCTGCCCTCCATAAGTCGATCCATACCTTTTTGAACAATCGCCTCAGTTCTCGTATCAATAGAAGATGTCGCCTCATCGAGAATCATTACCGGCGGGTCTGCAACAGCCGCTCTTGCTATCGCGATAAGCTGTCTTTGACCTTGTGACAAATTCGCACCGTTGTTTGTAAGCTCTGTTTCATAACCTGACGGCAAACGAGTTATAAAATCATCGGCTCCGGACAATTTAGCAGCCTCTATACACTCTTCATCAGTTGCGTCAAGGCGTCCGTAACGAATATTATCCATAACAGTTCCCGTGAAAAGGTTCGTTTCCTGGAGCACTATACCCAAAGAACGACGCAAATCCGACTTCTTAATCTTATTAATATTAATACCGTCATATCTGATTTTACCGTCCTCTATGTTATAGAAGCAGTTAATGAGGTTTGTTATTGTTGTCTTACCTGCACCGGTTGCTCCTACGAAGGCAACTTTTTGTCCCGGCTCTGCGTATACGGAAACATCATGCAATACTTGCTTACCCTCTGTATAAGAAAAGTCTACATTTACAAGTCGCACGTCACCTTTAAGCTGTGTATATGTGAGTGTGCCGTCATGGTGCGGATGTTTCCACGCCCATTTGCCTGTTCTCTTTTTACTTTCGGAAATGTTGCCGTCTTCATCTATTTCGGCATTTACCAATGTAACATATCCGTCATCCAACTCAGGTTCTTGATCCATAAGGTCGAAAATTCTCTGCGCGCCGGCAAGTCCCATTACAATAACATTAATTTGCTGCGAAACTTGATTGACATTACCTGTAAACTGCTTTGTCATATTCATAAAAGGTACAACAATACTTATGCTGAACGCCATATGTGACAAGCTGAAATTTTTCGCTCCTGACAATATAAACAAACCGCCGCAAACAGCTATGATAACATATAAGATATTACCGATATTCATAATAATCGGGCCCAATACATTTGCATATGCGTGAGCTTTGCTGCTGTCTTCACAAAGTTGTTCGTTTATCTTGTCAAAATCCTCTTCACACTGTGTCTCGTGATTAAACACTTTGATGACTTTTTGACCGTTCATCATTTCCTGCACGAAGCCCTCTGCTTTACCAATTGATTTTTGCTGACGGATAAAGTATTTAGCCGAACCGCCACCTATCTTTTTAGAAACGAGAAGCATTGCCAAAACACCGCACAACACAATCAATGTCATCCATAGACTGTAATAAATCATCATAGCGAGAACGCCTATTACAATAACACATGATTGTAAAAGTGTCGGAATAGCACGCGACACAAGTTCACGCAGAGTATCTATATCATTTGTATAGTGACTCATTATATCGCCGTGTTTATGAGTGTCAAAATATTTTATAGGTAAATTTTGCATACCGTCAAACATTTTACCTCTTGTTTTATACAAAAAGCCTTGTGTCATGTGCGCCATAAGTTGTGTATATAATGTAATCGAAGCAAGCGACAATAAATATAAAACAACAAGAGCGATAATAAGAGGCAAAATTTCTTTAACCACATGTTCCCATCTTCCCAAGTTGGCATCTACCTCTAATATTTCATATACTTTTTGAGTAAAAATAGCAGGCAAAACAGATACTATTGCCGAGAAAATAATACACAATGCCGTAATGGGTAAAAGTTTCGGATAGAAACTTATAAGCATTTTAAGTATTCTTTTGATAGTTGATGATTTTTTTGTTTTTTTATTTGAATCATTCTTCATCACTATCACCTCCGCTCACTTGCTGTGTGTATACCTCGCGGTAAATATCGCTCGTTTTAAGAAGTTCTTCGTGATTACCCACAGCCGTTATAGCACCATTGTCCATTACAATTATCATGTCGGCATCTTCGACAGATGCAATTCTTTGCGCAATAATTATTTTTGTTGTCTCCGGAATATATTGTTTAAATCCCGCACGAATCATAGCATCAGTCTTTGTATCAACAGCACTTGTCGAGTCATCAAGAATCAATATTTTCGGTTTCTTAAGAAGCGCTCTTGCAATACAAAGGCGCTGTTTTTGTCCTCCGGAAACATTTGTACCACCCTGTTCTATTTTCGTCTCATATTTATCAGGGAAGCTCTGTATAAAATCATCTGCTTGTGCCAATTTGCACGCTTCAACAATTTCTTCGTCCGTAGCGCCCGCATTTCCCCAGAGCAAATTTTCTTTAATAGTACCCGAGAATAGCAGGTTCTTTTGCAAAACCATGGCAACGGCACTTCTTAAAGTTTCAATATCATAATCTCTTACATCAATACCGGCAACCTTTACACTGCCGTCCGTAACATCATAAAGTCTCGGTATAAGTTGTACAAGTGATGATTTACTAACGCCCGTACCTCCGATTATACCAACGGTAGCACCTGAAGAAATCTCGATGTTAATACCGCTCAAAGCATATTTCTTAGCTTCTTTAGAATATTTAAAACTTACGTTTTCAAACTTGATCGAACCGTTATCAATACTCATAACAGGATTTTCTCTATTATGAAGAGCCGGTGTCTCGTCTAAAACTTCACAGATACGTTTAGCAGACTCTGTTGACATAGTAATGATTACATAAATCATCGAAAGCATCATCAAAGAAATAAGAATTTGCATACCGTATGTAAGCATTGCCGATATTTGTCCCACATCAACACCGTGCTGACCGAGAATAGTCATTTTTGAACCAACAAACAAAACAAAAACCATATTGAAATATAAGCAAACTTGCATAAGAGGTGAATTGAGTGCCACTATTTTTTCTGCTTTCGTAAAGTCGGCGCAAATATCTTTAGCCGCTGTATCAAACTTTTCTCTTTCATAGTTTTCTCTCGAAAAGCCCTTAACAACTCTCATACCACGTACATTTTCTTCTATAGACTCATTGAGTTTATCATATTTTTTAAACACACGGCGAAAAGCAGGCATAGCTTTACGTCCTATTAAGTACAAACCAAAGCCCAGCACGGGAACGACAACAACAAACGCAGTTGCCAAAAAGCCGCCCATCACATATGCCATTACTATGGCAAATATCAACATAAGCGGACATCTTATTGCTGTACGTATTATCATCATATATGACATTTGAACGTTCGTGACGTCTGTAGTCAAACGAGTAACAAGAGAAGTCGACGAAAACTTGTCTACATTTTCAAACGAATATGTCTGTATCTTATGAAAAATATCTTTTCTCAAGTTTTTGGCAAAACCCGCCGATGCTTTTGCACATGTAAATCCTGCAATGCCGCCACAAGCAAGTGACACAATTGCCATCAAAGCTAACACAATACCGGTTTTTACCACTTCGGAAATTTCTGCGCCCGCTTTTATTTTCGATACCATATCTGCTGTTATAAAAGGTATTAAAACCTCTATAATTACTTCTCCTATAATAAAAATCAGAGTAAGAATTGAAAGTTTCTTGTACTCTCTGACACTTTTTGACAACTTTTTAAGCATACCAATCATAATAACAAAATCTTCCCTAAATAAAAAATATCGGCAGACCGTAAGCCGGGTTCTGTCGTGGACGGTCATCTATCTACGCATATGCATTACTGCACAGCTCTAGCCACTTTCGGAGCTGTCGGACCAACGTAACGCTCCATTACAGTGTTGCTTCAAGTGGGGTTTACACGGCCGCCCGATTACCCGAACGCCGGTGAGCTCTTACCTCGCCTTTTCACCCTTACCTGCTTTGAAACAGGCGGTAATTTTCTGTTGCACTATCCTTGGAGTTACCTCCACCGGCCGTTAACCGGCACCCTGTCCTGTGAAGCCCGGACTTTCCTCATCTGTTGCTTAAACAACATCCGCGACCGTCTGGTCTGCCGACTCGTGATAGTATAACATAGTTTGTTGTAAAAATAAATGTTTTATTGTATAATGAGTAAGAATGTGCCGTAAAGAAATTTTTAAATCAGACAGCACATCAAAGGAGCTAAATAATTATGATATCAATTAAAGAAACCAAAAGATATAACATTAACCCCAATGCACTTATCGGAGATGCTTTCGAGACAGCATACACAAGATATGCAGAGGAGCAACCGGTAACACCTCCTGACATAGCAATGCCTGTTTTTACTGCAATAAGCATGGCTCTTTTATGCATCACTTTTTTACTTACAGCCTTTAAACCTGAGAACAAAGGAGATTTATTTATATGGATTGCATTGGCAGGCGTGTGTATTCTGTTTGCTGCTCGTTCTTTCAGTAAATATCTTTCACAAAACAAAAAATACAGACAGGCAGCAGGTAAGCCAAGTACCATAAAAGCCAAAAGAGAAGGCTTCTTTTCTTTCTTTAACAAATCCGGCAATGGCCTCGCTGAAGAAATGTCTGCCGGAGAAATGATAAAACTCGTTTCTCCCATTATCGGCAAACAAAACGACCAAGTTTACAATAACGCTCTTCGTGAGATGTCAGAGGATCTTTCAAGAATAAACAATCCTTCTCTCACAATGTGCAAATTGGTAAATCCTTTAAGTGATATTTTCACACAATCAAGAAGAAGACTTTACTTTAAAACAGAGAATGACAAACTTGTATTCTTTGATACTGATTGGATGAATCCCATCGGAGAGATTATTTGTGATGAAGACGATGTAGTTTCTTTCGGTGAATATTCAAAATACCCCTCATCAATCAATAAATCAGGTGGTAAAATACGTCAAGATTCAATAATCTTAGAGATTAAAGACGCTAACAATCATGCATTTTTTGAATTTCAAAGCGAAAGCTATTCAGAAATAAAAAAAGCTGTAGCTTCTAAAAAAGAGAAAAAATAAGAAATTATAACTTTTATAATTTAATAAGCTCATCCAAGCTAATCCAATTAACCCAAGACGGCTTCCTAAACCAGGTAAGCTGTCTTTTTGCATAATTTCTTGAACCTTGCTTAACACGCTCTATTGCTGTATCCAAATCACATATACCATTAAAATAATCAATAAATTCTTTATATCCAATCGCTTGAAGTGCTGTTTTGCTCAATTTATTTTCGCACAAAGCCATAACATGCTTAACTTCATCAAGTAAACCCATCTCAAGCATCTTATCGACTCTTACATTGATTCTGTTATAAAGTACATCCCTAGGTGTATCAATGGCATACACCGTGAAGTCGAACTCTTTGGGAGAGGATTTCGACGCAGCATTTCTTTGTGCCAAAGTAAGTCCGGTAGTTCTTTTCATACCGAGTGCACGAATTACCCTTTTCACATTGTTAAAATGAATTTGCTTTGCTGCTTCCGGGTCTTCGCTTTCAAGTACGGAATGTAGCGCTTCTGCTCCGTTTTCTGCGTAAAACTTTTCAATTTCGGTAAGTATTTCCGTATCCATTTCAGGTGATGCCGAATACTCTATATTCTCCACAAGTGTATTTATATACAAACCTGTGCCACCTACAACAATGGGAAGCTTGCCTTTTTTAATAACTTCTCTTATGCAAGCTCTGGCATTTTCGGCATATTGAGCCACGCTGTATTCTTCCCAAGGCTCAACAACATCGAGCATATAATGCGGAATGCCTTCTTTCTCTGCCTCATCAGGTTTTGCCGTACCGATATTCATATGTTTATATATTTGCATGGAGTCAGCGGAAATTATTTCTCCGTTATAGCGATGTGCAAGAGCTATTGCCGCCGAGGTTTTGCCCGAGGCTGTCGGGCCCGCTATTGCCAGTGCTTTTACAGACATCTTTTAAACCTTCTTTCTAACTCATGCTCCGTAATGCTTACGCAAATCGGTCTGCCGTGTGGGCAAGTGCCTGAATTTTCGAGCTTTGCGAGCTGTTTTAAAAGTTCTTCTATTTCAAATTGCGAGAGTCTTTTATTTGCTTTAACCGCAGCTTTGCAAGCCATTGTGTATATTTCTTCATCTGAAAAGCCTGCTGTTTTCTTGTTTTGCAAGCCGCTTAAAATAACATCTTCAATATTACTGTCTGCAAGTATTGTGGGCACAGCTCTTATAACAACAGTATTTCCGCCGAAATCGTCTATCTCAAAGCCCATTGCCTCAAAAAACTCCAAATTGCTGTTGAGCGCAGTGTATTCCGAAGGAGAAAGTGTCATAGAAATCGGCACAAGCATGGGACTTACCGCGCCTGTGGGGGTATTGACTGCATTTTTTATTTCTTCATACTTAATTCTCTCGTGCGCTGCGTGTTGGTCTATGAGTACCATCTCGTTAGCATATTGTAAAATTATATACGTATCAAAAATCTGACCTATAACTACACCATCGGTATATACACTTGTGCTGTTATAAAGCACTGGCGTTTCTTCGATTTGAATAACAGGTGTTTCTTCTTTAATATCCGCCTTAACTTCAACCTTAACTTCAATATCTGCTTCAATTTTTTCTTCAACTTTTTCTTCAACTTTTGCTTCAACTTTTGCTTCAACTTTATCTTCAATTTTATCTAAAGTCCATATTGGCGGAAGCTCAACAGATTCTTCTACTACAGGTATTTCCGGCTGTACAATGACAGGAATGGGTGGAATAACTCTTTCCGTAGCAGTAAAAGTCTGCGGCTTTTCGTGGAAAGTGTACGTAACAGGCTCTGCTGTTTTATTATCATACAACACTGCATTTGACACGCCATGATAAACAAGTCTGTAAATTATGCTTTCATCCGCAAAACGCACCTCTGCCTTTGTTGGATGCACGTTGACATCTACTTTATTAAGGGGTGCTTCTATCATGAGCACAGCAAACGGAAATTTGTTTTTCATTGTTACTGTCTTGTATGCTTCGTCCAGAGCAGATGTGATAGTTTTTGAACGTATACATCTGCCGTTTACAAAGAAAAGTTGTCTTGTTCTGTTTGAGTAAACCGCGTCACGAATGCCCGTGAAACCTTTTATACTGTAGTTTTCGTTTTGATACTCAACCGGCAGTACGGAGGCTGCTGTTTCTTTACCGTAAATACTGAAAATGACACTTTTTAAATCTCCGTTACCGGGTGTACGAAAAACTTCGTTGCCGTTTGATATAAGTTTAAAAGCTATGTTTGGATTGGCAATCGCTAATTTTTGTAAAACATCGGCTACATATGATGCTTCTGTGCTGTCTTTTTTTAAAAATTTGTATCTTGCGGGGGTATTGTAAAACAAATCTCTTACGGTAATTGTAGTACCTGCTGCGGAACCTCTTTCGCCGGTTTCCAAAACATCACAGCCTTTGATATGTACATACACGCCTGTTTGTGCATCTTTAGTTTTACTTAAAAGTTCAACATCTGCAACGGAGGCAATACTTGCCAAGGCTTCTCCTCGGAAACCTAATGTGGCTACATTATTTAAATCTTCTCCTGACTTAATTTTACTTGTAGCGTGTTTATCGAATGCAATTACCGCATCATCTGCTTCAAATCCGCATCCGTTATCTGTTATCCTTATATATTTTACACCGCCGGAGCGTATATCTACTGTTATTAATGTCGCACCTGCATCTATAGAATTTTCCGCAAGCTCTTTAACAACAGATGCCGGTCTTTCTATAACCTCTCCTGCCGCTATCTGACACGCTGTAAGTTCATCCAAAACTATAATTTTGCTCATTTTGTACTAAAGTCCTCCGTTGTATTTATGAGACATTGTCATAACTTGATTATAGCAAATCGCACCCGAGTTATCAAATAATACGCTACGATATATTATGATTCGTTGACGAGTTTTCCCGTAATATGCTCGGGTCGAAGTTCGTAGCAAAGAGTTGCCTTTGCCAACTTTTGTATTTCCGAATCAATATATTCAATGTCAGATGTGAATTTTAAACTCAATTGTCGAAAAGCTTCAACAGCTTTATCATAATCTTCAACGACATAAATTTTCCCAAAAATAATTACACTACTGATATTTAATGCCCATTCACCGTCTTTTTTGTATCCTTGGTCATATACGCAAAAAGAAACTTTGTTATTCTGAGACAGGGCATCTACTTTATGTCCCGATTTCCCGCTGTGAAAATACAGATACCCATTTTCTTCATTATACCAATAATTAATCGGCAAACCGTAAGGATAACCGTTT
Source organism: Candidatus Egerieisoma sp. (assembly GCA_045125595.1). Lineage (GTDB taxonomy): Bacteria > Bacillota > Clostridia > UBA1212 > UBA1255 > Egerieisoma. The sequence continues at coordinate 67,146 of JBGVNN010000040.1, forward strand.
TCTCCGCAAACAGATAAAACGCCTCTTTTTTCGTTTTTCAAAATTTGAACAATTTGCTCCATTTCAAGGCTCTGTTTTTTTCTCGTCATTTCTCTAAACATTCTTTATTATCCTCTTCATTTAAAATACGCCGCGCTCATAAAATGCGTCCATGTTTTGTACATACGGAGTTCATTTCTTGTATTAATTTTCCCATATGCTCAATATCTGTCAAATTTATTATACCAAAATATCTGTTGCTATTAAAAGTATAAATTTTTCTCCCACAAACCAGGCTTTTTGTGGGAGAAAGCAAAAATCTTTTCCCCTCAGAAGCGTGCTTTTGTGGGAGAAAAAGAGACAAATCAATGTTTTTTATATCCATTACAGGCACTTTGACAACATTTTCTCTACAAAATCCTTGGTTTTGTGGGGAAAATATTTATCCAAGATAGTATTACTGTTTGTTTTCAAGTTCGTTAAGTCTTTCTTCTAATGCTTTAACTTTCTTTTCAAGGCCCGTCACCACTTCGTTAATTGTATACACAAAGATTGACAAAACAAACGCAAAACCTATCTCAATCAAAATGGGATTGCCGCTTTTAAATAGTTTCCAACCCCCGAAAAACACAAATAAATATATTATAATAAAGCAAATTAGAAACCACGCCGCCCATCTTAAAAGTAACTTAAGTTTATCTTTCATTATTATCTCTCCTTAAAATTATTATTCTCAAACCTAAAAAATCGACCATATTCCGCCGAATTGGAGTTTTTTCATTTCTTTTTAATCGGCAGTAGCATTCTCGTTTGTTTCTTATACTCAGCGAAGCCCTCTTTCCTTGATTGTCTGCCGTCTGCCATCGGGATGCTTACCGCAAGGAACAGTATCGTGTTCGCCAATGCGCCTGTGGCAAGATACCACGCAGTAGGAGCTACACATATTACGGAAAGTGCCACACCCCACCACATAAGGATTTCTCCGAGGTAGTTTGGGTGACGAGAATATTTCCATAAACCATTTCGTATAAACGCGCCATTTTTATTTTTACGGAACTTATGCATTTCATAGTCCGCTATTCCTTGCATCGTTGCCGCACCAAGCGACACGCAGAGAAAAATCACGCTACCAATGTTAGCGGTCACACCGTTTATCACAGCCCAGACCGCAGGCAGTATACAACCGTATACGACAAGCGTCGGAACCATATGTATGCCTACGAAGTTAATAAGAGGATAAAATACGCCTGTTTTTTCTTTCAGCATCGTATATCGCCAATCCTGATGATTGAGGTTTGCGAAGGTGTAGGCCCAGTTTGCCGTCAGACGAATCGCCCAATACGATACAACTATAATGAGCAGAATGCCAAGTATAGTCATTTTTTCTCCCATAGCAAAAGCTATCAAAATAACCGGAGGCTGAATACTCCAATACGGATCATAGACTGATGCGTTTCCGAAAATTACGCTGAATATAAATGTTACAACGGTTGCTGCTATATCTGCAATCAGTAGCGAAAACCACCACGGAAAGTCGAGCATTCCGTAAACCGTAACGCCTACCACCGTAGCAATTATGTATACAAGTGTGACGGCAACAAAGCTCGCCACTCGGTTTTGTTTTAGTTTTTTCATAATACTCCTGTTCACCTGTAAATTTTTATTTATCGTTGTATTTTAATTAAAAATTCTTCCGCCTGTGTGCGAGTTGAAAATATAATAATATCTTTGTGTGAATATCTATCCAAGAGTTCCATTACTTTTGGTCTGCTTTGTGAATTGTAGTTTTTTATAAACTCAATAAATTCAACGTCATCCTCATCAGGTTCTATCCAAGGTAAATCGCTTCTCGTCTTTCCTTTTCTCTCCTTGATACCGTTAAGGCAAACATCCAATGGATAATCAAGAAAAATAATGGTATCACACGCTTGCATTCTTAACTCCATTGTAGAAGCATAATTGCCGTCAATTATCCATTCGTCTTTTTGAACTATTTTTAATAATCTATCAAGAAAAACAGTTTTTTCAACAGTTGTTTTGTCTGCATTCCAGAATATCATATCCAAATGAAAAAGTGGGATGTCTGTGATTTTGTGCAATGCTTTAGAAAATGTGCTCTTACCACTTCCAGGGCAACCAATTACAATGACTTTCTTCATACCAACTTACCTACAAATTCTTATTTTATCTAACTGTCCGACTTATTGGAATTTGAATTAGTCATTCTGTTGCTTATCGATAATTTTATATAAGCTCACAGGTGTACCTTCTTCTTGAAATCCAAGCTTCTTATAAAAAGAATATGCTTGTTTATCTGTTTCGGTTTGCAGGAAAAAGCACCGAATTCCTTTTTTCTTTATATCTTCTTCAATGTATTGTAAAAATCTGGAACCTATTCCTTTGTTCTGTTCTGTTCTGGAAACACCCAGCCACTGTATATAGTAGTTTGTACCTTCCCAATAATGATTGATTTTCCCAATGGAAAAAGCAATCATTTTGCCGTTTTTATATAATCCATAATTCAATGCGTTGTATGTGCCTGCATTCTCACGGATATATTCTTTGAGTTGCTTTTCATTAGACCAATCATGATTCCATGGTTCTCCTTCAAATACTTCCTTAAATAAAGTCGTTATTTCTTTGAAGTTCGTTTCATTCAAGATAATCAATTTCTCATCCTTCATGTTCTATCCTTTCAATACCAGCATCTCATTGTTTAGTCACTATGATATATACAAATTCTTATTTATCGAACTGATTATAATATACGACAAAAAATTTTTCCACTATAATAAATAGGCTCCACCGAAGTGAAGCCTAATAGTTAAAACATAAACATCGACAATTTTTCTATATGAAAAGAAAACATTAGTTAAACAATAACTATTTAAATTTTCAATCTTCTTCATCCACCCATGCACCACAGTAATCTGCCACATCAGAAACAAGTGTTCTTATCTCTTCTGCTGAATATATATACGAAGATGTAGCTTTTGTTTCTCTGGAATCCCACAATTCTTTTATATCCTGGTGCATTCCATACTCCATATCTAACATGAAAAGGAACATTTTCAAGAACATCATAGGAATAAGTTGCTCGATTCTTGCCCATGGAACGACGGAAAGATTTTGCTACGTTATTAGCAACGCCCCATAGCCAAGGTTCAAATTTACTGTCAACCCTAAGTTTTGGTAAATTGCGAAGTACCATAAGCAATATTTCCTGCGACATCTCGTCAGCCTCATCGTGGGTATATGTGTGATTAACAGCATATCCATAAATCTTTTCAATATAATCTTCAATAATCACCGGCTTCATCATTCTCACCTGCCTTTTGCCTATAAAATGTCGCAAATAGGAGTTTCATTGGGTGATTTTAAAAGTTTTTTAAGAAATTTATTACGTCTTGTCTGTTAATGAACCATCATATTTCTTTACTCTCTGTTGATATTGTATGTTCATTACGTTTACAAAAGCGGAGCAAAGAATAATTAAAATTCTCCGCCAATCTTAATTTGATTTGTTTTTTCTTTTGCTTAAACAAATACAGCCTATCAGATTGTATAAGAAAAAAGCAACCGACATCATATTAAACATCGAAACATAAGACCAAGTCAACCACGATACTTTTAATAAATTTACTTGTGAAATCAGAAGAAAAATAACAATACTTGAAATAAAGTTAAGCACCAAGAATATATTTTCTACATAAAACATTCCCGATTTTTTATTATTCTCATTCAGTAAAATATTCTTATTCATACAGATCAAAAACACAGTCCAAATATCAAACAAAACCGCAACTACACACGATAATTGCGTATAACCTAGAATCAGGAAATTATCAAAGTTTTGACCATAAAACACTTGATTTACTTTTATCGTATTGATGCTAATCACAACTCTAATTGAGATATAAATCAATAGAAATGATAAAAGTACAGATATAGTAAACAAAATTTTACGTCGCACCTTCATAAAAGCCCCCAATATCTTTTCTTAAAACACATATAAATTTAAATCGAGCATCCATAACACAACTCCGTTATGAATACTCGATTTGGTGCGAGTGGCGATACAGAACTTTTTGAAAAACCCAGTAATATCAACGGTTTTGGGATATCGGACAACTTCTTTTCTTGCATAGCTTCATAAAAAATACCTTTCATTTTGGGCGACTGTTCAGACGGTCGCCCTTTTTCTATACCCATTTTCAACTGTATCAAAAAGGGTGGATAATCCGCTGTTACTTCCCCTGTGTGCCACGAACCAAAAGGGGCATGGCTGTTTTCCATGCGGAGGATATTGGAGGGATACAGACGGATGAAACACCGAAAATCAACACTTTTCAAACCATGAGGAAGGAGGTATCAGGCATGGCAGTTTTCCGCATCGAAAAGACCCGTGATTACACGGTCATGTCAAACCACCATCTGCGGAACACAGACCTTTCCCTGAAAGCGAAGGGCCTGCTCTCCCTTATGCTGTCGCTGCCGGAGGAATGGGACTATACCACAAAGGGTCTTGCCCGTATCTGCAAGGATGGCGTGGACAGTATTTGTGCCGGGGTGCGGGAGCTGGAGGATCACGGGTATGTGGTCCGGGAGCGTGTCCGCAACGCAAACGGACAGCTTGGGGCCATTGAGTACACGATCCTGGAACAGCCCCGACCGCACAAACCTAAACGGGAAAAACCTGAACGGGAAAAACCAGTTCAGGCAAATCCAGTCTTGGATAACCCTGTCTTGGGAAAACCTGAACAGGAAAACCCCGACCAAATAAATATAGATATATCAAGTAACCAGATATCAAAAAAAGATTTATCAAGTACAGAGATATCAAATCCTATCCAATCAAATCCCTCTACCCCCGCAGGGACAAGGATGGGAATGGATGCGATGGGAGCCAGAGAAGCATACAGGGAGGTCATTTTTGAGAACATCGGGTATGAGTATCTGATCCAGGACCCGAAGATGGACCGTGAGCAGCTTGACGAGATCGCGGAGCTTATTGTGGATACCGTCTGTTCTGCCAGAAAGACGATCCGTGTAGCCGGTGACGATTATCCGGCGGAAGTGGTCAAATCCCGCTTTATGAAGCTGGACAGTTCCCATGTGCAGTATGTTATGGATTGCATGAGGGACAACACCACCTATGTCCGCAACATCAAGAAGTATCTGCTGGCGGCCCTGTATAACGCCCCTGTCACCATCGGCAATTACTATTCCTCCCTGGTTCAGCACGATATGTACGGGGACGGGCAAAGGGGGCGAGGCTAAATGCAGGAAGAAGTGACCGGCAAATCCGTTGCCCTTATCATCGACGGCGCCAAAATGAGCGAGCAGGTTTTGGAAAAGGCCCTGCAAAAGTTCCTGGAGGCGCAGAAAAACAGGTCCCCGAAGATGCACCGGGGCAAGCAGACCCTAAAGCAGCTTGCCGGACAGAACGCCGGGCTTGCCAATATAGAGATCAGCGATAGGAATATCAAGGCCTTTACCCATGTGGCAAAGAAATACCATGTGGATTTTGCCTTGAAGAAGGACACCACCGCCGAGCAGCCCCGCTACCTGGTCTTTTTCAAAAGCAGGGATGCCGATGCCATCACAGCAGCCTTCCAGGAGTTCGCAAGCAGGAAAATGGGCCGAGACGAAAAGCCCTCTATCCGGGAGCGGCTGGCCCAGGCAAGGGAGCAGGCGGCACGGAAGGTGGAGCACAGAACGCTTGACCGTGAAAAGGTCAAGGTGAAGGAAAGGGGCGTGGAACTATGAATGTGAAAAAGCTGCTGATCCTAAACCTCCCCTACCTTCTGTTCGTGTATCCCTTCGATAAGCTGTCCCAGGCGGTCCGGCTGGCGCCCGGCGCGGACCTCTCCGCAAAGATACTTTCCATCGGGGACGGTTTCACGGCAGCGTTTTCCTCCCTGGGGCCGAGCTTTAACCCCGTTGACCTCCTTGTGGGGATCGCCGGTGCGGTGATCCTCCGCATAGCGGTCCACATGAAGGGCAAGAACGCGAAGAAATACCGCCACGGCATGGAATACGGCAGCGCCCGATGGGGCACAGCGGCAGATATCGCCCCCTACATGGACAAGGATTTCTTCCAGAACATCCCCATGACCATGACGGAGCGGATCACCATGTCAAGCAGGCCGAAGCAGCCAAAGTACGCCAGGAATAAAAATATCCTGGTGATCGGCGGAAGTGGATCGGGAAAAACAAGGTTCTTCTGCAAGCCTTCACTCCTCCAGGGCCATTCCTCGTATGTGTGTACCGATCCGAAAGGAACACTTTTGCCGGAGATCGGCTCATTCCTGGAGCGGCAGAAATACCGTATCAAATGCCTCAACCTGATCAACTTCAAGAAGTCCATGCGGTATAACCCCCTGGCCTACATCCGGTCAGAGAAGGATATCCTGAAGCTGGTAAACGCCCTGATTATGAACACGAAGGGCGAGGGTGACAAATCCGGGGAAGATTTCTGGGTGAAGGCGGAACGCCTCTACTATTCGGCCCTGATCGGCTACATCTGGTACGAAGCCCCGGAGGAAGAAAAAAACTTCATAACGCTGCTGGACCTGATCAATGCCAGCGAAGCCAGGGAGGACGACGAGGAATACCAAAGCCCCGTTGACCTCCTTTTTGCACAGTTGGAGGAAAAAGACCCGGACCATTTTGCGGTAAAGCAATACCGAAAGTTCAAAATGGCCGCGGGCAAGACACTCAAAAGCATTTTAATTAGCTGCGGCGCCCGCCTCGCTCCCTTCGATATCAAGGAGCTGCGGGACCTGATGGAGACCGACGAGCTGGAGCTGGATACCCTGGGCGACAGTAAATCGGCCCTGTTCGTGATCATCAGCGATACGGACAGCACCTTTAATTTCGTCGCAGCCCTTATGTATAGTCAGCTATTCAACCTTCTCTGCGACAAGGCGGATGATTTCTACGGCGGCAGATTACCCGTCCATGTCCGCCTGATCCTGGACGAGTTCGCGAACATCGGCCAGATACCAAACTTTGATAAGCTGATCGCCACCATCCGGAGCCGTGAGATATCGGCTTCTATTATTTTGCAGTCGCAGAGCCAGTTAAAAGCCATCTACAAGGACAACGCGGATACCATTGTGGGTAACTGCGACAGTACCTTCTTTTTGGGAGGCAAGGAAAAATCGACGCTCAAGGAGATTTCGGAGCTGCTGGGCAAGGAGACCATCGACAGCTACAACCAATCCGAAAACCGGGGCAGCCAGATTTCCCATGGCCTCAGTTATCAGAAATTAGGAAAGGAGTTGATGACCCAGGACGAATTGGCAGTTATGGACGGAGGCAAATGTATCTTCATGCTGCGCGGCGTGCGTCCGTTTCTTTCGGACAAGTACGATCTGACGCGGCACCCGAACTACAAGTACACAGCCGACGCCGACCCTAAAAATGTCTTTGATATGGAACGGTACATGAAGAAGCAGCGGGCCGTTGTAAAGCCCGGCGACCGCTTCGATGTGTACGAGATCGACGTAAACGAATAACACAAACACATTTTTAGGAGGTAAAGTATATGGCATTTTTCAATAGCGCAGTTGGTGTTTTGCAGACCCTGGTGATCGCTCTGGGCGCTGGCCTTGGCATCTGGGGTGTTATCAATCTTCTGGAGGGCTACGGCCAGGACAACCCTGCCAGCAATGCTCATGTACGGTAAGGAAGCAAGCAACCGAAAACAAGAGATAGACCGCCAGCACTACACTATTCCGAACCAAAGACCAAAAGATAAGCATTGTGGGAAAATCTAAACTTTTGGATTTTCCTACAATGCCAACTACGG
>JBGVNN010000041.1:0-113839 GCA_045125595.1 Candidatus Egerieisoma sp.
TCGTGCTTTTTGTATGCCATTTTAATCCTCCTGTCTTTTATATAAAAAAGCATTTTCCATTTTTAACTCAAGTGTAACCTTTATTAAAAATGTTGTCCATAGAATTTTTAGTGGGTGTCTACTTTTAGTATATCACTGCAGAAAATCAATTTAAAGAGCGTTTTCTCTCAAAAATCGCACGATTTGTGGGAGAAAATTTTTGCATTTCTCCCACAAGAACGCATATTTTGTAGAGAAAAAGTTGCGGAATAGAAATTAAAAAATGATTTTATCGCCACAAGAAATATAATTGAGCTTTGGCATAAACTTTTTCATTATTTCATATTGCTTAATACCGGTGCAATGGCAAGTGTAATAAATTGTATTGTATGAATTTAAAATTTCAGCAGCTTGTTTAAGTTCGGCTTCGTCTTCTATTTTAGAGTAATGAAATCCTCCGATTAAAACATCGGGTTTAAACCAAGATACGATATCCAGCACGCCTTTATGAGAGCAACCGCTTATTAAAATTTTCTTGCCATCTTCTTCAATTAATAAATATTGCTCATGTAAAAATTTATCAGGGATGTACTCTTGATTGACTAATTCGCTTAAACCAAAGCTGCCCTTGTCGTTTGGTCGTGGTTTTTCATTACAGGAGAACAATGTTATACCTTTTGTAATTGTTGTTTCTCCTTCTACGGAAATCAGTCGCTCGCTTTTTCTGAGTTCTTTATCAAGGCCAATGTACTTAAAAACTGCGTTATAATAATCACCGAATGCGTTTTTATTAATATAAACAGGCGCTGTGTTGTTGATTTGTAAAAAATGTTTCATTCCACCGCCATGGTCGTAATGTCCGTGGGAGAGAACGGCAAAATTTACGTCAGAAAGTTCAACGTCCATCTGCGAAGCATTGCGATGAAACAAATCAGATTGTCCCATGTCAAAAAGAATTTTGTGTTCACCGGTTTCAATATATAAAGATAAGCCGTGCTCGGCTTCAAATTTATCGGATATTCTTGTATTTTCGGCAAGAACAGATATTTTCATATTAATCACCTAAAAGATCATACATCTGAAAAAAATTTATGTCAATGAACAATTCTCTCTCTTATTGACATATTATGTAATAAAGTGGTAGAATACACACCATACTTCGGGGTAGGGTGAAATTCCCGACCGGCAGTAAAGCCTGCGAGTCCAATCAAATAAAACGAAAGCAGATTGGGTTGATGCGGTGAAATTCCGCAGCCGACGGTAAGAGAGCTTCTGCAAGAGCAGCAGCGGTAAGTCCGGATGAGAGGAGTAAATTATATGTCCCAAAATTCTTTATCGTCATCAAAGATGACATTCTATGTAACGAGAGTCGCAATGCTTGTAGCAGTGGCAACGCCGCTTATGATGTTTGATTTCCCGATTCCGATATTTCCCGGTTTTTACAAGTTTGATTTGAGTTATTTTCCTGTTGTTATATCTACTTTTTCAATGGGACCGATAGCCGGTATCATTACAGCCTTGCTTAAAAACTTGATTGCATTTTTATTGGCAGGCACTTTTACAGACAGTGCGGGTATAGGTGCTTTGGCTGATACACTCATAGGACTTTCGTTTATATTGCCGGCAGGTATTATATACAGATATAAATTTGCACCGGCTGTTCAAATAAAAAAGACAGTCGAAGAATCTGTTTATAAATATGAACTTCAAAAAATTTCATTTTTCAAGCAAAAGCAACGTTCTAAAAAAAGTGCGGTTGTTGCAATGATTGTTTCATTGATTGCAGTTACGATTTTTTCGTGTGCGTTCAACTATTGGTTTTTGATTCCTACATATTCAAAATTCTTTGGCCTTGATGCTGTGCTTGGCATGGCACAATCAGCTTGTAAGTATGTTAAGGATATTAAAGGCATCATAGTTTTGGGCACATTGCCGTTTAACTTCCTGAAATGGCTTATAATATCTATACTCACGGTGCTCACTTATAAACCGCTGTCGAAGACGATATTAAAGAAACCAAAATAATTATAAAATTTTTATATAGTTTATAGCTGCTACAGAGTAGACATATGTTAAAACATTCGTTTGCATATCATTAGAACTCAGAAGATGTGCACACGGATGTTTTTTTTGTGAAGTACTTGTTTTAATTTCTGTTATTATATGGTAAAATTTAAAATAAAATTAAATGGCAAATCTCATTTCAGAGGATATATTTAATCAAAAAAGGCGGTGATAGTTTTGCAAGATTTATACAGTTATGGATTGCTTTTGACTTCTGCAATTATGTTTAGCGTTATGTTTTATTTTAAAGATCTTTTTAGAATACACTATGGTAGTGGTGTTAAAGCTACACTTGTTTCCAATTTAGGCGGCAGTATTTTCGGACTGATTATTCTTCTTGTAATCAACGGCTTTGTTTTTGAGTTTACTCTGTTTTCATTAATTATGGGATTGATAGCAACGATTAATATTTTTTTCTTTTCTTTTTGTAGCCTTAAGGCGTTGGGGAAAATAAATCTTTCATTGTATTCTTTGTTTTCTATGCTTGGTGGAATGGTATTGCCTTTTGTTTCGGGAATCATTTTTCACGCTGAGCCGTTTACATTAGGCAAAGCAGCCTGTTTTGTAATTATTATAGTCGCTTTGTGCTTGAATGTTAAAACCGGCAAAAAAGGGACAGGAACTATTTTTTACATTGGCGTATTTGTATTTAACGGTTTGTCAGGTGTCATTGCTAAATTATATCAAGCATTGCCGTTTGAAAAAATTTCATCTGCTGGGTTTTCAATACTTAAAAGTTTGATTTCAATTGCTATCGCATCTTTTTTACTTATTTTTATAAAGGGTGAAAAGAAAAAGATTAATTGGCAGTGTATTGTTTCTATGGCAGGGACAGGAATATTAAATCATCTTGCAAACTGGCTTGTTCTTGTTGCGTTGTTCACTTTGCCGGTATCTGTTCAGTATCCGTTTATAACAGGTGGCACTATTATCGTATCAACCATAATAAGTTTATTTACTGACAAGAAGCCTTCTAAGAGAGAAGTTATTTCTGTAGTCTTGGCTTTTATAGGTATATTGCCGCTTTTAAATTCAAGTTTTGACTTTATTTGATATTATGATATACTGTTACTGTTGTAGCAATACTAACTTAAGGATGTAACAAATGAAGAAATTATATAAAGCAGTCGAAGCATATATTCTTAACAGAATGACTTTTAAGTTTTTGTTGGTTATGGCAATGATGCTGATGGCTGTTCCTTACATAAGAGAAAAAATAGGGTTTATTACCAACCTAATGCTCGTATACGGCTATGTAATAGTAGGATATGAGTTACTTAAAGGCAAGCTATGGAGTACTTTACGCACCACCAAAACAGCAATGTTTTTGGGAGGGTTTGCGTTATCATATTTTATTACGGTTTTGATAAACAAGACACATTTGATAGGTGAACTTAAAAGCCTGGCTTTTATGGTTTTGCTTTTTGTATTGTGCTTTTTGTTCCCGAATGATACCCGAAAAGACGATTTGATTAAAGAAGTAAAAATTATCTCTGCGGAAATTACGTGGATAACTTTTATATTTGGTTTAATATCATTTGTTATGTATGTGTTTTCAATTTCGGGAACATATATGACTAATAACGGAATGTATCAAGCATATTATGGTATGTTTGAAACACGTCTGTGGGGATTATATAACCCTAATACCAGCGCAACTTTTACGGTTATTTCTGTGTTTTTGTCGTTTGTGTTTTTTGTTGTCAACAAGAAAAAAAGAATCAGAATTCCTTTGCTATTTAATATACTGATGCAGTTTTGTGTGCTTTTGCTTACCGGTTCAAGAGCCGGAATGTATGTAATGGCAGGTGTTGCTGCGTTTTTTGTTTTCTTCGCAATTGTGTATAAAATTAAAAACTTTACATGCAAGACAGCGTGTATATCTATTTCGTGTGCAGCTTTATCGCTACTTGTATTCTTTACTATGAGTGCAGTTTTAAGAGAAGGTCTTGCATATGTACCCGGTTTGACAAAGTGCATATCCTCTTCGACAGAAGCTATCATTGATGAAATAACAGAGAGCGAATCTTCTGATGAAGAAAAAATAACTAAAATTGATAAGGTTGACTTAAATCGTCCTCAAGATCCAAACGAACCGGATGATACTGCTTTTGCCAATCGTATAGATATTTGGCAAGCTTGTTTAACAGAGTTCTTGGAAGATCCGATTTTCGGAATAGGACATAAAAATGTATTTGAAAGATCAGTAGATAATCTCGAGGATCAAAAATGGAGATACCATTTTAAATACGGAAATACACATAATATTTACTTATGTGTACTTGTATCATCAGGCATAATAGGTTTCTTGCTGATGGGTTCTTTTGCAACTATCACAGTTTCAAGATCAATTAAAACAGTAGTTAAAACTTACAAAAAAATAAACATCTGGTTTTTAGCGGCTTTTGCGCTTTGCCTGATGTTATTCGCAACTGAATTTGTAGAATCACGTATTTTGTTTAAAATAGGAATATTCGGCACGGTGTTCTGGATATACTGTGGGTATATGTATAAGCTTTCTAAAATAGAACGTATAGAAAACTCAGAACAGCTCGCGCCGAAATAATAATCAAACAATATTTAATACTTTATAATTTATTAATTAAAGAACTCATTGTAAAGAGCGATAACCGAAGGCTTCGCGTCTTTAGCCTCAACTCCGTACATAATACTAACCTCTGACGAACCTTGGTTAATCATGCGGATGTTGATTTTTGCTTTCGCAAAAGCAGCTGTAGCTCTTGTAGAAACACCGACATTCTTAGACATTCCGCGGCCAACGAGCATTACTATCGCTTGGTCTTTGTCTACGGAAACTGTGTCGGCAGCCAAATCTTCTTTGTATTTTTTTACTATTCTGTCAAGTTTTTCGGGAGGACAATTCTTTTCACGAATAATCAATGATATGCTGTCGATTCCCGAAGGCATATGCTCAAAAGAAACGCCCTCTTCTTCTAAAACAGATAAAAGCTTACGACCGTAACCGATTAAACGGTTCATCATGTATTTGTATACATGAATTGTCATAAAACCTGTGTCTGCAGCAATACCTGCAACAGGAAGTGTAGGCTTGGGAGCTGTTTTATCAGGTACAATAAATGTACCCGGAGCATCCGGATTGTTTGTATTACGAATATTAACGGGAATACCTTTTTTATAAACAGGAGCAAGAGCCTCTTCGTGAAGAACGCTGAAACCTGCATAAGAAAGCTCTCTCATTTCCTCATAAGTAAAGAGCGGGATTGGGAATGGATTCTCAATTAATTTAGGATTCGCAGCGTAAACAAAGTCTACATCTGTAAAGTTCTCGTATACCTCTGCATTAACGGCAGCAGCAAGAATTCCGCCCGTAACATCAGAACCGCCGCGTGAAAAAGTAACAACATCACCATTCTCGGCATAACCAAAGAAACCGGGGAAAATCATAATGGTGTCACGCTCTGCAAGTTTTGCTAAAAGCTCATAAGAATGGGGAAGTACCTGAGCATTACCGAATTCATTGCTGAGAATCATGCCGGCTTCGCCCGGATCTATGTATTCGGCATTTTCGCCAATACTTTGGAGATAACAAGCAACTAATTTTGCTGAATTATCTTCGCCGGCAGCCTTGAGTAAATCCTCAAACATATTGTAATTGTCTGTCTTTTTTGCAATTCTGCCCAATAAATCTTTTTTTATGGTTTTAACAATTTCTTTACCTAATACCAAATCTTTTGCAATACTTGCATAGCGGTCAACAACAGCTTCGAGTGCTGCATCAACATCTCCGCCGTCACGGCAAGTTTGAGCAAGATTAATAAGAAGGTCTGTTACTTTTGTGTCATTACCGTCTCTTTTACCGGGAGCGGAAACAACAACTATTCTTCTTTGTCTGTCAGATAATACAATACTGCAAACTTTTTTTATTTGTTTAGCATCAGCAAGTGAGCTTCCGCCGAATTTTATAACTTTCATATTAACACCTCGATTAATTATTCTGCTACGCGCATTGTGTAAGCAACTGATTCAACGCAAGAAGCATTGACGAGAGCTTCACACATTTTATTAAGCTCTGTCTCTGAGCAATAGTCCGAAATGAAAGCAGCTGTTGAGTTATCAGACAATGCATATCCCAAATAAACGGCCTTGCTACCGAATATGTCATTGATTTTTGCTTTGAGCTCTTCTGACTCTGTATCGCTGAAAGTTGCTTTCAATCTCACATAGAAACGCTCTTTTTCATCAGAGTTTTTAACGATTGTTGCAGTCTTGTCAACAAAAGCAGGGAGATTTTGTCTTTCGGGAGCCTCAAGAATCTCAATAATGTCACCCAAAATAGCACTGGCAGTAGCCAACTTTCCGGCACCTTGACCGTAGAACAATGAGTCACCAGTGTAAGAGCCGCGCACAAGAACTGCGTTGTAAACAGAGTTAACAGCAGCAAGCATTCTGTTTTTGGCAACAAGTTTGGGCTCTACGCTTATGCGAACGCCTTCTTCGGAAATCTTACTGCCTGCTATAAGTTTAATAGCGTAGCCGCCGGCAGCAGCAAGCTCATGGTCAGCGTAAATAACATCTCTAATGCCGATACATTTAACATCTTCAAAGTCTACAAAACCATTATATGCGATAGAGGAGAGAATTGCTATTTTACGAGCTGCATCATAACCATCAACATCAGCAGTTGGGTCTGCCTCTGCATAACCCTTTGCCTGAGCATCTTTTAATATATCGTCAAAAGACATTTTGTCTTTGTACATTCCTGTAAGCATATAGTTTGTTGTACCGTTAAGTATGCCTTGAATTTCGTAAATATCGTTTGCTGAAAGACAAATGTTCATAGGACGTATAATTGGTATACCGCCACCAACGCTCGCCTCATAAAGGAAACGAACATTTTTCTCATAAGCAAGCTTTGTTAATTCTCTGCCGTAAGCCGCAACAACAGCTTTATTTGATGTAACAACGTGTTTGCCTGCATTGAGAGCAGCAAAACATCTGTCTGCCGCCAAATCAAGTCCGCCGATGGTAACAACTACCAATTTAATGGAATCATCTTCAAATACATCTGCGGGCTCAGTCACAAGATAAGGCGCATAAGGAGTACCATCCATATTTTTGATATCAAGAATCTTTGAAAGTTTAACTTCTTGATTAAAACGCTTGCTGAGTGACTCTTGTTTGTCAAAAAGAATGTCAGCAACACCTGAACCTACAACACCGCAACCTAAAATAGCTATATTAAACATATTTTCCTCCTAAAAATATCACAAAATCAAAATTATTGTAAAAATGCGTCAACTTCGGCTTTCATAGCAGAAACATCGCATACACCTTTATGTAAAACAGGTTTTTTATCCAAATCGCGAAGCGGAACGGGAATTTCCCAACCTGTCTTCTCTGAAAGTTCATCAAGAATCTCAAATTCGCTTTTGCCGTTTACAGAATCTGTACCGTAAAGTGCCTCGGCAACGGTTTTATTGAATTTGAACGGGCTTGCAGTAGATACAGCAACTGTTTTTGTCATATCACCTGTTGAAATAACATATTTATCGTAAACATCAATACCAACAGCGGTATGAGGATCTACAACATAGTTGAATTCATTATATATACTGTTAACAGTATTGCAGCACTCAGGTTGTGTAGAGAAAGATGACCAAAAATATTTACTGATGCTGTCTGAAAGTTCTTTTTCTACGGAATATACTCCGTTTGCTTTCAAATCTTGCTGAAGTCCCGCAATAGTATAAGAATCTTCGCCTGAAACGTCATAAAGAAGGCGCTCTAAGTTTGATGAAATTAAAATATCCATCGCAGGAGAAACAGTAAGAATGAAAGGACGCTTGCTGTTGTAAACACCTGTTGTTATAAAATCTGACACAACATTGTTATCATTTGTTGCGCAAATAATCTTATTAACGGGAAGACCTGTTTTTGCAGCATAGTAACAAGCAAGAATGTTACCGAAGTTACCTGTAGGTACTGCGAAGTTAATAGGCTCGCCCAAAGTAAGATTTCCGTTTCTCACAAGCGCAAAGTATGCATAATAATAGTAAACCACCTGAGGAAGCAATCTACCAATATTAATTGAATTGGCAGAAGACAAAGTGTAGCCGCGTTTCTTTAACACTTCTGCGAACTCTTTGTCGCCGAATATGTTCTTTACTCCTGTTTGAGCATCATCAAAGTTACCGCGAACAGCTACTACGGAAAGGTTGCCGCCCTCTTGTGTTATCATTTGTGTTTTTTGCATTTCACTTACACCGCTTACAGGGTAAAATACCATAATCTTAACATTCTCGGCATCTTTAAAGCCTGCTAAAGCAGCCTTGCCTGTATCACCGGATGTAGCGGTTAAAATAGCAATTTTATCGTGCTTTTTACTTTTCTTTATTGCTACAGACATAAACTCCGGTAAAATCTGGAGCGCCATATCCTTAAAAGCAGAAGTAGGGCCGTGCCAAAGCTCAAGTACGCTGAGATTGTTGCTCAA
This sequence comes from Candidatus Egerieisoma sp., assembly GCA_045125595.1. Classification (GTDB taxonomy): domain Bacteria; phylum Bacillota; class Clostridia; order UBA1212; family UBA1255; genus Egerieisoma. The sequence goes on from JBGVNN010000041.1 coordinate 8,519, forward strand.
TATTGAAAGGGGAGTTGGCTCCTCCGGAAAACTGCCATCAGCGTATGCGTTTTTGACGCAAGTTTCAAGCTCTTCTTTAGTGAAGTCATCTGCAAAAGCAGAAAAAATCTCTGTAGCCAAACCACAGTAGTCCATCTTGCAAAGCCTCTCAAGGGCTGTCTCATCGAAATGAGGAAATTCAACCGGAACAAAAAGGCCGCCGTCAGGTGCAATACCCGTTAAAACAGCATCAGAAAAGCTGTATTTTTCTGCGTAGCCTCTTGTACTTTTATACATCATTTAATATCACTCCAAAAATTTGAAAAAATCTATCTGTTGTGCAAAAAGACACATAGTCTATGATAAACAGCAACGTAAGAAAAGTCAAGAAATTTGTATACTTTTCATAATAATAATAGTATAATCTCAATCAGGAGGCGTGAGTCATGACCAATAAAATAAATAGTTTCAAAGAAAAAATATCATCAGCTAAAATTGCTGTCCTTGGTTTAGGTATAAGCAACATACCGCTGATTCGATTTTTATATAGTTCGGGAGCGCGTGATATTACCGCTTATGACAAATTTTCAAGTCCTCAAGTTTTGGCAAATATTGATATACTAAAAAAAGACGGTATGATAAAAAAAGCTGTTACGGGAGAGGATTATCTCGATGGAATACCATCAGAAAATTATGATATTATTTTTAAATCTCCCATTATCAGACCTGACGAGAAGCATTTGGCTGAAGCGGTAGAACAAGGCGCATGTCTTACTTCGGAAATGGAGCTCTTTTTTGAGCTTTGCCCTTGCAAAATTTACGGAGTTACGGGAAGTGACGGTAAAACTACCACAACTACACTTATTTACAAGCTTTTATCGGCTCATTATAAAGATTCAGACACGAAAGTTTGGCTTGGCGGTAATATCGGCAGACCGCTTATAGATATTTTGCCGGAAATTCAAGCAAATGATGTTGCTGTATTGGAGCTTTCGAGTTTCCAATTACTTACCATGAAGAAAAGTCCTGACATTTCTGTTATAACAAATATTACACCGAATCATCTCGATGTGCATAAGGATTATGAAGAATATATAGAAGCTAAGAAAAACATTCTTACATATCAAAAAGATGACGGCATAGTAGTTTTGAATGCAAAAAATGAAATTACAAAGCGTATTGCATCGGAATGTATAGCACAAAGCAGAAAAGTGCGACTCTTTTCCGTATACAAAAAGGGAAAAGCAGAGTTTTCAGACGGTGCAGAGGGATACGCATACATGAAAGAGGGCATTTTAGAGTATATTTCCGACTCGAAAAAATTTGACGTAGCGCGTAGTACTTTGAGAGTGCCGGGGTTGTTTAATGCGGAGAATCTTTTGACTGCGATTGCGGCGTGTGCCGATGTTATTTTACAAGAGGATATTGAGAGTGTTGTGGCGGAGTTTGCGGGAGTAGCACACCGGTGTGAATTTGTCAGAGAGTTGAATGGTGTGAAATATTACAACAGTTCAATTGACAGCAGCCCGAACAGAACGATAAACACACTTTCTGTGTTTGAGGGTAATGTTGTTATGATTGCGGGCGGTAAAGATAAAAATATACCTTACGATGATGTTGGACCGGCGATTTGTGAAAAAGTTAAAGTATTGATACTTGTGGGCCCTACTTCGGATAAAATTGAGGCGGCAGTTAGGGCTTGTAAGGATTTTAATGAAGAAAAAATTAAGATTTATCGTGTAAATAATTATGATGATGCGGTAAAAAGTGCATATAACAGCGCAGTTGCGGGCGATTGCGTGTTACTTTCGTCTGCAAGCACGAGTTTTGACCTCTTCAGGAACTTTGAAGAGAGGGGAAAAATCTTTAAGGAAATAGTAATGAGATTATAATTATTTGTCAATTTGTTATTGACACAGATGCACTAAAAATATATAATTCTTTTGTTTAGATTGCCCAAAAAGGCATATTGATAATCATTATCATTTAACAACCATTATATAATTTTATGGAAGGTTGATAGTATGACTAAGAAAAAAAAGAAGTTAATTCGTATGACGATCGTTGTGGTTGCTCTGTTGCTTATTGCTTCTATTGCTCTTGTTGTGTATGGCAACAGGGATTCTGAAGTAGTTCAGCAGCATTTTGACAACTATGATGAGATGGGATTTAATCCTTTCGTTACGAATGAGGAGCGTTTGGATAACAGCTTTTTAGAGTACGGTAAAGTGCTCACAAAGTATGCGTCCAAGGAGTACACGTATTATAACGGTAAGCCTATTTCAGTAGACGTTGAGAGTCTTATTAATAAGTCTCACAAAGATACTGAGGATAAGATTGCTGCTCTTAAAGATAAATACGGTGTAAAAAATGTAGCCGAAGAAAATCTTACGGCTGAGGGTCTCAAGGGTAAGCTTGAAGGTACAAAGCTTAATGAGTTCCTTAACCAGTATAAGTCTATAAAGGCTGCAGAGCTTTTCTTTATTAATGAAATTGAAGAGTTTGCGAACGGATTTAAGTATACGGATAAAAATGATGATTCTGAGAAAGTAATTTCTGCAGATGAGAATAAAGGTGCTCTTTATGTTGAAGGAGATCCTGTTAAGCTGGAGTTTGAGATTAATGTAGATCAAGCCGGCTTATATTCGCTTTTCATAGAGTATCTTATGCTTGAAGGCCGTAATACAGATATGCTTGTAAACTTTACCATAGATGGCAAACATCCTTTTGTTGAAGCTGCTAACATGGCTCTCAAGAGAATGTACAATTTCTATGATTACGATTACGAGACAAATAAGGACGTTGTAGGCAACCAAATTCGTCCTAAATCTCAAGAAGTTTTCGGCTGGCAAAAAGCTGTAATGTCAAACCCTGACGGTCTTTACAGAAATCCTTACAGATTCTATCTCCAAAAGGGTACACATAAGATTTCACTTACTTTCTCAAGAGAACCGGGTGCCATCAGAACAGTTGAGTTTATAGCTCCTGTTGTAAATCCTTCATATGAGGATTATAAGACACAAAACGGATTCTCCGACTCTGCTGTTTATACAGGCAGTGCGATAAAGAGAGAATTGGAAGTACCTGATTTTACAACCAGTCTCAGTATAAGAATGGAGACAGATAATGATTACTTTACAACATCTACTTCGGGTAAAGAAGCATATAAGTCTACATTATTCAATATTTTCGGTGGAGATCAATGGTCTGTAGGCGGTGATAAAGTTCAATGGACATTTGATGTACCTCAAACCGGTTGGTATGAATTGGGCTTCAGATATAAGTCACAATATACATACGTATCTTCTTATAAAGAGATAAAAATTGATGGTTCAATACCTTTTGCTGAAATGGAGGAGTATTGCTTCCCTTATGCTGATGGTTGGACTGCTGTTTCATTAATTGATGAAAATCAGACACCTTATCTCTTCTACCTTGAAGAAGGTGCTCATACTATTTCTTTTGTAAATAAGATTGGTCCTCTTCGTCATTCTCTCCAGAGAATTGAAGAGTCTATGGATTCAATTTCTAACTTGGTAAATAAAATTGTTAAGATTACTGCTTCTGCTCGTACTTCATCAGGCGGATACACAGTAGATAAGAACAGAGACTACGACTTGCAGTTGTATATCCCTACAATTCAAGATGATATCAAAACATACGTTAATACATTTGATGAATGTTACAACAACATTATAAAGTTAAATGGCGGTAAAGTTACTGCGTATGCTTCTGCTGTTAAAGTAGCAAAAGATTTGTTCGAAGACTTCGATGAAGACTTGGAGAAAGTAGCTGTTTCTCTTAACGATATTACAAATGCTCAAACAGGTTTGAGTAATACAATGGTTTCTATAAAAGAACAGCCTATCGCTGTTGACTATATGATTGCTGCACCTAAGGGTTATACATATCCCGATTCAAGAAGTAACACATGGCAAAGTCTCTACGTTGGTACTGTAAGATTTATCAATTCTTTTGATAACTCAAGATACGAGAATGCAGGTGCCCGTGATGGACTTGATACAGAGGGTATGCCGGAGATCGAGGTTTATGTAGCAAGAGGTCGTGAGCACGTTGATATCATGAGAAATATGGTAAGTGAGCAATTTACACCTACATACGGTATCAAAGTTAATATTAACATGGTTGCGGGTTCTTCAGAAGGTTTGATTATGCCTCGTTACGTTGCAGGTACAGCACCTGATCTTGCTATTTCAATTGCAGCAGGTAACGTATTTGAATTCGCTATCAGAGGAGCTCTTGTTCCTTTAAATGAAATTGAGATTGACAAATATAACGATGTAGATGTATTGGATTTCAACGAGCTCTGGAAAAATACAGACAATCCGTACGGATTCCAATCATATCATGATGAAGCTTTTGTACCTTATTTGTACAAAGGAGATTATTATGCATTCCCTGAGACACAGAACTGGAGTGCCTTGTTCTACAGAACAGATATATTTGATTCATTAGGTATCACACCTCCTGATACATGGAAAGATGTATATGATATTCTTCCTGCACTTTCTAACAGCGGTTATGATTTCTGTTATAACTACGGTGTAGGCGGATATACTCCTTTCCTTTATCAATACGGTGGAGACTTCTATGATGTCAACGGTATGACTTCTGCTCTTAATACAGAGGCTGCATATGAAGGCTTTATGGAGTTTGCTGACTTGTATCTCCAATACAACTTTGTATATGCAGCAAACTTCTATATGAGATTTAAATCAGGTGAAATGCCTATCGGTATTTCAGATATGGCTTTCTATCAACAGCTTAACTATTCGGCTCCTGAGCTTAACGGTAAATGGGGAATGACAGTTGTTCCCGGTCATGTACGCGTTAATGAAGAGACCGGTGAAGAGTATATTGACAGATCAACAAGTGGTTTGGGTACATGTTGTATTATTGTTAGACAGGATACAGCAGAAAGACAACAATATGAAGAGTCATGGACATTCTTGCAATGGTGGCTTTCTGATGCTGTTCAAGCAGAGTACGGCAGAGAAGTAGAAGCAACATTCGGTGTTGCATCAAGATGGAATCCTGCGAACTTAGTTGCTACACAGTCACTTCCTTATTCACAAGAAGAGCTTGATGTTATCAATGCTCAGTGGGAGCATCTTAAAGAATCACCTAACACAATGGGTGGATATTATACATCAAGATATTTGCTTACAGCATTGAACCAGACAGTAATCCAAGGTCTCAGTGGCCGAATTGCTCTTGAAGATGCAGTAAAAGAAATAAATAAAGAAATGCGTCGTAAACAAGAAGAATTTAATATTCCTGAGAATGGTTCAGTTTTGTATGAGACAGCAGTAGAAGAGAAAAGGGAGGGATGATTTGTGAGTAAAAAAGAAGAAAAATTAGCTAAAAAGACTAAAACAGATACACCCGCTAAACCGAAAAAGAGATTTTTCAATGTTGAGAAGAGATTTGGCTATACCATGCATGAAATGTGGGTAAACAAGATGTCATATGCAATGGTAATTCCGTTCTTTTTATTGTTCATAGTTTTCTCTTTGTTGCCGTTGCTTGCATCTTTGGCTTTGAGTTTTACATATTGGAACATCTTTGAGGATCCGGTTTTTAACGGACTTCACAACTACGTTTATTTGTTTGTAGATGACTCGCTTTTCTTAAAAGCATTCACAAATACATTAGTTTATGCAGTAATTGTAGGACCTGTTTCATATATAGCATCTTATTTCTTTGCTTGGTTTATTAACCAAGTTCCTGATAAGATAAGACCTCTCTACGTTTTGGCCTTCTATGCACCTGCTCTTTCAAGCGGTGTAGCCATGGCAGTTGTATGGGCAGTAATGTTCTCAAACGATAGTACAGGTTATCTTAACTCTTTGCTGTTAAATATGGGTCTTATTTACGAACCTATCCAATGGCTTCAGGATGTAAACTACATCATGCCGGTTATTATCATAGTTGCTTTGTGGTCAAGTTTGAGTACACAGTTCCTTTCGTTTGTTGCGGCCTTCAGAGGTGTTGACAGAGAACTCTATGATGCGGCATCAGTTGACGGTGTTACATCAAGATTCCAGAAACTTCTTTATGTTGATGTACCTCAGACAATGCCCCAGATGCTTTTCTCAGCGATCATCACAATTACAGGTTCTTTCTCTGTAGGAGCAACTATCGTAGGACACCCCAGTCCGGAGGATGCAGCTCTTACGATTATGTTGCATCTCAGTGACTATTCAGGTACACGATTTGAGGTAGGTTATGCTTCTGCGATAGCCGTTATCCTTTCATTACTTATTCTTGGTATCGGTCGTGTGGCATTTAAAGTATTAGGCGATAAGGAGTGATAATATGTTTCAGGTAGACGTTGATTATTTAAAGAAAGCTAAAAAACGTAAAGATCACGGTAAAGTTGTCATATTAGTATTCCTTACTTTAGCCGGTGCTGTATCTTTACTTCCATTGATTTATCTTTTCTGTACGGCATTTAAGCCGCCGGAGGAGTTGTTCCTTTATCCGCCTACGTTCTTTGTAAAGAACCCTACGCTTCAAAACTTTAAAGATTTGACAGCTATTACGGCGAATAGTGCAGTTCCTTTTACAAGATATTTATTTAATACGGTATTAATTACGGTTTGTTACATATTCTGCTTGGTTTGGTTGTTGACAATGACTTCATATCCTTTGTCAAAGCACAAATTCCCGGGACGTAAAGGCTTAATGAGCCTTGTAACAACTTCAATGATGTTTATTGCGGCTGCTGCCGGTATTCCTTCATATTTGATAATTACATCATTGGGAATAGACAATTCATATTTGGTATACATTATACCGGGATTGGCGAACACCACGTGTTTGTTCCTTATGAAACAGTTCTTGGATACTGTCCCTAATGATATTTTTGAAGCCGGTAAAATTGACGGTGCTTCAGAATGGCAGCTTTATCAAAAGATAGCTATTCCGCTTTTAAAGAATGCTCAAGCAACAGTTATCATCCTTACTTTCGGTGGTATTTGGGGTGATGCAAGCACATCAACAACATATATTTACAAAGAGCAATTGAGAACATTGGGATTCTTCATGTCTACAATTGGCGGTGGTATTGCCAGAACAGGTGCAGGTGCTGCTTCAGGTTTAATTATGACTCTCCCAAGTATCATAATCTTTATTATTAACCAGAGCAGAGTTCAAGACACGATGGCTCACTCGGGAATTAAATAAGGGAGGTTTAAAGGCAATGAAATTTAAAAGATTTATCGGTCTTCTTCTGTTATTTTCTTTGATACTTTCCGTAGGTATTACTGCGAGTGCAAGAACACCTTATGCGAACTATTATATCCAAGAAAAAGAAAAGACAGCAAAACCTATTCCTGCAGCTTATGAAACAAGTACGGTTATTGACTTCTTGTCAACAGAGACAGGTAAGCTCAAGAATCCGGAGGATATGTTCATTGATAATGAAGGCAAGATTTATGTTGCGGATACAGGTAACAACAGAATAGTTGTTTACAGTGCAAAATATGAATTCCTTTTTGAAATTAGCAGTGACGGTACATACGCTGATGGTGATTTAGCTGCTCTTAAGGATCCTACAGGTGTATATGTAGATCCCGATGACGGTGCAATTATTGTTGCTGACTCCGGTAACGGTCGTATTGTTGAATTTACAAAATACGGAAACCTTCGTTACTCATATCCAAAGCCTGAAAGTGAAATTCTTTCTCAGGATTTTTCTTATCAGCCTGAAAAAGTAACAAAAGATTCACGTGGTTTCATGTATGTTACTAACAAAGGTGACAGTAACGGTATCATGCAGCTCAGTACTAACGGTGAATTTATCAGTTATTACGGTACTAACAAAGTAAATCTTTCTTTCTGGGAATCAATTTCTAAACTCCTCTGGAGCCGTGAAGACAGAAAGGGTACGGTTGTAACTCTTCCTTATACATTTACTAACATCTATTCAAGTGATGATGGTTATATGTATGCTACAACAACAACTGAGACTCCTCCTCAAGTTCGTAAAATTAACATTGGTGGTTCAGATGTATTGTACGGTGCATATGATTTCCGTGATAGCAGTATCATGTCAAGCTTTGCACAAGTTAACCAAATTTTCTGTGATGTAACAGTTGATAGATATAATAATATGCTTATTGTTGATAGACAGTACGGCAGAGTATATGAATATGATGAAAGAGGTAACAACTTATTTGCTTTCGGAGCAAAGGGTACAGGTTACGGTCAGCTTTCTTATCCTGTAAGTATTGAAACTGACGGAGAAGGCAGAGTTTATGTACTTAACAAAACAACAGGTAACATCACAGTATTTAAGCCTACAGAATTTGCTAACCTTGTACATGAAGCTAATGCTCTTTACAGTGACGGTAAATATGACGAGGCTGAAAAAGTATGGCAAGAAGTTCGAGTTAAGAACAACTATTATACATTAGCTCTTGTTAACATAGGTAATATCCTTTTAAGAAAAGAGCTTAACTCAGAAGCATATGAGTATTTCTATGAAGCTGAGAATGCAACATTTGCATCTGAAGCTTATGAAGAAATGAGAGCTGAATTTTTGAGAGAATATTTCTCTTGGATTATTATTGGCTTTGCAGTTTTGATGGCTTTATGGGTTGCGGTTGTTACAATTAAGAAAGCAAGAAGAAAGAAATATGGTCCGCCGGTAGAAAAGAAAAATGTATTCAGTGCTATTAAACATTTCTTCGGCAGAGTAACAAATATAATACGTCATCCGGTTGATGGATTTGAAGAAATCAGATATGAGAACAAAGGCTCTTATGCTGATATGTTTATAATCATGATATTGTATGCAATTGTATCTGTAGCATCTGTTTACGGCGAGAGCTTTATTTACAGAGATGGTGCATCACTCGATACAGTTAATCCTTTAATGACATTGTTAATCGCTTTCTTGCCTTGGATTGTTGTTTGTGTCGTTAACTATGGCGTAACAACAATTATGTATGGTGAAGGAAGATTCCGTGATGTTATCATTGGTGGTGCTTACTGTCACGGACCATTGATGTTACTTTCATTGCCATATGCATTGTTAACTCATATGCTTACATTAACTGAGTCAGGTTTGTACAATATCATGGGTACTTTGATTTACATTTTCACAGTGGCATTAGTTTACTTCTGTATTAAGGGTGTTCATGGATTCCATCCTGTAAAAGCCTTTATAGTATTCTTATTGACACTTGTTGGTGTAGCAGCTGTGGCATTACTGTTCTTCATAGTATATGGTCTTGCAGCACAAATGTTTGACTTTATTATTCAATTTGGTAAGGAGATGATTTATCTTGTTTAAGAAAAAGAACGTTGAAGAAAAACAAAATAATGATCCTTTGTTTGAAGTAGCAAGACGCGAAAAAAGAATAAAAATAATTAAAGCTTGTGTAGCCCTTGTCATGGTTTTAATGCTTGTGTTTATTATTGTTGCAGTAGCGACGGGTGATGGACACGAAGTGGTTTTCCGTAAAGATGGTGTCGAGGGTGTCAGAGAAGTTGCTGCCACAGATAAATCTAAAGGTGTCAACGGTATATTGCTTGCTGATCAAGGTATGACGGTTGTAGCAAAAAATGATAAGCTTAAACTTAGCTTCTCTAATAAGGATGACCTTTTTATAATTGAAGATCTTGCAACAGGTGAGATTTTCCGTTCATATCCTGAGCCGATATATGAAACAACATTGGCTGAAGGCGAAAAATCAGATTTGGATATATATTCAAATAAATCTGAGACAGGTCAATTTATAAAGTCACCTGTATTTGTAGGATATACAAAATCAGGTATGGATGGCGGTTTTACTCTCGGTGTTAATCAAATGCCTCATGTAAAGACTGTATATTATATTGAAAACGGTGTACGCCTTCGTTATGAGATGAAAGAGCTCGAGTTAGAGTTTTCTGTAGAAATTACAATTGAAGATAATGAGCTTGTTTACAGAGTTCCTGTAAATGGTATTATCGAAAGAGAAGGACTTAAAAACGAAGAACAAGACAGAAGACCTCTTCTTGTTTCACTTAGTGTGCTTCCTTATTTTGGAGCTCATCGCAGTGGTCAGGCAGGATATTTCGTTACTCCTGACGGTACAGGTGCCCTTACAAAATTTGATACTGCAAGAATCACTAACTACAATGAGTATTCTAAAAAAGTATACGGTATAGATTTGACTTTTGACAGCACTGATTCACCTGATTACAATAACTTACTTCTCCCTGTCGGAGCGTATGGTATTATTGAAAATCTTGATGAGGATGCAGCAAATGTAAACAACAAAGCCAATTCTATGATGACTGCGTTTATCAAAGAAGGCGATTCAAATGCTGAACTTAAGATATCTAACCCCGGTATAAGAAATCTTCCTTTCTATGCTATTTACTTCCAATATAATTACCGTGATTTCTATAAACTTCAGATATCAAACGGTGGTACACAGTATGATATGGTTGTAAAAGATAAACAGATAGGTGATGTTGAGCAAAGAATCTCAATCGCTACTTCAGAAAAAGATGAGTTTTCTTATGTAAATGTAGCTAAAAATGTTCGTGAGAATCTTTTGGCACAGTGGAAAGAACGCTATGGTGTAGACCTTGCAATGGGTTCATCCGGTAAAACACCTGTTCTTAACTTAAAGATGTTTATGGGCGCACAAAATGAAATGGGTGGTGTTCTTAACCAAATTAAAGTTATGACAGAGTTTGACGATGTTAAAGCAATGTATAATGAGCTTAACTCAATGGGTGCATCTGATTTGAGACTTTCTCTCTTAGGTTGGCAAAAGGGCGGCTACTATTGGAATGCCACATCAAAATTAAAAGTAGATGGTTCATATGGTGGTCAAGATGGCCTTGAAGAGCTCTATGCTTGGTCAAAGAAAAATAATATTCCGCTTGTACTTGATAATAACTTATTGATAGTATACGGAGATCCTACAAACGGAGCTACATTTAGAGATTCTATTGTAAAACAAGCAAATACATTTTATCTTAACTATTTTATTAAAGATAATTCGGGCGTATATAGAAAGACTGATTTCTATGTAATGGGACCTGAATACTTTGATGAAGAAGTAATTGATGATGTAATTGAAAGACTTAAAGAATACGGCACAAACAATGTTGATTTACAGCAGTTGGGAGATATGGTTTACTCTGATTATAACGAAGAAAATCCTCTTTTCAGAGTACAAACAATTGCCCTTTATGTTAAATGGTTACAGAAATATGGCAATACATTTGATGATATTGCTGTTTATAACGGTAATGCTTACTCTGTTCCATTTGTAAATACTGTTTTGGATATGCCTGTTGAAATGTCTTCTCACATAGTTCTTGATGAAGAAATTCCGTTCATGCAGCTTGTATATCACGGACTTGTTGATTATTATTCAGCTCCGGTTAACAATCAGGATGATGAAGAATTCTTCACTCTTCGTTCTATTGAATACGGTTCCTTGATGTCTTATGAAATTACAGAGGCAAAAACAAGTGAACTTAGATATTCATATTATAATGGTTTGTATCGTTCTGAATATTCAAAACTTAAGGATGAAATTGTTTCTCGTTATAATTCTATAGCAGAAGCTGTTAAGCCTTTTGCAGGACTTGAAATAACAAATCACTTCAGAGCTGTGGAAGGCAGTGAAGTGTTCTGCACAGAGTATTCCGACGGCACAAGAGTTTATGTTAACTATGAATCATCCGCACAAAAAGTTGTTGATGATGCAGGTAATGAAATAAACATTGAAGCGAAAAGTTATCAAATTTCAAAGAAGGGAGGGAAGTAATGCATGGCTAAACAGGTAAAAGCAAAAAAGAAATTAGCTCACAAGCGTACATTAGGCAGTATTATTTCCTTTGAAAGAAGAAAGTCTCTTGAGGGTTGGGGTTTCTCACTCCCTTGGCTTATTGGTTTCATAATCTTTATTATGGTTCCATTGGTACTTTCAATCAGAATCAGTTTTTATATTACTCAGCTTACAGACCTTTATGGTTTTGAAGGACAGAGTAAATGGAATGGTATTCAAAACTATGTTGATATCATACAAAACCCTGAAGTCGGAGAAGTAATGTTAAATTCTTTTCTTGATTCATTGTGGCAAGTACCGATTATAGTATTCTTTGCATTATTTGTTGCGGTACTTCTTAAACAAAAATTTGCAGGAAGAGTATATTTCAGAATTATATTCTTTATCCCTGTAATTCTTGCCGGAGTAATCATGAGTTATCTCTTTGGTGAGGGCGTAGGTAGTATAAGCGTGTTTGGTTCACTCGTAAATTCAACTACCGGTGTGTTCTCTACTTTCGGTGGTAAGATTACACAGTATATCGGTGATATCATGTGGAGCAGTAGTGTTGAAATTTTGATTTTCCTTGCAGCTTTACAGAGTGTACCTGATATTCTTTATGAGGTAGTTGAGATTGACGGTGCTACCGCATGGGAGTCTTTCTGGCATGTAACACTTCCGTATATTTCTCCTTTCGTAATTTTGAACTGTATATATGCTCTTGTTGACTCATTTACAAAGTATAACAACCCTGTAATGAGTATGATGAACAAAATGACAGAGGAAGGTACTAAATACGGTATGGCATCAGCGTTGAGTTGGATGTATATGCTTCTTGCTCTTGTGACAATTCTTATCTTCATATTGTTTGCAAGGAGGTGGCTCAAGTGACAAAGGTTTTTAATCGAGTTACAGGTTTCTTTACAGGTCTTATTGATAAGTACAGAAATTTGGGATATAAGGCGAAAAAGAAAATTACATTTATTATCGGACGTATTTTCTTGTACTATGTATTGATTGAACTTGCGTACTTGTTCTTGTTGCCGTTCATCTATATTTTGACAACCTCAATGATGTCTTATCAAGACTACATGGATCCTACAGTTGAATGGATTCCTACAGCATTTGAGTATCAAAACTTTATTGATGCGTGGGTAGGTCTTTCATATCCTCGTTCATTCTTGAATTCTTTGATAACATCTTTGGGCAGTGCACTTTTACAATCTGTATCTTGTGCGATTATCGGATATGCATTGGGAAGATTTAAATTTAAGGGAAGAAATCTCTTGTTTGTATTCCTTATCCTTGTATTGTTGATTCCGCCTCAAACGACTATCCTTTCTTCGTATGGTATGTGGGCTACATTCGGATTGACTAATACATATGCTCCGATTCTTGTGCCGTGTATATTCGGTCTTGGATTAAGAGGTGCGTTGTTTGCTTTGATTTACATGTACTTCTTCCAGAGAATTCCGGATGCTATGGATGATGCGGCTCGTATTGACGGAGCAGGTCCTTTCAGAGTATTTATTCAGATTATGTTGCCGTTGGTTAAATCAGCTATATCAATTGTATTTATATTCTCTTTTGTATGGCACTGGAATGATAACTATGAGGCTCCAACATATATGTTTAAAACTGAAATGATGACTCTTCAGCCGAAGCTTGAAAAAATTCAAACTTACTATGCTGAGATTATGGGCTACAGTGGAGAAGCAAGTGACTTTGATAAAGCTATGACAGAGCCTATGCTCTTTGCAGGCTGTTTGCTCGTTATGATACCAGTTTTGATAGTTTATGTTGCAGGACAAAATAAACTTGCATCCGGTATTGAACGACTCGGAGTAATTGAATGACGGAGGTTTATATGTTTAAAAATTTACGTGTTACTTTAATATATATATTAACCGTTATTATGGCAGTTTCTTTTATCGGATGTTCAAGCAAAACCGGTGGTGCTGATAACGGCAGTGGTTCAGGTATGGCAAACCCTGTGCCTGAAGACCTTGCAGGCAACCTTGTGATTTCTGCATACAATGCAAAATACAGTGCAGAAGATCCGTATGGAGAAGAAGAAAACAACGTTAATGATAACGATTTATTCATGTTCACTCAGACATTTTCTCTTCAATATCCCAGTGTTGACATTCAATTGGATGCGACACTCGGGTATACCGAGTATTTCAAGACTCTTGACAGCAGAATTGAGAGCGGCGACATCGGAGATGTTGTTCTCATCAGTTCAGATAAGTTGCCGGAATATGTTGAAAAAGGTTGGATAGTTGACCTCAGTAACGAAGCGAATGGTGTTACTGACTTTACAGATGATAAGTTTGGCAAGTTGTATCCTGCTAAAGTTTATATGCAAGCAGCTTACGATGCTTCTATGTATAATGGACGTTTGTATATGTGTCCGGTAGAATATTTGAACCAAGTTGTAATTCTTAATTTGGATTTACTCAAAAAAGCAGGTATTGAAAACCCTGTTCCAGTAGACTCTTGGACATGGGAAGATTTATTGGCTTATACAGTTGCTTTGAATGAAAGCGGAGTAGAAACACCTGTACTTATGAATTACGATGATTATTCAATTTGGGGTTCGTTTGCCAGTGGTTTTGGTGGCAATGTTTACAATGATGTCACATTTGCCGATAAGACTGTTGAATTAAATCTTACAGATCCTAAAGTTATTGAAGGCTTTAAATTCTTTGCTGATAATTTCTTAAGAACAGGTTATGTTTCCGAGAAGAAAACAACAGAGGTTAAAGGTGAAGATTTATCTAAGTATGGTATAATAATTGCTGACCACTCTGATATTGTAAGATGGCAAGAAAGCCTTACTGCCGGTATGACAGAAAATGAAGATGCCGGCTTCGATTGGGAGTTTGCACATTTCCCGGGATTTAAATCAGCTGACGGTACAGTTTATAAAAATATCGGTGTTAAAACATTAGGTTTTGCTGTTATTAATCGTGATGTTGTAAAATCATCCGGTGCTTCAAATGATGTAGATAAGACAGACGAAGAAATACAAGAAGAAAAAGCTACTATTGCTAACACAATTAAAAATGCAAAGTGTCTTGCTTTGTATGCAATGGTTAAAGATGCTGCAGTTGCATATGCAGGAGAAAGAGGATATAAAGTGCCTGCTGTTAAAACTGCAAATGATATGAAGTTCTGGAGAGAGTATCCTTTGTCAGGTAAAAATACATCAGTATTTTCTCTTTATTCAGAAAGTGATTTCCCTGCTGTACTTACAACATTTATGTCATGGAATGCATCGAAAGAAATTAAAGATGCAATAGCAGATGTTTTTGCGGCATATAAGGCTGATCAAAGCATGATGCATATTGATGAGTTGTTACAGGAAATACAAGATGCAGCTAATGCAAATTGGTAAAATATAAAAAACAACTAAAGATTAAATTGATTTTAAGATTTTGTTAACTTGATTGTTTTTTGAGCTTTTTTGCATGAGGGCATATTGACAAAAAATTTGCTTATGTTAATATAAACTTGTATTAATGCAATAGAAAATACTTTTATTTAGGAGGTTTTTTTGATGAAAAAGTACATTAAAAGTGCGATAGTAATTTTACTCGCTCTTGCTATGACATTTTCTATCGTTGCATGCTCCAAGCCCGGCATTGTAACCAATGAGGATTTGGAAATTGCGTATAAGGACGGCGTTGTTGAGGGTGACGTTACATTTACTTACTCACCTGCTGCTACAACTTCAGACGATAGAGCTGCAGCTGATAGATTTATATCAGCATTTGAGAAAAAGTATAAAGATGTTAAGGTAGAAAGAGATTATTCTGCAACATCTGATGCCAGAATAGCTTCTGCCGATATCGGAGATGTATTCTACTTCGCTGAAGAAACTACATATAAGTATGCTGTTACAGATAAAGCATTACTTCCTCTTGATGGTTTCGTAGAAAAATTTGATATCAACCTCAGCGATGTATACAGTGGTATTTATTCTTTGGGTCTCGTTAACGGACGTTTGTATTTTGTTCCCAGAGATTACAACCACGTTGCTTTGATTTACAATAAAGACGCTGTTACAGAAGCAGGCGTTAGTGAATCTGTTAAACCTGAGTGGACATGGACAGAGTTCCAAACACTTTGTGAGCAGTTGAATGGTGATGATTATTATCCGATTCAATTGAACCTCGTATGGTCTCCTGTATATACTGCTTTCTTTGAGGCTTATACATACAGAAACTCATGGTGCAGTACATCAGAGAAGAAAGTAACATTTATTGATGAAGAAGGTAAAATCCTCAGAGCATTTAAAGAAGCTCTTGACTTGGCTAGAAAAGACTTCGCTAAAATGCCCGGTGTTAATGATTCAGCTGAAGGATTCTCAGGTAAAGAAGCTATTTTCTCTACTTGTGTATATCCCGGTGTACAAAGCGAAGGTAGAGGTTTTGACAACAAGGGTGTTGCTTGGGATCTTATAAACATGCCTTTGTTTGAAAATCCTTCATTCGGATGCGGTTCTTCAGGCGTTGGTGTATATAGCAGAACACAAAACGTTACAGCAGCTGCTGCTTTAGCATTGTTCTTCTTCACACCTGAAGGTCAAAGAGCATTCAATGCTGGTCAAGGTGGTTCAGTACCGCTTCTTAAGTCTCTTGATCAAGAAGGTTATGATGCATGGAAGTATCCTGATGATGCAGAGTGGAGCACAAAGAACTGGGATGCATTTGTTTACAAAGCAGACACAGCTTCAACTCCCGGTCAAGTTAAATGCCGTATGCCTATCGAAGTTGCTGAGGCAATTGACAGCACAATTCAAAAGATTTTGAAGGATGATATTGCAGGTACAACAAGCTATTTGGACGGATTCAAAGCACTCGAACAAAAGTGTAATGAAATTTGGCAACAGCTTACTGTATAATACAGCAAATTTGAATTGATTATTAAACAACGCACATTAACAAGTGTGCGTTGTTTTTTTATATAAACTTATCTTAAAAAAATATAAATTATGGTAAACAATATAATAGCGAATATTGTTTGAAGTAATTTTTCGATAAAATAATATTTAGTTTTAATACCGTTGGATTTTAATATGCCGCATACTTGCATATGAACACATATACCCGACCATGAAACGATTAAAATAACAGCTATGAATCTATAAATATTTGGTTTGGATATACTTAGATTAAACAAAGCATTTAAACCACCGGTCATTTCCAAAAAGGAATATATGCCAATATACATTTTGTTACTTAAAAAGGATATTTTTTTTATTAAAGCTGTTATTGATGAAAAGAATATAATTACTGAACCAACATACAGAGCTGTATTTAAACCTGATACAATTGAATCAGTTAAGTTGCTTTCGCAGAATTTGTCATTTACATTTTTTCTTTCATAAGAATTGGATTTGCATAGCGCGATTTTACTTAATATTAAACCGCTTAACAGTGAAGAAAAGATAATACAGAGCCATATTACAAAACCATGAAATTCACTTTTTAAATAGTTTCTACCTACAATTGAAATTAAAAATATCGGACTTGCATTATTAGTAAAAGCGGCAAGTACTGCTGCTTCTTTTGGTGTTATATAATTGTTTTTAAGTAAATCACAAGTGACTTTCGCACCAACAGGAAATCCGCAAAGGAAGCCGATGATTATTGCGACAGAAGTTTCCGTAGGTAGATTATAAAACTTTGTGACTCCTTTTAAAGGACGAGTTAAAACAGAAATTGATTTATTGGAAACTATTATTGATGACAGAACGTAAAACGGAAACATTGTAGGAAAAATTGTATTTAAGAAAAGAAAAAGAGCGTTTTTCGTTTCAGGAATATATGAATTACCAAAAATAATAAATAAAATTAATATACAAAAAGCAAAAATGCCTGATATAAGAGAAAAAAACATATGTTAGAACCTTTCTTTAAATATGTAAAAATTTTTATCAATAATATATTTATGTCGGATATGGACAATTATCACGATGAAGTGTAAAATAAGATGGATAGCGTTATAATTTAGAAAGGATAAGATTATGCCTATAAAAATACCAAATGATTTGCCGGCGGCAGAGACTCTTCATAAAGAACATGTTTTTGTAATGAATGAAAATATGGCTTTTCATCAAGATATCAGACCTCTTAAAATTGCCATAATGAATTTGATGCCTACGAAAATTGTTACGGAGACACAGCTTTTGCGTTTGTTAAGCAATACTCCTTTGCAAGTAGAGCCTACGCTTTTGCATCCGGCTACACATATATCTAAAAATACATCTCTTAACCATCTGAATTCTTTTTATCTGACATTGGATGATGTTAAAGATCAAAAATTTGATGGCTTAATAATTACAGGAGCACCTGTTGAACAGATGCCTTTTGAAGAAGTGAGCTATTGGGAAGAATTATGTCGTCTTATGGAGTGGTCGCGCAAAAATGTTACCACAACATTTCATATTTGTTGGGGAGCCCAGGCCGGATTGTACTATCATTATGGTATAGATAAATATCAAATGGACAAGAAGCTTTTTGGCATTTTTGAGCATAAATCACATAATAGAGTAGCGAGATTGTTAAGAGGCTTTGATGATTGCTTCTATGTGCCGCATTCCAGATATACGGGAGTAAAAATGGAGGATGTAGAGAATGAACCTAAATTAGATATTTTGGCAACATCTGAAGAAGCCGGACTTTGTATTTGTGCTTCTCATGACAGACGACAGATATTTATGCTGGGACATCTTGAATACGACAGAGATACTTTGAAATTAGAATATGAGAGAGACAGAGCAAAAGGGCTTGATACAGCTATTCCTAAAAACTACTTCCCGGATGATGATCCTACGGCGAAGCCTTATTTTAAATGGAAGAGCCATGCTTATCTATTGTATGCTAACTGGCTTAATTACTATGTATATCAAGCAACACCATATGATATGAGCGATATTAATATGGACTTTAAGCCACCTGTTGCACATGAGGATTGATTAATTCTCGGAGGATTTACTATGGGACGAAAAGTTGGTAAAACTTATATAAAAAAAGAGAAAAAATGGGGTATTTTAATTACATTTATAACGCTGGTTATTGTGGGCATTGTTATTGCTGTAATTGAATTGTTGCCAAGCGACGTTCCTGAACTCGGTTATTCGGAGCAAAACGGATTGGGAAGATCATTTATGTATCCGTTTGTTTTCACTGATGGGCAAGCACAGCTTTATGTTATGCAAGAAGATAATAAAGTCGTGACAATTGATAATAACACATCAGGCGTTCTCCATGATTCGACATATGGCAAAGTGTATTATATAAGAAATACAATGTTATACGAGTATTCTGTAAAAACAAATGACAGAGTTGCGCTTTGTGATAATGTTTCTGAGTTCACTATTCTCGGTAATCGTAGAGGTATTGTGTATACAGATACGTCAAACAGATTACTGATGTACCTTTTTAAAGGAGAAGAAGTTGTACTTTTAACTAAAAACGAGGCAACGGAAGCGCCTTATTATGCAGTTTCTGACGAGGGCGTTGTTTTTGCTGAAAACACTACACTTAAGTATTGTGATTTTTTAGGAAAAGGTAAAGTGATTACCGAAAAATTAAACACATCAAAGAAATTTTATGTTTCATCAGACAGTGAAAATATATGCTACTATGAAGAAAATGTATTGATTGTCTGCGATGTGGCAGGTAAGACGATACAAAAGCTCGATAACGGACAACTCTTAATTAATCAACCGGAGACCGCACTTGTTTATCCTACAACGAATGAATTGAGCGGAAATGATGGTGTTGAATTCAAATATTTCTTGAGTAATATTGAACAAGTAGAACCGAATGCTGAAAATTCGGTAAAACACAGTGCAGGTGTGCTCAAGTATTTTAGCGGCAACAAATTCAGTCAAATTGCAACAGATATTTATAAAGTGATTTATTATTCAAAAGAAGATAACTTTTTGCTTTATACAGTCTTGAATGGCGATAAAATGGATGTATATATGACGTCTAAAGGAGGCAAACCCAAAAAACAAATTTCGTGTGATATAACAGACAGCTTTGTTTTCGATAACAGAACTTTATATTTATATTACAAAGATTCAGCCGGGTCGTTATGGAGATATGACATATATGATGTAAATCATAAAACTGTTAAAATTTCAGATAACATAGGCACAATTTATGATTACTATAATAAACCCTTTGTGGCATATACTGATTCGGAGCATAAATACGTTTATTTGATATTAAAAGATAAAATTGAGCGTACCGATGCCGATTATGATGTAAGGTTATATGGCAGAAGCCATGAAGCATACTTGCTTTGCAGACAAAATTCAAACGGCTTGATGACACTCGATTATGTTTTTGAAGACAGACTGACGCGTATTGCAAACAATGTAACATCAAATATATTTTTTGACAGAGACATGGAATATATAATCTACAACGAAAATCAAAAAATGTATTTATGGCATAAAGGTGAAATTATTTTGATAGGAGATTATGATACTGTTAAAGCGGTGGATATAATATGATTAGTAAAAATAAGTGGGGGAAAATTATTATTATATCGTTATTTGCATTGAGTGCTGCAATGCTTTTTTCATGCTGCGAAAAAACAGATGTTGTTGTAGCTCCACCTACAGTTATCATACCTACACCTGTGGCTACGGAAACTTTTCCGCACATTACACAACCGACGGCTACACCTAATGCCGAAGAAGAAGTACATTTCAGTGACTTGAATCTTGAAAATGTTGTGCGCGATATTGTGGGCAAAAATATAGGACCCATAATGAGAGCTGATGTGGAGAATATAAAGAGTTTAAGTGCCAGAGTAAGAGGAATATCAAATATTGATGCATTACAGTATTTTACAGCTTTGGAGGATGTTGACTTATATGGCAATAGAATTACGGATTTGACATCGCTGTCGAATTTGACATCCTTAAAGAGGTTGAATATTGGCAAAAATTTCAATGTACTTACTGCCGTGGATCCGAGTCAAACAGGACTTGATATAACACCTATAAAGGGCTTGGCAATGTTAGAAGAACTTGATGTTTCTGATAATATGATTGTAAATATTGATGCTTTGAAGTCGTTGAGCTCTTTAAAAAAACTTGTGGCAACCAAAAATAGGATTAGTGATATTTCTGCATTGTCGAATTGTATTTCTCTTAAATATGTTGATGTATCATACAATTATGGTATAAATGCAGATAACACAGAAAGAGGAATTAGTGACCTGACACCGCTTTTTGGCATTAACACATTAGAAACGATAAATGCAAGCTGGAATCTTATAGAAGATGTCACGGGAATTGAAGCTTTAGAAAATTTATTAAGCCTTGATTTGTCAGTGAATTTTATAAGCAATATTAAGCCGATTAATATGCTTAAAAGTGTAAAAACAGTTAATTTGAGTATGAACAGCTTGATGAATATTGACGGATTCGCCAATAACAAAGTAATCGAGGAATTGGACGTATCTCAAAATATGATTACACGTTTTTATGTTATTCTTACAATGAAAAATTTAAAAACCCTTAACTGGGCTCAGAATATCATACAGGATTATGGCCCGATAGAAGAATTTGAGGAGAAAAAGAATGAACGGAGATAATATAAACGAAAAGCAAATACAGTGGTTCCCGGGTCATATGGCGAGGGCAAGGAGAATTTTGGCGGAGAATTTAAAACTGGTTGATGTTGTTGTTGAAATAGTTGATGCCAGAATACCTTTTTCGAGCCGAAATCCTGAAATAGACAAAATATTAAATCAAAAGCCACGAGTTATTATAGGTAACAAAAAAGATCTTTCAGATCCTGTTATGAATGGATTTTGGAAGAATTATTACGCTTCAAAGGGTATTAAGGTTTATTATACGGACTGTAAGAGCGGAAATGGTGTAAAAGATGTTGTTGCGGCAGTTAAAGAGGCTAAAGCTGAGAAATTCAAACGCTATGCCGAAGCCGGCAGAAAGCCTCCTGTAATACGTGTTATGACGGTCGGTATACCGAATGTCGGTAAATCTTCTCTTATTAATAAAATTGTAGGTAAAAATGTTGCCGTGACGGGAGACAAGCCCGGTGTTACAAGAAATAAACAATGGCTAAGAATTAATCCGGAAATAATGCTTCTCGATACGCCCGGTCTTTTGTGGCCTAAGTTTGAAGATAAGAGATGTGCTTATCGTTTGGCGGCTACAGGAGCAATAAAAAATGATGTACTTGATGTACAAGATATTGCCATATTTTTACTTGAATATTTGACTAATAATTATCCTGCAACAGTTGAAGAAAAATACGGTATAAAAAAAGAGAATATCAAAGTTTCTACTGATTATCTTGAAGCGTGCGGTCGCCGCAGAGGTTGTCTTATTAAAGGCGGAGAAGTGGATATGTACAGAGCAGCCGGAATAGTGCTCGATGATTTCCGTAGCGGCAAACTCGGTAAAATTACATTAGACGGCAGAGAAATGCTTGAAGCGCCTGAACTTCCCGAGGTACAAGAGGTGCAAGATGACTGACGAGAGATTTTTTGAATTATGTAAATTTGAAAGACAGCTTGAAGCAGAGGGTTACACTTTGATTGCGGGTATAGACGAAGCGGGCAGAGGTCCGCTTGCAGGCCCGGTTGCTGCAGCGTGTGTTATCTTAAAATCAGACGGGCCGTTTGTGAGAGGTGCAGACGATTCTAAAAAATTGAGCGAGAAGCGAAGAGAAGCTTTGTTTGAAGAAATCAAAGAGAAAAGCTTGGCGTATGGCATCAGCTTGGTGGACAACCGTAGGATTGATGAAATTAATATTTTGCAAGCGACGTATGAAGCAATGCGTAATGCTTTGGCAGATGCCATCAAGATGGCAAACGGTAAAGCACCCGGAATGATTTTGGTAGATCACGTACATATTCCGGAGGTAGAGATACCGCAGATGTCGATAACTCACGGCGATGCACAGAGCGTATCAATAGCGTCTGCATCAATACTTGCGAAAGTATCAAGGGACAGATTGATGAAAGAGTACGACGAGAAGTATCCTGAGTACGGTTTTGCGAAACATAAGGGCTACGGAACGAAGGCACACTACGCTGCTATTGCTGAGTATGGGCCGAGTGAAATACACAGGATGACATTTTTGAAAAAATTATACAACTGAGAGAGGATTTAGCAATGAAGGTAAAAAATGCAAAATTTGTAATATCTGCAGTATCGCCCAAACAGTACCCTGACAGCAATTTGCTTGAGGTGGCATTTGCAGGCAGATCAAATGTAGGTAAATCGTCTTTAATAAATGCTCTTTTAGGCCGCAAAAGATTAGCGTACAGCGGTTCAAAGCAAGGTATGACAAGACAAATCAATTATTATAACCTTGACGATGAGCTCCATTTTGTGGATTTGCCGGGTTACGGCTTTGCGGCAGTATCTAAGAATGAAAAAAATCTGTGGGGAAAAGTTATTACAGATTATTTGAATGTAAGGCCTCAGTTGTATCTTGTGCTTATGTTGGTCGACATTCGTCACAAACCGTCAAAAGATGACGAGAATATGTATCAATGGATATTAAATTCGGGCATTGATTATTTGATAGTAGCCACCAAAGCTGACAAATTAAGCAAAATGCAGGCAAAAAATAACGCACAAATAATAAGAAAGACTTTACAAATACCCCCTGAAAAGGATATTATATGCGTATCTGCCGAAAAGAGGACAGGTATAGACAAATTATGGGAAGCCATTGACAGCTACATCGTAGAAGACGATGTTGAAGAGGCTCAAACAGATGAAATAATTGAGAAAGGCACTGATAATAATGAGTAAAAACGCATTTATTACAAAACAGCAAGCAGAAGATATTTGCAAGGAGTTTCCGACTCCGTTTCATATATACAGCGAAGACGGTATCAGAACCGTTATCAGAAATTTAAGAAAAGCATTTTCTTGGAACAAAGGCTATCGCGAGTATTTCGCGGTGAAGGCTTGCCCAAATCCTTTCTTGATTAAAATAATGCAAGAAGAGGGTTGCGGTGTTGACTGCTCATCTTATACCGAGCTTATGTTGGCAGAAAGCCTTGGCTTTAGCGGCAAAGAAATTATGTTCTCATCAAATGCTACACCTGCACAAGATTTTGAGTATGCAAGACAGCTTGATGCTATCGTAAATCTTGATGATTTTACACATATCGACTTTTTGGCTGAGCACGGTGGCATTCCGGAGGAAATTTGTTTGAGATTTAACCCCGGCGGATTCTTTACTGTAGGAAACAGCATTATGGGTAACCCCGGCGACGCCAAGTACGGCATGACTCCCGACCAAATGGTTGAGGGTATTCGCAAGCTTATGAAAATGGGAGCAAAGCGTTTTGGTATTCACGCATTCCTTGCGAGTAATATGATAGAAAAAGACTACTACCCGACATTGGCGGCGCAACTTTTCCGTGAAGCAGTAAGACTCAACAAAGAGACAGGTGCGGAAATCAGCTTCGTAAACCTCTCGGGAGGTATTGGCATTCCGTACAAACCGGAGGACGAGCCTGCTGATATATTCTATATCGGCGCGGGAGTGGAGAAAGCGTACAACGAGATAATAGTGCCGTCTCCGATTAAGTCGCTTGATATTAAGACTGAGCTTGGCAGATACATTACAGGCCCTTATGGTATGCTTGTGACACGTGTTTTGCATGAGAAGAATACTTTTAAACATTATATAGGCACAGATGCTTGTGCGGCAAATCTTATGAGACCTGCTATGTACGGTGCATATCATCACATAGTTGTACTTGGCAAGGAGAATGAGCCTTGCACTAAAACATATGATGTAACGGGTGGTCTTTGTGAGAATAATGACAAATTTGCAATTGACCGCAACCTCCCGGAGATTGAAATAGGCGATTTGCTTGCGATTCTTGATTCGGGCGCTCATGGTTATGCTATGGGTTACAACTATAACGGTAAGCTCAGAAGCGCAGAGCTTTTGCTTCAATCTGATGGCAGCGTGAAGATGATTAGAAGAGCAGAAACGCCGAAAGATTATTTTGCGACATTTGATTTTTCGGATATAATTAAAGTAAAATAAATAAACCGTAAAAGAAATTAGAATAGGAGAAATAATTATGGCAAATATAACAAAAATCCAAGAAATTGCATCACGCGTTAAAGAACTTCGTGAAATATCGGATGTCAGCGTGGAGGAAATGGCAGAAAAGCTCAACATGAGTGTTGAGAAGTTCCTTGCGTACGAAAATGCAGAGGTGGATTTCCCGGTGAGCGTGCTGTATGAGATTTCTTCTTTCCTGCGAGTCGACATGACGGAACTTCTTACCGGCACTTCTCCGCGTTTGGCGAATTGTTCGTTAGTGAGAAAGGGAGAGGGTATTGCCGTTGATAGATATCAAGGCTATGATTTTGAGAGCATTGCGTATAAATTTATAGGCAGAAAAATTGAGCCTATGATAGTAACCGTGGATGCTGCGACTGAGCAAGAACCGCCCAAAATGGTTTCTCATACAGGTCAAGAATTCAACTATGTATTGGAAGGTACTGTAAAAGTCCATTTCGGCAACAGTGAATTCATATTAAACGAGGGCGATTGCTTGTATTTTGATCCTACCACACCGCACTCACAAAATGCTATGGGTGGCAAGGATGCTAAATTTTTAACAGTTATTTTACTGTAATTTACGGAGGTTTCTAATAATGGATTATATATTAAATAAATATTTGCCCCGAATTAAGTTTGACTCTTATGAGGATTTTAAGGCAAATTTTAAAATAAATGTTCCCGATGATTTTAACTTCGGTTATGATGTTGTTGATGCTTGGGCAAATGCTGAGCCTGAAAAGCGTGCGCTTGTTTGGTGTAACGACCACGGCGAAGAGAGAATATTTACTTTCACAGACGTTAAAAAAATAAGTAATAAAATGTGTAATTACTTTAAATCAATAGGTCTCAAAAAGGGCGACAAGGTTCTCCTTATTATGAAGCGCCGTTGGGAATATTGGATTACGGTAACTGCACTTCACAAAATGGGTGTCGTTATTATCCCTGCAACATTCCAGCTTACAGAGAAAGACCTCGTGTACAGAATTAACGCAGCTTCTGCTAAAATGATTATTTGTGCGCAGGATGAAAATATAATTTCTCATGTAGAAAATTCTTTAGAACAATGTCCTACATTAAAGTTTAAAGCTCTCGTTATGGCGAGTGGCGAATCAAGAGAAGGCTGGATAAATTATACAGAAGCATACGAAGGACAAAGCGACATATTTGAGCGCCCGCAAGGAGACGATTTCGTATCAGCAAATGACCTGATGATAATTTACTTCACAAGCGGTACAACCGGTATGCCCAAAATGGTACAACACGTACAATCATATCCTTTGGGACACATACTTACAGCCAAATATTGGCAACAAGTAGAGGAGAACGGTCTTCACTTAACAGTAGCCGACTCAGGCTGGGCAAAATTCTCATGGGGTAAAATTTACGGCCAATGGATTGCAGGCTCTGCAAACCTCGGCTACGATATGGACAAGTTTGAGCCTCATAAACTCTTGAGCGTTATTGAAAAATATAGAATAACAACTTTCTGTGCGCCCGCTACGATGTACAGATTTATGATAAAAGAGGACGTAACCAAATACGATTTATCCTCAATTCACCATTGCTGTATGGCTGGTGAACCCTTGAACCCTGCAGTTTTTGAACAGTGGGAGAAATTGACAGGTCACAAGCTCTATGAAGGCTTCGGTCAAACAGAAACTCCCGTTCTTATGGCCAACTTCGAGTGGCTTAACATCAAACCGGGTTCAACCGGCAAGCCTTCCGCACTCTATGACATACATATAGTAAACGAAGAAGGCAAAGACTGCGAAATAGGCGAAGAGGGCGAAATCGTTATCAAAAATGCTAAAGCAAACCGCCCCGTAGGTCTTACAATAGGATATTATAACGACGAAAAGGCGAACGAAAAGCTTTATGCCGGCGGAGATTTCCATACAGGTGACAACGCTTGGTATGACGAGGACGGCCATATATGGTTCATAGGCCGCGTAGACGACGTTATCAAATGCTCCGGCTACAGAATCGGACCCTTTGAAGTTGAAAGTGCCCTCATGACACACCCTTCAGTATTGGAGTGCGCTATTACCGCTGCACCCGATCCCGTAAGAGGACAAGTTGTTAAAGCTACAATCGTTCTTGCTAAAGGCTACGAGCCCTCAGACGAACTCAAAAAAGAGCTTCAAAACCACGTTAAAAAGGTTACAGCTCCTTATAAATACCCCAGAATCGTTGATTTCGTTAAAGAACTTCCCAAAACCACCAGCGGCAAGATTCGCCGCGTGGCAATCAGAGAGAATTCTTGATTTGATAAATTATGATATGAAAATCGCCCCTGACCGATAGGGGCGATTTTTTTTAATATTATTCTTATCTGCTTAAAGCAACTATTATTCAATCACGTATTCAAATTTTTCCCACTCGCCATGAGTATACTCATCTGCCGGGTAGTCAAATCCTTTTGACTCAATAATACCATGTTCGTCACAAATTTCGTAATTCAAACTATATTTATTTTCTTCAGAGTTATATGTAACACTTTGTCGACCTCTTGTAACACCTTCAATTACCGTAACCCTCCCAATTTCGCAACAATAGTAAGATAATGTTCCGTCAACAGTTTCTTTGCTGAGGGTATAATTATTTGTCGAATCTTTGTAATCGGTGTACGATACAGTATAAACTTGTTTGTTGCCGTCTCTCTGTTCTACCAAAAGATAATTCGTTTGGAGATTACCATTTGCGTCGAGTTTATCAACAACGATATTATGATAAATCATAATACCGTTTTCAATTGTAGTGGTTTCGCGATAAGTTCCGCCGTTTTCGTAATTTTTGTTTTTATATTCTTCGCTTCTAATAACATTACCATCAGCATCCGTGCGAGTATTTACAGAATGTCCGTCTTCTCTGACTATCGTTTCAATGTACTCAAGAACTCCTGATTCAGCATAATGTTCAACCTTTAAGAGAGAATCGTTAGAGTCATACTCTCTGATTTCAAAAGTAGTACCATCAGAATAAAAAGACGTATTAATATAGGAACTATCCGGATTGACAACAGAAACTGATAACTTGACATTATTCTCATCGTAAACAGTCGCAGAAGAGACAACACATTTATCTCCATCAAAATTGCAAACAAGGATATTCGTTCCTTTGTGCTCATTTTTGATAAGCCCCTTGCCGTAATATCCATCTCTGTCAGCTTCGCTCAGTTTCGATTCAAAATACGCGTCTTTGAGAGCGTTCGCATCATTACCTGTAGCGACAAAACAATAATAGAGCTGTGCAGAAATTGTGAATGTAATATTACCTGATTTCAGATCGAAAGTTCCGTAATTAGTTCTAAGGATTTTCATTTCAGCATCAAACTCAGGATGTCCGACATCATTACCATCAATAACATTACCATAATTACTATACATATAGCAGCTACCGTCGCGATTGAGCACCATATTTAGGGTACTTCCTGCCATTGTAAGTGTAAATTCCTTTTCATTTCCTTCAACACCGTTCCAAATGTCAATTACTGCCCCGTCATTGCTTTCGCTGTTAGTTTCTTTATTGCTTTCGTTATTAGTCTTATTAACAGAATCAGAACCATTATTACAAGCAACAAATACAAATAGCATAATTAAGACTAAAATAAATGTAAAAATTTTTTTCACCGTAAACACCTCATGTAAAAATTTTTCACCAAGATAGCGAGTCTTGGTTTATGTTTAAATCTTTTGAATTATATAATATTTTTTTAAAATTTCAAATATTATTGATGAGGAATTTTTCGTACTTATAGATTGCTTGAATTTCTCCCACAAAAGGCTAGATTTGTTATAGAAAAAGTGTCTTGAAACCGTTTGAAACAGCTATAAAGCGCCTTGAAGCGTTGTTTTTTCACAAAAAGCGACCGTTTTGGGGAGAAACTTTTCTTTTTTCTCCCACAAAAACGCATTTCTTGTGCAGAAATTTTTCTGCGCAACAAGTCAACAAAAAATCGTTGACAAAATTTCGGGGGGGGGTAGAATGCTAACGCTAAAAAATAAACAAAGGAGAGACATAATTTATGAAAATTACATCTAAAATACTTGTCTTAGTTCTTGCCTGTATGATGTTATTGACATCGTGCGGGAGTGATGACAAGAAAGAAGAAAATAAAGCTACAGCGCCGGCAACAGAAACTACAACTGCAACTGCCGTAAACAAAGATGCGCCTACGGCGACTGCAACAATTGAGCCGACTACGGAGGCTACGAAAGTTCCTGTGACAGAGACTCCGGATAATCCTGTAACAACAGAAGAAACTACAGCAACTGCAAACCCTACAAAAAATCCTTCGGTAATTATTCAACCTACAGAGAAACCGACTGAAAAACCAACAATCAAACCGACTTCGACAAGCAAACCAACAGTTTCTCCTGCAAATAAGCCGACAGAAACTGCTAAGCCAACAACTCCGGTCCCGACAACGACTTCCACTCCTACGGCTACAGCTAAACCAACTCCCACGCTTGATCCCTCAGTGGATTATTCCAAATGGGGAAAACATGGTTTTGAGAGACTGCTTCCAATACCATTGCCTTTCAGCGATGAAGAAGCAGATTGGATTAGTAGAAAGACAAGCACACACGGTTATGAAGTTGCAAACAACAAAAAAATTAACTTAAACAATCCCAAAGATATCGTAAATATTGTTCAAGAATACGTAACATCATGCGAGTCATACGGATATATTGTTATGCGTGATCAATCAGTTTTTACAGCAATCTTGGGAAAAGAGAAAAAATTTGCCATTAACTGTGGCAACGGTTATTTAGCAATAATGATAACTGACTTCTCACAGATTTCATAACCCACAAAATAAAAACAACACGGAATGTATTTCGTGTTGTTTTTACCTAATAAAGCTCCAAGATATGTGTTAATTACGAGTCTCGGAGCTTTTCGCCGGATTTAGCTCAGAGGCAGAGTAGTACATTAAACATGTGAAGGCGCAAGTTCAGTTCTTGCAATCCGGCATTATAACGGACGGATTTTCAGCGATTTTTTCAAATTATAACAGAAAATTTTTGTCATAAAAGTGAGCTGGAGAGTTCAAGGACAGTAGCAGAGCTGGATTTTCAGCGGTTTTTTCAAATTATAACAGAAAATTTTTGTCATAAAAGTGAACTGGAGAGTTCAAGGTCAGTAGCAGAGCTGAATTTTCAGCCGTTTTTTTAAAATTTAACAGAAAATCTTATATTGAATGATACTGAAGCAGTTTTAATCTTTTTGTCTACTAAAAATTAATATCAATCCGAAAGAATAAAATGGGCTGTGAAAAACAGCCCATAAATATTTCGCTCAAACTTGTGGCGAGCGACCACTTTTCCGTAGAAAAACAACAAAAAGTTTATAATGAAAAATAAAATACTTTATGGTACAATAGAGATGTATGACTTTGATTATTGAATTGAAAGGAATTGAGAAAAATGGCAAAAGGATTCAGAGGCGGATTTGGAGCAAAAAACGGTGCGGGAAATAATATGCAGCGTCTTATGCAGCAAGCACAACAAATGCAAAGAGAGATGGAGAAGGAGCAAGCTGCAATATCAGAGAAAGTGTTTGAGACAACTTCCGGCGGCGGTGCTGTAAAAGTAACTATGACAGGTGAGAAGAAGCTTCAGTCACTTGAAATTAAACCTGAGGTTGTAGATCCTGAGGATGTAGAAATGCTTCAAGACCTTATTATGGCAGCAATCAATGAGTGCGTTGATGCGATTGAAGAAGAAACACAAGCCGTTATGGGCAAATATACAATGGGAATGTAATAATAAAATTTTGAGGATTCAAAATGAGCGTATACGGAGCATCGGTTACAAAGTTAATAGAGCAATTTGAGAAGCTTCCCGGCATAGGACATAAATCGGCGCAAAGAATGGCTTTTTATATTCTCGGCAGGTCACAGGAAGAGGCTGACACATTTGCGGATGCAATAAAAACAGCAAGAAAAGAACTCAAGTATTGCCAAGTGTGCCAAAATATGGCAGATAAGGATGTTTGCGATATTTGCAAAAATCCGGCGCGCGATAATGGTAAAATTTGTGTTGTAGAAGACCCCAGAGATGTTATGGCTATGGAGAGGTCAAAGGTTTTTACTGGAAGATATCACGTTTTGCATGGCGTTTTGTCACCGATTAACGGCATAGGTCCCGATGAAATCAAAATTAAAGAGCTTTTGGCGCGAATTAATGATACAGTTACGGAAATAATTGTAGCCACGAATCCGAATGTTGAGGGCGAAGCGACTGCAATGTATATTGCAAGACTTTTAAAGCCTTTTGGAGTTAAAGTTACAAGAATTGCCCATGGTGTGCCCGTAGGAGGCGACCTTGAGTATGTTGACGAGGTTACGATAGCAAGAGCTTTGGAGAACAGAAAAGAATTATGATAGATAAATTACAAGCAGCCGAGTATAGATTTGACGAGCTGACACAAAAATTAACAGACCCCGAAGTGTTGGGAAAACCTGATGTGTACAGGAAAACAGCCACAGAGCATTCCGAATTGGAAGAATTGGTGACTGTTTACAGAGCATATAAAGCTGCAGTACAAGAGCGCGACGAAGCGAAAGCGATGCTTTCCGCAGGAGGACAACTCGACGAAGACTTTAAAGAACTTTTGAAAGAAGAGTTTCACAGCAAAACCGAAGAAGTCGCACAGTTAGAAGAAAAGCTTAAGATAATGCTTATACCCAAAGACCCAAACGACAGCAAAAACGTCATTGTGGAGATACGAAGCGGTACGGGAGGAGAAGAAGCGGCGCTTTTCGGCGCGGTGCTTTTCAGAATGTACTCAAAATATGCCGAGCGTATGGGGTGGCGTATTGAAATTGTTGATTTTAACGAGACGGAAATCGGCGGTATCAAAGAGTGTACCTTTACGGTTGTGGGTGCAGGTGCTTACAGCAAATTGAAATTCGAAAGCGGTACGCACCGTGTGCAGAGAGTGCCTGTGACAGAGTCCGGCGGCAGAATTCACACATCTGCCGCGACAGTTGCCGTACTTCCTGAGGTAGAAGAAGTTGATGTAGAGCTTAATCTTAACGACGTAGAAATAGAAACTTGCCGCTCCGGTGGAGCGGGCGGTCAGCACGTAAACAAAACGGAGTCTGCAATTCGCTTGATTCACAAACCTACAGGTATCGTGGTAACGTGTCAAGATGAACGTTCGCAACTCAAAAACAAAGAACGAGCATTTAAGGTTTTGCGCTCTAAGTTGTACGAGATGCAAAAAGCCGAAAGAGATAACAGCGTGGCAGAAACGAGAAAAAATCAAGTCGGCTCAGGCGACCGTAGTGAGAAAATCCGCACATACAATTATCCTCAAAATCGCGTAACTGACCACAGAATAAACCTTACTTTGTATCGTTTAGAGCCTATTCTTGACGGAGATATTGATGAGATAATTGAGGCATTGATAACAAATGAACGTGCCGAAAAGCTCGCACAGGGCAATGCATAAGAACGGAAGCAACCTATATGAACACAGAAATAATAAAAATCGACATAGATAATATTGATAAAGAAAAAATCGCCCACTGCGCAGAAGTAATTCGCAGGGGCGGCTTGGTTTGCTTTCCTACGGAAACCGTTTACGGTCTTGGAGCTAGTGCATTCAACTCAGAGGCAGTAAACAATATTTACAAAGCAAAAGGCAGACCAGCAGATAATCCGTTAATCGTACATATATCTGATTATGATATGCTTGAGCTGGTTACGGACTGTGACGGCCAACAAAGAGAAATTTTAAATAAACTCGCAGACAAATTTTGGCCGGGGCCGCTCACTTTGATTGCACACAGAGATGATGCTGTGCCGTCAAATGTATCATGCGGACTTGATACTGTCGGGATAAGATTTCCGTCGCATAAGATAGCACAAGCGTTGATAGAAGCAGCAGGTGTGCCGATAGCCGCACCGAGCGCAAACTTGTCAGGTAAGCCGAGCCCCACAAGAGCCGCACATGTCATTGAGGATATGATGGGCAGGGTCGATATAATAATTGACGGCGGTAACTGCGATGTTGGAGTAGAATCGACTGTTTTCGACATAGCAGGGGAGCAAATGAGCATACTTCGCCCCGGGGCGGTGACACTCGAACAAATTTCGTCTGTTGTTTCAACTGCTGACGAGCTTGATTGGATGAAGCCGCATGGTAACGATACGGAAAAGCCTCGCTCGCCGGGACTGAAGTACAGACATTACGCACCCAATGCAACAGTGCAAATTTGTGACGGCAATGGTGAAAATGTTGCTGAATATATAAAAAATGAAATAATTAATGCAAAAAAGCAAGGAAAATCTTGCGGAGTCCTTGCAACTGACGAAAGCATTTGTTATTATAAAGAGGTTGATGTTGTCGTTTTATCTTTAGGCAGTCTGGAGAACAGTCTGCAACAGGCATCTAATTTGTTCCATTGCCTGAGAAGATTTGACGATTTGGGCGTTGATGTGGTTTTTGCAGAGGCATTGCCAAGAGGCGGAGCAGGAGATGCTGTTATGAACAGATTATATCGTGCGGCCGGCGGTAATATAATTAAAGTGTGATGCATCCGGGAACAGCATAAAATCATATTTGTTTTATAGAATGAGGTGTTATTTTAATTTTGAAACGTATTCTTTTCGTCTGCACGAGTAATATATGCAGAAGCTTTTTGGCAGAGTATATCTTAAAAGATATGCTTGAAAAAGCCGATGAAGAGGGTAAATTAAATAAGAGAGATTACAGAGTTTCATCAGCAGGCTTATTTGCTATCGAAGATGATGAAGCAGGCTCTCCCGCAGTTAAAGTTCTTGAAGAAATTTACGGTATAGAGGACTCTGATAAACACAGAGCACAACAATTAGACCGTGATTTGCTTGAAGAAAGTGATTTGGTTATTGCTATGTCCGACAGCCATCAACAAGCTATTGAAGATGCTTTTTCGGACACTATAAGTAAAACATATACTTTAAATGAGCTCGCATACGGAGAAAAAGGCTTGGACGGCAATCTTGATATTGACGATCCATACCGCGGCGACGAAGAAGATTACGAAGAATGCGCCGCAGATATTAAAAAGGCTCTCGAACTTGCTTTTGATAAGATTGTAGAATAATTACTTAAAAGTTATTTGTTTGATACTAACACGGAAATTTTTACATTCAGTTGTAATGTTTCCGTGTTTTTTTGAGTTTATTAATACGTAGATGAAATCAAATAACAAAGTGAGAGGTTTTTTATGAAAAAGGTTCTGTTAACATCAGTTTTGGTAGCAATTATTACAGTAACTCTTGTAGTGGTCGGTGTGATTATTGTGGATTATTGTCTGAATCGAATTTATGATGTTAAAGTTGTGAGTATTGATGGGGAAGCTAACATTAGTTTTAATGATGTGACTCATGAAAAACAAGATAATTATTATGAGTTTTACTATTTTTGCGAATTTATTTTTTCCCCTATTGAAGAAAATAGTTTTTATGAAAAACATATTGTTTCGAATCCTAATTATTTGTATACAGCAGAAGAAAATAATAATTTGCGAGAAGAAGATAATGAGAAAACATATGTATTTATGAATAATAATCATTATTTCTTTATTCGACAAGAAGATATGGGTGTTGTCATTTATGATGGTATGCGTTCTTGGGAGAATGATGGATTTACATTTGCTGTACATATGCCTTGTGTTGAAGATTTTTTTGACAAAGTCGAAGTTTTTGTGCCTTGGGAGGCGTCTGTTGGGTTGTCATCATATGAGGATTTATTGAATTATTACTCAAGATTATCTGATACAGTATATGAAATAGATGATCAAAATAAGACATTGTATTTAAGTATTTATAATGAGTCGTTAGGTTGGATGGACTCAGGGGTTAAATTGGAAGCTTCTGAAATGGGATTTAAGATTAAAATAATGCCTAACTATCTTAATATGGGAATGGAGTGGAATTGGTAATGAAATTAGATGTACGCGATGTGAGCTTTTTGTATAAAAATAAAATGGTTTTAAATGGTGTGAATATAGCGGTTGAGTCAGGAAATGTTATTGTGATATTGGGTAAAAAAGGCTCCGGTAAGACGACGCTGTTTAAGATTATTATGGACTTTATGAAACCAAAGAGTGGTTTAGTATTGTTTGACGGCAAAGAAAAGACAGGTATATGTGCGGGAATAATTGGAAAACCATTGTTTTGCGATAACATGTCAGGACTTGATAATTTAAAATATTATTTAGGCAAAGAGTATGATGAAAATACTGTTTTTGAATATGCAGATAGGTGGGGGATTAGTGATTTGCTCAATATAAAAGTCAGCAAATATTCTCCTGCAATGAAACAAAAGTTATCATTAATATTGTCATTTTCTTCTAAGAGAGAAATATTGATATTTGACGAACCGATTGATTCATTGGATGAATACAGCATTGATGTCTTTTGTGAATGTGTGACTAAAGCAAAAAGTGAAAATAAAATAATTATGATAGCAACTCACATTGCGTATGCGCTTAACAAGTGTTGCGATAAAATGTATGAATTGAAAGATGGATGTTTGTTTGAATACATGCCAACAGTAAAAGAATATAAAATTACATTTGTTTCTCCCGGAAATGCACAAGAAGCAGCAAATAAGATAAAAGAAAACGTGCATTTGCTGACAATAGATGACGCGATTATAGTTTCGGTTGAAAATGATGAAATATTGGAAGTTATAAAGAGAGTGTATGATTACAATATTATCAGCGTTGAGCGCAAAACTATATAAAGGAGTTTGCTTATGAAATCGTATTTTTTCAAATTATCCAAGAATTGGTTGTTTTGGGCTTTGATAGTAATTCAAGTGCTTGTTATTGTATGTTATTCAGTATATTATGCGACGAATGTTTATCATTCAAATGAGAGATGGGATCACAGTATTGTTAAATATGACAATGCTTCTGATTTGGAAACTCAAAAGATTGATCTTCAAAACAAAATTGAGGCTTTGAATATTAAATCGGACAAAAAAAGTCATGACCGTGACGAGAAAGTTTTTATTACAGAGTCTATTGAAATTATTGAGTTTTTAAAAGAAAATAATTATTCATATGATGAAGTGACAGAGTCAATCACGATATATCATATGGAAAATGACAAAAGGGCATATTTTACACAAAACATTGAGATGTTCTGGTTTCTCAATCTATTCGTTTCTATTGCGATTTTAGGATTGATTGTAAATTATACAAAAATAAACGGAAGCAGAACTTTTGATATATTACTGCATGGAAGGAAAAATATATTTTTCAGAGATTTTAAAGTTTATATGATTCTTATGGGACTGTACATGTCTTTGCAATTTATCATTGTTGCTATAATCAGTAGTCAGTTTTCTTCAAAATCGCAATTCCTTTTGTATTACAACAATGGAGATATAAAAGTTTTGTCCTTAACGAATGTTTTAATTTGGGCAACAATATCATTCTTCTTGTATTTTGGAGTTACATGTATATTACATTTTTGTTTGTCGCAATTAATTGATAATATTTTTGCCTTTGGTATTGTGACGGTGGTTGTTACCGTCGCCATACATTACTTTTTGTTTTGTTATGCAGATTATAAATTCATATCAGCATTGCTGATTACTATGGATAATATATATGAAAACAACATCTCTGTAGGATACTATTTGTTGGCACTTCTTTTTAAATATGCAGTTGTGTCTGCACTCTTTGTGGCTACGTATTTTATCAACAAGAAGAGAAGGTTGAGAATTAATGTCAATTAAAGATGTTGACATTAATTACTAACAAAAATATACTATATTTGCTTTTTTCGATAAAAATAAACACAGCGCCAATAAAGGATCTATGTGATTGAAAGGGGAAGTGTAAATGGTTGGTAGAGAAAATTTGGCAAAAAAAATTCTGTTTACAGTACTTTGTTTATGTGCTGTCTTCTTGTTGATGCCGGTGACGGCAGAGGCTAATCAGATAGTTACTGAAACAGAGGTTTCCTACCCGGATACAGCCGAACGTGATGAGATATTAAAATATATCGGAACCGATTCCGGTTGGAAAGACATTAGAGGTAACTTCAAATCTGTCAGTGTAAATGCTAAGAACTATCTTCCTATGGAAAAAAGCGCAGAAAGTGATGGCAATATAGGCTACTCTATGGTTTTGCGTGTCACTATGGACAATGGCAAATTCTATGCGTTCCGTATAATAAACGATACCGGTGTTAAATACGTATACAACCGCTTTGGCGCAAATGGCGCCACCACCGGTTGGGATGGATGGAGTTTGGTAGACACCAAGGACTCTGCCGCCACCGAATTGATAAACGGAAAAGGTGCAGAATTTAAAGTGGAGCGTACAGCAGCCGATATTCTGACTGTTACAATCAACGGCACTGTATTTGACACATATACTATGGACGGCGTGACTGCTGCCAACAAGGTCGTATCTGTCGGTTTTAAACAGTACGGAAACCCTTTCAGCAGCGACTATACGGTAAGAGTTTCCTGTATAGCTACATATGCACCTCCTGAAATTATAAATATCCGAATGGCAGACATGACAAACGGAAATGTCACTACAGATAAGACAGATTATATTGTGGGAGAAACTGTTAAATTGATAGTTACCCCTGACAGCGGCTATGCATATAAAACATTGACTGTTAATGGTACAAATGTAATTCCCGACATCAATGGTGAATATAGCTTTGTGGCACAAGAAAGTACATATATAGTTGATGGTAGCTTTATAAAGGCTGTATTTGAAGAAAATACCAATGATAACTGGAATCTTGTTTATCAAGGAGTAGGAGACTTGGTTATGTCTGAGCATACCTCCGGCAACAGCGGCTGGTTGAAGCCTTTAAATAATGTAAGCGACATTACAACAACTGTTCAAGACTATAATCCTACAGCTCAGGATTTCTCTATGATATACAAATTTACTTTCAAAAACGCAGAGACAATCGGCTTGCGCTTGAACGGTACAGATACTGACGGCAAATACAGAATACAAGTTATGAATGGCTCTACATTGTCCAAACAATGGGCTAATCACTATACATTGACTTCTGAACAGGCCACTAACTTAAAAGAAAAAGGTATAAAGTTCAGAACAGCAATTGAAGGCTCAAATGCTGTAGTTTATCTGGATGGTATGAAAGTTTGTACAATTGATTTGTCAAAAGTTGTAGCTACAGGCAATGCAAGTTATATTAAGAACATGCCTGTACGTGCTGAACTTAGAATGGACGGCAATTTGAACAAGACAGTAAGAATACCGTATGAAATGAGAAATTCGATTCTTCCCATTACCATTAATGTTTCTGATGTTTCAAATGGCAAGATTTCTGCAGATAAGACTACTTGCGAAGGCGGAGAAACTGTTAAGTTGACAGTTGCACCAGACAGTGGCTATGCATATAAGACGCTGACAATTAACGGCACTAATGTAACTCCCAATGTTAACGGTGAGTATAGTTTTGTAGCACAAGAAAGTACATATACAGTTGACGGTAGCTTTATAAAGGCTGTATTTGAAGAAAATACAAATGATAACTGGAACTTTGTTTATCAAGGAGTAGGAGATTTGGTTATGTCTGCTCATACCTCCGGCAACAGCGGCTGGTTGAAGCCTTTAAATAATGTAAGCGACATTACAACGACTGTTCAGGACTATAATCCTACAGCTCAGGATTTCTCCATGATATACAAATTTACTTTCGAAAACGGAGAGACAATCGGCTTGCGTTTGAACGGTACAGATACAGACGGCAAATACAAAATACAAGTTATGAACGGCTCTACATTGTCTAAACAATGGGCTAACCACTATACATTGACATCTGAACAAATAGACAAGGTAAAAAACAGCGGCATCAAATTCAGGACAGCTATCGAAGGATTAAAAGCCGTAGTTTATCTGGACGGCACGAGAGTTTGTGAAATTGATTTGTCAAAAGTTGTGTCTACAGGCAATGCAAGCTATATTATAAATATTCCTGTGCGTGTAGAATTTAGAATGGACGGCAATTTGAATAAGACAGTAAAAATTCCGTATGAGCTTGCTTATAACATTAGTTGGACAGGATACCAATTTGATACAGACGAAATTGAACAATATGTGATAGTTTACGATGATAGCAATCCGGATTACGCCACCTATGCAAAACAGTTGGCTGACAGAATTAAAGAAAAATACGGTAAAACTCTGAAAATTACACCTGATACGACTGCCTCAGTAAGTAACTGCGAAATTTTACTTGGAGATACCAATCGAAGCGATTATCAAGGCAAAATAATGGAATACTCAGTTACAGTAAAAGATGGTAAGTTCCGTATAAATGTGGGAGGTTCCTGTTCTGCCGAAAAGGCAATTGAATATCTTTGCAACAATGTGTTTGACGGTCAAAAACGAACTCTCAATAACGGAGAGTATTATCATGTTTCTTTATTGACAAAAAACAGTTCTGTCACAAGCGGCACAACAGCGCGCGTAATGAGTGCCAATGTACTGGCTGATTCTTTTTCGGGTGGTTCACACAAAAATGCAAATTACCGTGCGGAAATCTTTGCGGGTGCTCTGATTTCATACACGCCGGACGCTTTGGGTCTGCAAGAAACCGATGCAAATTGGAACAATGTTCTTGACTCATATTTGGTAAAGATAGAAAAGCTGTATGGTATAAAATATTCCAGATGTCTGGCAACGTATGAAGGCAAACTTAACTATACATCTCTCTTGTACCGTTCTGATAAATTTAAAGTAGAGAACAGTGGCGTACAGGTATTTAGTTGGTGGAAAGACAAAAACTTTAACCATAACTACCATATGCGAAATATCACATGGGCTCAGTTCACATCTCTGACGGATCCAAATAAGAAGTTTGTTCTTGCAAATACTCACTGGTCTTACAGAACGGAGCATGCTAACGGCAATACCTATCTTGCCGGTTCGAGCACACCTATCGCTACAAATGAACTGCGTACGCAATGTATGAATGAAACAAATGCGTTTATGACCGGCTTGAAGGAAAAATACTCAACAATGCCTGTTTTCTTGGTAGGAGACTTTAACACTTCATTGCCTTTCTTTACGTCATACGGTTGGACACCAAAATCATTTAATGTAATAAGCGAACAGGCTAAAAACAACGGCACTGCTTTGTCAACAGTCCCTACATCCAATCACTTTGACCATATTTTCGGTACAGGTAATTATACTGTTAAACGCTATGAATTCTTTAATAATGTAAATCAACACAGCGCATTGAGTGATCATCCGTTTGTGTATGCTGATTTGGCGTTTTAATTAAAATTTAGCGAAAGGAGCTTAAAAAAGTGAATACAGAAATAAATATAACAAAATCAATCTATGAACAAACTACGGCTGTAATCGAGGAGCTTTGCGATAAAGCAAAGCTTAGTGCAGGTAGTATTGTTGTTGTCGGCTGTTCTACGAGTGAAGTTGTAGGTGCAAAAATCGGCACGAATTCAAATCCTGATGTGGCCGGGGAAATATTTAAGGCTTTATATGACTATACAAAGAGCAAGGGAATTTATCTTGCAGTGCAATGCTGTGAACATTTGAACCGTGCGATAATAACAGAGCGCAAAGCCGTGCCACTTTCCGAAACAGTAAATGTAGTGCCTCAGCCCAAAGCAGGCGGCTCACTTGCTACTATGGCATACAAAGGATTTGACGAGCCTGTCGCACTTGAAGAAATTAAGGCAGATGCGGGCATTGATATAGGTTTTACATTAATCGGAATGCACCTGAAAAAGGTTGCTGTGCCTCTGAGATTGGAGAATAACAGGATCGGAGAAGCAATGGTACTTGCTGCACGCACGCGCCCTAAATTTATAGGCGGTGCGAGGGCGGTATATAACGAAGAACTTTTATAAATACTTGCATTTTTGAGTAAGCAGGTATATACTAACTAAGAAAATTGAACAAACGGGAGCTTGTATTACAGGCTGAGAGGAAGGTATAACCTTCGACCGAGAACCTGATTTGGATAATGCCAACGTAGGGATGCCTGATACAAGGATATTGGGAAGAACAAAGTGTATTAAGGAAGTTACCAAATCGGTAGCTTCCTTTTTTATTTGTTTTCGGAGGTGTTTTAATGATAAAAGTTAATGGTGAAGAACTGGATATTGCGGGTAAGACAATTACAGAGTTTATTTTGACGACAGAATATGATTCTAAAAGGATTGCTGTTGAACGCAATGGTTGTATTGTACCCAAGTCACAGTATAGCGAAACTGTACTTGAAGATGGCGACAATTTAGAGATTGTCAGCTTTGTGGGAGGTGGCTAATTTGATACCGACACAGGAAGAATGGTGCCGTGCTTTGTCTGAGCGTCATGGTGAAGAAATTCAAAAACGCTTCTCGTCGGCAACGGTTGCTGTATGCGGTTTAGGCGGTCTTGGCTCGAATATTGCTACTATCCTTGCTCGTGCCGGCGTCGGAAAGTTACTGCTTGTTGATTTTGATAAGGTGGATATTAGCAATCTGCACAGACAGCAGTATAAAGCACATCAAATAGGGATGAACAAGACTGATGCGTTAAAGGAAAATATTTTGGAAATTGCCCCATATATCAAACTTGAAATCAATTCGGTGCGTATTACACAGGAAAATGCAATAGAACTTCTCGAAAAGGCAGATGTTATTTGCGAAGCTTTTGATGATGCAGAGTGTAAGGCAATGCTTGCAAACCTCGTACTTGAAAAGTTGCCTGAAAAGTTTTTGGTTGCGGCTTCGGGAATGGCAGGATTGGGCAGTGCAAACACAATAAAAACACGCAGAGTATTAAAGAAATTATATATTTGCGGTGATGAAGAAAGCGATGTGCAAACAAAGGGAAGTCTTGTATCTTCCCGTGTGATGATTTGCGCCGCACATCAGGCACATACGGTACTAAGAATTTTAACAAAACAATATGAAACTTAAAGAAAGAAGGATTATTAAATGAGCAATGACAAATTAATTATAGGCGGACACGAATTTAATTCTCGTTTTATTCTCGGCTCAGGGAAATATTCTATGAAACTCATTGAAGCCGCGGTAAAAGATGCAGGTGCTGAAATTATTACGCTTGCCGTCCGCCGTGCAAATACAAAAGAGAAAGAAAGCATACTCGACTACATACCTGAAGGTGTCACTTTGCTTCCTAATACCAGCGGAGCAAGAAATGCCGAAGAAGCAGTTCGTATTGCTCGTTTGGCGCGTGAACTCGGCTGTGGCAACTTTGTAAAAATTGAGATTATGAGAGATTCAAAATATTTACTTCCTGACAATCAAGAAACCATTAAAGCAACAGAAATTTTGGCAAAAGAGGGATTTGTTGTTATGCCGTATATGTATCCTGACCTCAATGTAGCTCGTGATCTTGTAAATGCCGGTGCATCAAGTGTTATGCCTCTTGCTTCGCCTATTGGCTCTAATAAAGGTTTGGCAACAAAAGAATTTATACAGATTTTGATTGATGAGATTGATTTGCCGATTATTGTGGATGCAGGTATTGGCAGACCGTCTCAAGCTTGTGAGGCGATGGAAATGGGTGCGGCGGCGATTATGGCGAATACTGCACTTGCTACAGCCGGAAATCTGCCTATGATGGCTTCTGCTTTTAAAAACGCTATTGAAGCAGGTCGCAAGGCATATCTTTCGGGACTCGGCAGAGTATTGACTCGTGGTGCATCTGCTTCTGACCCGCTGACAGGTTTTCTCCGTGATTAAGAGGTGAGTCTATGGAGAATTGTTTTTTTGTGGATTCAGAGCATTTATCACCGGAGGCACTTGCTAAAAAGCATCGTTTGGAAAAAGAGCCGACTTTCCGTACAAACCATATGGAATATATGCCCGGCATGGAAGTGATTAAATCTGATGTTTGCGCAAGTGTGATGGCGCAAGTGCACTCATTTGATTATTCAAAATATACATCTGCTGATGTGAAAGCGGCATTGGAACACAGTACTTGTACTATAGAGGATTTTAAAGCGCTTCTTTCGCCTGCCGCTGAGCCGTTTTTGGAGCAAATGGCAGAGCGTGCGAGATTGGAAACAAGCAAACATTTCGGTAATACAGTTTATCTGTTTACACCTCTTTATATAGCTAATTATTGCGAAAATTACTGTGTTTATTGTGGTTTTAACTGCTACAACCACATTAAACGCATGAAACTCAATATGGAGCAGATTGAAAAAGAAATGCAGGTAATTGCTGACAGCGGCATGGAGGAGATACTGATTCTTACAGGTGAAAGCAGGGCAATGAGTGATGTGAAGTATATAGGTGAAGCCTGTAAGCTGGCGAGAAAATATTTCCGTATGGTAGGACTTGAAATATATCCTGTCAATACGGATGAATACCGATATCTTCACGAATGCGGTGCTGACTATGTGACGGTGTTTCAGGAAACTTACGATACTGAAAGATATGAGCAACTGCACCTGCTTGGGCACAAAAGAGTATGGCCGTACCGTTTCGATGCACAGGAACGTGCACTTCGGGGCGGAATGCGAGGCGTTGCTTTCTCGGCACTTTTGGGTCTTTCGGATTTTCGCAAAGATGCATTGGCAAGTGCTTTGCATGTGTACTTTTTGCAGAGAAAATATCCTCATGCGGAAATGTCGCTGTCCTGTCCGAGGCTTAGGCCGATTATAAATAACGACAAAATCAATCCTTTGGATGTACACGAGCGTCAGCTTTGTCAGGTGATATGTGCATATCGTATTTTTTTGCCTTATGTTGGCATTACGGTGTCTTCACGAGAAAGTGCTGAATTCAGAAACGGCATAGTGAAAATAGCGGCAACAAAAGTTTCCGCAGGTGTTTCAACCGGTATTGGTGACCATGAAAGCAAATATGAGGGTAAAGAAACGAATGAAACTCAAGGCGACGAACAGTTTGAAATTGATGATAACCGCAGTCTTGATAAGATGTATAAAGATATTGCACAAGAGGGTTTGCAGCCTGTTTTGAATGATTATTTGTATGTGTGAGAGGTAATGTTAATATGAGAAAATTTGATTCAAGTCTATATTTTATAACTGACAGCACAAAATATAACGAAGAAGAATTTCTTTATCGTGTTGAAGAGGCTCTTAAAGGGGGCGTAACTCTTCTTCAACTTCGTGAAAAAGAAAAATCTACCCGTGAATATATTGAGCTTGCACAAAAAGTTCACGCACTTACAAAGCGTTATAATGTGCCGCTTATTATTGATGACCGCGTGGATGTGGCTCTTGCTGTTGATGCTGAAGGGGTTCATGTCGGAGCAAGTGATATGCCTGTTTCGACAGCAAGAAGACTGATGGGTGAAGATAAAATTGTGGGCGCTACGGCAAAAACAGTGCCGTGGGCAACGGAAGCTTATGAGCAAGGTGCTGATTATCTCGGGGTAGGTGCAATTTATCCTACAACAACTAAAGTAAAAACAGTTCTTACCTCTGTCGAAACTCTGCGAGATATTTGTAATACAGTGCCGATTCCTGTAAATGCTATTGGAGGACTTAATATAAATAATATTGATGTTTTGAAAGGCATTACTATTGCGGGTGTTTGTGTCGTTTCTGCCATTATGAAGGCTGATGATCCTAAAAAGGCGGCAGAGGAACTGAAAACAGCGGTAAAGGGGAGTTTGCTATGAAAATCAAAACAGCGTTGAGCATTGCGGGAAGCGACTCAAGCGGAGGAGCCGGCATTCAGGCAGATATTAAAACAATGACGATGAACGGTGTTTATGCAATGAGCGTTATTACTGCGCTGACTGCCCAAAATACAACAGGTGTAAGAGCAATTCAAGAAGCGACCCCGGAGTTTTTAAAACAACAAATTGATGCAGTTTTTGAGGATATATTTCCGGATGCCGTCAAGATTGGCATGGTGGCTTCGAGCAAACTTATTCGAGTGATTGCAGACAGATTGAGGCACTATAAAGCCAAAAATATCATAGTTGACCCCGTTATGGTGG
Source organism: Candidatus Egerieisoma sp. (assembly GCA_045125595.1). Classification (GTDB taxonomy): domain Bacteria; phylum Bacillota; class Clostridia; order UBA1212; family UBA1255; genus Egerieisoma. The sequence goes on from JBGVNN010000041.1 coordinate 53,371, forward strand.
CAACCAGCGGTTCGTCTTTGATGCAGAACGATGCAGTGAATACACTCGTAAGCGAGCTTCTTTATATAGCGACACTTGTTACGCCAAATATTCCGGAGGCGCAGGTTCTTTCGGGAATGTTGATTGAAAATAAAAGTGATATGGAGAAAGCCGCCCGAACAATAGGAGATAAATATAAATGCTCTGTCTTACTTAAAGGCGGACACAGTGTAAGTGATGCGGATGACTTGTTGTTTTCAGATGGTGTGGTGCGTTGGTTTGAGGGTAGACGAATTGACAACCCGAATACTCACGGTACAGGATGCACATTATCAAGCGCAATTGCATCAAATATCGCAAAAGGTTTCAGTCTTGAAGAGTCTGTTAAAAGAGCAAAGGAGTACATATCCGAAGCACTTGCCGCACAGCTTGATTTAGGCAAAGGCTCAGGGCCTATACTACATAACTTTGGACTAAACACTCGTTACAGTCAAAATAATATTTAAACGAAAGGAACGATGAAAATGAGAAATTACGCAACACAAATGGATGCCGCAAAGCGTGGAATCATTACACCTGAGATGAAAGCGGTTGCTGCAAAAGAGTACAGAACAGAAGAAGAAATTCGTGAACTTGTTGCAAAGGGACAGGTGGCTATATGTGCAAACAAACTACATACTTGTATTGAACCCAATGGCGTCGGCTCTATGCTTCGTACTAAAATTAATGTTAATCTCGGCGTTTCTCGTGATTGCAAGGATTATGACATTGAAATGCAAAAGGTTATGGCGGCTGTTGATATGGGCGCAGAAGCAATTATGGACTTGTCAAGCCACGGCAACACGCAACCTTTCCGTCGTAAATTGACTTCGGAATGCCCCGCTATGATTGGTACGGTGCCGGTTTATGACAGTGTAATTCACTACCAAAGAGACCTTGCAACTCTAACTGCAAAGGATTTTATAGATGTAGTAAGACTTCATGCTGAGGATGGCGTAGACTTTGTGACACTTCATTGTGGCATCACTCGCAAGACTATTGAACAAATCCGCAAGCATAAGCGCAAAATGAATATCGTTTCCCGTGGCGGCTCTCTCGTATTTGCTTGGATGAGTATGACAGGTGAAGAAAATCCTTTTTATGAATATTACGATGAAATTTTAGATATCTGCCGTGAATATGATGTGACAATTTCGCTCGGTGACGCTTGCCGTCCGGGATGTCTTGCCGATGCCGGAGATGTATGTCAAATTGAAGAGCTTGTTCGTCTCGGTGAGCTGACGAAACGTGCATGGGCGAAAGATGTACAGGTTATGGTAGAAGGCCCCGGACATATGCCGATGGATCAAATTGAAGCTAATATGAAAATTCAACAGACTGTATGTTTGGGTGCGCCTTTTTATGTTCTTGGGCCTATCGTTACTGATATTGCTCCCGGTTATGACCATATCACTTCAGCTATAGGCGGTGCTATCGCTGCTGCTTCAGGTGCGGCTTTTCTTTGCTATGTAACGCCTGCGGAACATTTGGCTTTGCCTAATGTTGAAGATGTAAAACAAGGTATTATCGCTTCGCGAATTGCAGCTCATGCCGCAGATATTGCCAAGAAGATTCCTCATGCGAAAGATGCAGATGATGCAATGGCTGATGCAAGAAGAACTTTTGACTGGGAAAAACAGTGGGAATGCTCTATTGATCCCGAAACAGCAAAAGCAATTCGTGACAGCCGTGCTCCCGAACACGAAGACAGTTGCTCTATGTGCGGAAAGTTCTGTGCTGTCAGAAGCATGAACAAGGCTCTTAACGGAGAGTATATTGATATTTTATGAGTTGAAAAGATTTTCTGTCAAAATTCAAAAAAACAACAGAAAATAAATACAGTATCAAAGCAACGGCGAACGACCAACTTTCCGTAGAAAAAAAGGCTACATTCCCACATATCTGTAGGTTTGTAGCCTCTTTTAGCTCTGCTTTTTAGAGAATTATGCAAATAAGACCGCCGCTACCTTCGTTGATAACGCGCTGAATTGTCTCTTGGAGTTTAACTCGCTCCTCGTCAGGTATGCGGTTTAGCTTGCTTTGAAGTCCTTCGCCCATAAGCTCGTTAAGAGGCTTTCCGAAAAGGTTTGAAGTCCAAATAGATTGAGGATCGCCCTCGAATTCGTTTAAAATATAATTAACAAGCTCCTCTGATTGTTTCTCCGTACCGACAAAAGGAGCAATTTCCGTCTCGATGTCGGCTTTAATCATATGTATTGACGGGGCATGGGCACGAAGGCGTACGCCGAAACGGTTGCCCTGTTTAACAATTTGCGGTTCTTCTAAGTGCATTTCCTCCATTGTAGGCATAACGATGCCGTAGCCTTTAAGCTCGACTTCGCGAAGTGCGGTTTCAAGACGCTCGTGTTCTCTCTTGATGCGACCTAAATCACGAATCATAGCAATGAGGGCCTTGTCGTCAGTAATGTCGAGTCCGGAACGCTCAGACAAAATATTATAAAAAAGCTCGTCAGGAAGCTGTAAATCAATCATTGCACAACCACTGCCGGCATTGATAGAAGAAATATTTGCTCTTTTTATAAACGGAAAGTTCGAGAGCACATTCATACACTCGCTTATGTGGCGAACTTTTGATGCAGGCTCAAAAGATTCTTTAATAGCATCGGTTAAAGAAGCCTTTAAATCCTCGTTGTAGTCAAGACTGACCATCCAAGATGGAATATTTATACCTATTTCACATATTGGAAATTCATAAAGAATCGTTTGCATAATGTCATTTATGTTCTCCTGGCTCATTGTGCTGCAATTTACAGGTAAAACGGGAACGCTGTATTTTTGGTTGAGATTTTCCGCAATGGCAGAGACATCTTGCGCAGAAGGATCTGCACAGTTAAGTAAAATGGCAAACGGCTTGCCGGTGTTTTTCATTTCCTCGATGACGCGTTCTTCTGCTTCTATGTATTCTTCTCGCGAAATATCGGTTATACTGCCATCTGTTGTTATTACGAGACCTATTGTAGAGTGCTCCGTAATTACTTTTTGCGTGCCTATTTCCGCCGCTTGACCAAACGGAATTTTTTCCTCAAACCAAGGGGTGTCGACCATGCGCGGAATGTCGTTCTCTAAATGACCGAGTGCGCCTGAAACAAGATAACCCACACAGTCGACAAGACGAACTTTTAAATTTATATTACCGTCAATTGTGATATTGGCGGCTTCGTTTGGTATGAATTTAGGCTCCGTTGTCATTATGGTTTTTCCCGATGCGCTTTGAGGCAATTCGTCAATGGCTCTGTCGCGCTCAAAAGTATCCGTAATATTAGGAATAACCAATAAATCCATAAATCTTTTAATAAATGTAGACTTGCCCGTGCGGACGGGGCCTACAACGCCGATGTAAATATCTCCGTTTGTTCTTTGTGCTATTTGTTGGTAAATATCAAATCTATCCACTTAAAAACCTCCTTAATATGTAGTAACCCTGTGTTCGCTGCGGTTTACAAAAACAGTATATGAACAGTATGGGGATTTAATACTAAAATTTTTATTTATTTATTGACATCGACCTTGATAGAAGGTATACTTCATAGGTATATATTGTGTTATCTTTCGTATTGGGAGGCATTAAATTTATGACACGTAGAAAGTTATTGTCTGTGATATTAGCAGTAGTAATTATGTCAACAATGGTTTTATTTGCAGGATGCAAAGATGAAAAAGTTGGCGTATCTGATTGGACCACAAACGGCGGAGATCCTTCGCTTACTAAACAAGAAGAAGTTTCAGCCGATAAGCTTGTGACATTCGGTATGTATCCGCAGACAAAAGCAGCATCTGATATTCAAAGCAAAATTTTAACTAATGTTAAAATTGACCCTGAGACAGGTTTGTGGAACGAATTTGAAGATGATAATATGTTTGCAAAATATGACCTTGAGTCAGGTTATTTTGTATATCAGGCTAAAGAAAATGGTGAAAAGAAAGCAGAGCAATATTATATGCTTTGCGGAGAAACACTTTATCTTGTAGAAGCTATCCAATGGATTGTTCTTGAGACATCCGGTTCTGACAGTATCCTTATTTCAAGCAAAATACTTGACGGCGGACGAAAATATAACGACCTTTACGGCGAGTGTACATGGGAAGAGTCTTCAATGAGAGATTGGCTTAACGGTACAGACGCTTATTCTGTAAACAACGGTGAATTCTACAAAGAACAACTTAACTTCTTGAACAGAGCATTTTCTGAAGCAGAAATCGCCAAGATTAAAAAAGTAACAAACTCAAGCAAAGATAATGATACATATAAGACTGAGGGTGGTAATGACACTGAGGATTTGGTGTACTTACTTTCTGCAGATGAGTTTGCTAAATATTTCACAAAAGAAAGCGGATTTAACTCCATGGCATACGCTACTGACTATGCTGCCGGCAGAGGTCTTGTTACAGATAAAAACTCAGCAGGTATATGGTGGTTGAGAGATCCCGGTGCTAAAACATTTATGTTGGCAGTTGATCGTTCAGGTAATGTTGCAGAGGGCGGTTATACAGTTGATGATACGGCAGAAGGTATCAGACCGGTAATTAAAGTATCAACTGATGCTCTCAATAAATAATATTGCGGTAACAGTGTATAACAGATTTTTTTAAAAAAATCTAAAAATTTTTTAAAAAAGCTATTGACAACACTCATTAAGTGATGTATTATATCCAAGCGCTTTGCGAAAGCGAAGCCTTGAGCTTTGATCCATTAGCTCAGTCGGTAGAGCACCTGGCTTTTAATCAGGGTGTCCGGAGTTCGAGTCTCCGATGGATCACCACGAAGTCCGAATCTGTTAAACAAGCAGGTTCGGATTTTTGTTTATAGTAAATTATATTTTTTATATAAATTATGGATTGAAAGGAAATTTGCAATGGACGAAAAGCAAAACAATCAAAAGAAAATAGTGGAGCCGTCAATTCTTTCAGGCTTTATGGAGCTCTTGCCTAAAGAACAAATGATATTGACTCGTATGACAGATACAATAAAAAGAACATTTGAAAGCTACGGCTTTATTCCTCTTGATACACCTGTATTAGAAAAATCAGAAGTTCTGCTTGCCAAAAGCGGTGGAGATACTGCAAAACAGGTTTATCGCTTTAACAAAGGTGACAGTGATATTGCAATGAGATTTGACTTAACCGTACCACTTGCAAGATATGTTGCACAACATTACGGTGAACTTACATTTCCTTTCAGAAGATATCATATAGGTAAAGTTTACAGAGGAGAAAAACCGCAAAAGGGAAGATTCCGTGAGTTTTATCAATGCGATATTGATATAATCGGCAACGGTTCGTTAGGCATTGTAAATGATGCTGAAATAGTAAGTGTTATTTACTCTACTTTTAATGCGCTTAATATCGGTAAGTTTAAAATTATGATAAATAACAGAAAGCTCTTAAACGGTTATTTTGAGTATTTGCAAATAGAAAATACTATTGAAACTTTGCGTATAGTTGACAAGATAGATAAAATCGGCAGAGATAATGTGAAAAAAGAACTTATCAAAGAGGTCGGTGTTTCAGAAGAAACAGCAGAAAGTGTTTTGGCATTCTTGGATAATTCCGGCAGTATTTCCGATATTATTTCGCGTCTTAAAGAGTATGATATTCCCAATGAAAAATTCAAAGATGGTCTTGCTGAACTTGAGGCTGTTTGTGAAAATATTTTGGCTCTTGGTGTCAGCGAAGAATGTTTTACAGTTAATCTTAAAATTGCAAGAGGTCTTGATTATTATACAGGTACTGTTTATGAAACTATGCTTTGTGATTATCCTCAATTGGGAAGCATCTGTTCGGGCGGCAGATATGATGAATTGGCTTCAAACTATACTAAACAGAGCTTGCCGGGCGTAGGTATATCTATAGGTCTTTCAAGATTGTTCTACCAGCTCAATGAAGTTGGTGCGATACAATACAATAATAAATGTACACCTACAGAAATACTTTTCATACCTATGAGTGACACTGTAAAGTATACATTGGAAAAGGCAACAGAGTTCCGTAATGCCGGATACGCCGTAGAAGTGTATATGAATGACGGTAAAATGGCAAAGAAATTGACATATGCAAATAAACTCGGTATTCCGTACGTTGTTATTATTGGCGGCGACGAAATGGAGAGCGGTGTGTTTAAAATTAAGGATATGGCAACAGGTGAACAATATGAAATTTCAACACCTGAAGATGTGGCTGAAATTATTAAAAAATAAATTTGACATTGCATATAAGAATATGTAAAATTTAAAGTGATTTTGAAAAAGAGGAGTTCTGCGTTATGAAAAAAAGAACGTTACTTACAAATGTATTTATTATCGTATTGATGATTTCAATAGTTTTTGTGCTTTTGGCTTTTTTTGAGATTTTCCCGGCTAATATTCAACAGCCTGTATTATTAATCTCTATGTCATTTGCTCTTGTGTCTGTATTGCTTGTAGACATTGTTTTCCCTTTAATTGACAATATCGGCAAATTTAAAAAAGAAACGTCATATAAAATAAAAACAATTGTTAAAGTTGTGCTTTTTATTGTTGCAGTAGTTTTCCTTCTTCTTACAGTTAAGAGCATCGGTATCTTCAAAACTCAATTTTTGGGAATTGCGCTTTTCTGCGTAGCTTATTTGGCACAGTTCTTTATTGATCTCGATAAAGGTAGAAAGGCTCAAATCGAAGCAGAAGAAGGCGACGATGATGAGGATGAAGATGCAGATGCAGAAGAAGATAATGATGAAGATGAAGACGAAGACGAGACAACATCATTTGATGATGAAGACGAATTCGACAACAGTTATGATAATGAGGATGACATTAAATAACCTGTAATTACTTCTCCGTCTGTGGATACGGGAACCACGGTGCCTGTCATTCCGCGAAGATTCTCGTTTGAATCACACATAAATTCAATAAAGCTATCAGAATGTCCTTTGAGAACACCGTCTTTGTATGTTTCAAAAAGGACATTTGCTTTTTGTCCTGATTTTATAAAATCGTTAAGCAACTCGTTTTTTATAACAGACTGTATCTCGGCAAGTCTCGAGGCACGGTCTTTTTTTATTTCAGGTGCTATTTGGCAAGGCATTGCAGCAGCTTCGGTATCTTCTCTTTGAGAATAAGGAAAAATATGAAGATGCAAGAAACGCACTGTTTCCATAAAATGTACAGTGTCTTGAAAATCTTCCTCTGTTTCTCCCGGAAAACCGACAATAACATCTGCAAATAAGTTACAACCGGGGAAGGAGTTCTTTAAATATAAAATTCGCTCAAGAGCCTTGTCTGCATTGTATTTTCGTCTCATGGCGGCAAGTGTACGGCTTGAACCGCTTTGCAGTGAGATGTGGAAGTGCGGACAAAGTTTCCGTATTTCACGAAGAGCATCAACTACTTCTTTTGATATGAAAAACGGATCAAGCGAGCCAAGACGGATTCTTTCAAGTCCGTCTAAAGCGTCCAACTCTTGTAAAAGCTTTATGAAATCGAATTGATACGAAGATATTTCTATGCCTGTCAGCACCACTTCTTTGCATCCGCCTGCTACAAGTGCGGAAACTTCTTTCAATACATCTTCTCGTGGTTTTGAGCGAACGGGACCGCGTGCTTTCGGTATAATGCAATATGCACATTTTGAGCTGCAACCGTCCTCGATTTTTATATATGCGCGTGTTCTGTTAAAGTCGTCGATAAAGGCACTTTTTAAAGTGTCTGAAAATGGCAATACACGGATTTTTGCTTCGCCTTTGTATTCGTTGTAATTGTCGAGTATTTGCTTTGCTACGGAAATTTTATCTTCGTTTCCTGTTATGAGCGATACACCTGGAATGCGCGCAATGCTTTCCGGCTTTCTCTGAGCAAGACAACCTGTGACAGCAACAAATGCATCGGGATTCTTCTTAATAGCGCGGCGAATAGTCTTTAAGCCTTTACGGTCGCTGTCGGCTGTAACGGTACAAGTATTAATAATATAAATATCACATACATCATCAAAGTCTTTTATTGATACACCCATTGAAGAAAGTGATTCTGCAATAGCTTCGCTTTCATAAAAATTAACTTTGCATCCTAAAGTGTATATAGCCGCCGTAAGTTTTTTTGAATCCATAATGCTTGTCCTTTTGAATAAAAATTACTTTAAAATTATAGGCAAGGGGGAGAGGATTGTCAATGAGGGTAAAGATGTCATTTGTACGTGGATAAAGAAAAAATGTTTTAAAGAAATCGAATTAATTAACGAATTTATTGACATGCTTTTGTTTGCGTGTATAATAAAATTATGGTAAAAATGAATTATAGGGAGGCGTATGTTATGAAAAAAACAGTGCTGGGTTTCTTTGTTGTTTTGGCTTTATTGGTTAATTCGTTGCTTGTTTTCTCGGTTTTAGCTGAAGAAAACGAGGAGTTTAAAACTTTAAATGTGACAATAGATGTGGATTATCACGACCATGGACGTTTTGATGCAGAGGACTTTCCTGAACTTGAATTGGAAGCACTTTATTTGATATCTGACTACGAATGGCACTTTACAGATTTCCGTACGAGCGAAGTAAGATATTTATTTATATTAAAAAATTATATTACAACAGATGAAATGAAGAATTTTGCAGAGAATAATCCTTATGTTGAAGCAGCTTTTCCGGGATATACGGAGCCTTTTGAAGGCACGCTTAGCATAAACGTTCCGAATGATAAGATTACAATGAAAGTAGGGGAACAATTAGATTTAGAAGTTACTGAAGCAAAAGGATATGCACCTGCTTTTTCTTTTTCGTTTGTCCAAGTACGAATTGATGACTATGATGAGACGTATACATACGAACCGAATGACTTTCCGCAAGTTGCACTTTCTAAAGTAGAGCATATAGGAAATGGTGAGTTTTATTTATATATAGAAGAACCGAGCTTTTGGAATATTATAAAAGCAGCGGATGCCCTTTCGATAGATGGTAAATGTTCGGATGTTACGTTGATGACTTTAAATTATCCTACTTCAATCGAGATTGTTTGGTCTGTTGAAAACAGTAACATTGCTTGCTTTGGCAGTGGTGAAAATATATATGAGGGCTTTGAAACGAAATTAAAAGCATTCAAAGAAGGTAAAACTTCTTTGAATGTAAAATATAATAACCAAGGCGAGTATGCAGAAAAGACATTTGAGGTTGAAATTTTCCCGGGGGATGAAAAAGATAAGAAACCTGTTGATAATGAAGAAAAAAAGATTTGCAACGCAACATTAGAGGATGATTTTGCAGATGATTGTGTACTTGTTGTGATGAAAAAAGCTTACAGTGAAGTTGGTAAAAAGTATACTGTTGATGATTTTTCGGAAATTGAATGCACGGCTGTTAGAAATTTGTATTATGGTAGCAGTCATGAAAACAATCCCTTGTTAAACAAAGATGATTTTCATCAAATTTTGAAACTTGAACTGAAAATTAAAGGGAAAAAACAAGTTTTGGATGCAATTAAAATTCTGGAACAGCGCGAAGATATATTGTTGGCAGAACCTGATTATCATATTACCGTTGAACCGGGTATTGATGAAGTTGAACCAACTGCTACGAGTACGCCTTCTAAAGTAACTTCTCCTGAAGCAGACGACAATAATACAATACTTTGGATTTCTGTCATATCTGGTGTGGTGATTGTTGCGGCAGTGGTTGTTATTGTGACAGTCAAAAAGAAAAAATGAAATGAGTTGAAGCGTTCTGCTTTTCTGTACAAAATATGCGTTTCTGTGGGAGAAAAAAGAAAATTTTCTCCCCAAAACAGGCGTTGTTTGTGAGAAAACGCCACTTCAAGGCATTTTAAAGCTGTTTCGGACGACTTCAAGAGACTTTTTCTCTAACAAATCAGGCTTTTTGTGGGAGAAATTTTATTCATACATATTTATTACCTCGTTAAGATGCTTTAATTGACATCAAAAATAAAAGCTATTATACTGTGATTGTTATTTTTGAACTAATAGGAGCCAAAAGCAGATGGGGTTGGAGAAAAATAATAAAAAGATAAAAGGTATACCTTTGGTAATGTTGATTTTTGCATTACTTGGTATAGTTATTACACTTCAAATCAAATCTGTTGCAAAAATAAATAAGACTAAGAGCGATAATGTGTCAGCTGAAATAAAGCAATATGAAGATACCATAAGAGCATTGGAAGCTGATATCGCAGAGGGCAAAGATAAAAAAGATTCGCTGAAAAGCAGATATAATTCAGAAATGACATATTTGTACAACAATGAGAAAGAATTTTATGAATTATATAAAAAGTATGAAACAGATATAGAAGAACATAGGTTTTCTGCAGGATTGGTTACAGTATCGGGGCCGGGAATAGATATAGGACTCGATGATGCACCTGTAAGATATGAGTCGGTAGCAGGACTGCTTGTTCACGATATATACTTAAACGAGATAGTAAATACATTAAGAGAAGCAGGCGCGCAAGCTATTGCGATAAACGGCGAGCGAATAGTGCCTATGTCAGAGATGCTTTGTATGGGGCCAAGTATAAGAGTTAATAACAAAAAGTTGTTTGCTCCGTATCATATAGAAGCCATAGGCGATTCACAAAAAATGCTCGCAGCATTTAAAAGCAGCTCTATTTATGCACTTATGATAAAAGAAAATCTTATTGTGGATCCTGTTGTTAAAGACAATATTGTGATAAAAAAATATAACAAATCGTATTTGTCATCTGTAGATTTGTTGAGTGAATGCGAGTAAGGGGATAAAAATGGCAGATAAGAAAAAGAGTAAAACAATTATTTATAATATAACGATAACGATAGTATGTATTGCACTTGGCGTGATTATTTCAATTCAATACAGAAGTCTCAGTGCGTCGGGAAGTGTTTCTTCGGATGCAGAAAAAATATCTAAATATCAAGCCAATATTCTTAAGCTTGAGCAAGAACTCGATACTGTTGAAACAGAGAATAAAGAACTTGAAGAAAAAGTTAAACTCCTTGAAAGTGCTACGAATGAAGAACAGATACAAAAATTAGAAGAAGAATTAAGTAATATTAAGATGTTTTCAGGAGCAGCTAAAGTTGAAGGAGAGGGTTTGTATATAAATATCGCTCTTAACAGGGAGATTCTCTCGGCAACACTTCAACGCCATCTTCTCAGTTTAATAAACGAATTAAAAGCAAGCTCGGCACAAGCAATTTCCGTAAACGGAGAGAGACTTACGGCAATGTCAGAGATAAGAATTGTAGGCGAGTATGTGGTAATAAACGGCAGACAGCATTCCGCACCGTTTGAAATATATGCCATAGGTGAGCCGGAAAAGTTATACAGCGGAGTTTATTTGAATGGGTCAGGACCTTTGGCAGTAATTGACAAAGAAAAAGCTTGTGATGTTACCTGGAACATGAAAGAAAAAATAGTTATGGAGGCTTGCAATCCACTTGATATTTTGACTGATATGTTAAAAAATGCAGAGACGAAGTAAACAAGCGTAATACAGCGTCATAAACAGCGGTATTTCCGAATAGATATTGTAAAGACAATATTGAAAGGAAGTGCCGCTTTTTTATGCGCTTAAAAATATTTATTGCTATGCCGGTGTTGTTGTTAATGCTGCTTTTGGCTTATCCGTTACTTAAAGTTTCATATAACATAAATAATAACAGTGAGGATAATTATTCTGTAGAGATAGTTCAGACGGCAACTACGGCAGATAAATCGATTTGCCGTTGGGGTTTATCAAGAGGTAAAAACGGTTCGACTCCCGAAGCGGGCAGAGCAGAGGTTGAGATATTACATAAGGGCGGTGGCTTGTTTTTGGGCGATGTCAATGAAAATAAAATGTATTTGACATTTGACGAAGGCTACGAAAACGGTTACACCGAAGACATTCTTGATACATTAAAAGAAGAAAATGTCAAAGCTATATTTTTTATCACTGGAGACTATTTTGAGCAAAACGATGCCATTATACGCAGAATGCTCGAAGAAGGACACAGCGTAGGAAATCACTCTATGAATCACTACTCTATGCCTGAACTTAGTTATGATAAGTGTGAAAACGAAATATTGGAGCTCGACAGATTGTTTTTTGATAAATTCGGCAGACATATGCACTTTTTCAGACCGCCTAAAGGCGAATATAACAGCTCAGTGCTTGAAATAGCCTGTAAATTAAATTACAAGTGCATAATGTGGAGCTTTGCATATCAAGATTGGCTCACAGATAAGCAAAAAGGCGCAGATTGGGCACTTAAAATGGTAAGCGATAATTTTCATAACGGTGCTGTGATATTACTTCATGCCGTATCAAAAGACAATGCGGAAGCACTTGGCAGTATAATACGAGAAGCACGAAAGCAAGGCTATGAGTTTGGTTCGCCGGAGGATTTGTTATGAATATACCCTCGATAAGACTTTACGGCAGACGAAAAGTACAGATATTGACTCATAAGGGTCTCTGTTCATGCAGTGACAGACATATTGATGTTTTCAGTGTTGCCGGCATTATTTGTATTTGCGGCAAACAGCTTGAGGTTGCGGAAATTAACGATGAATATTTATGCATAAAAGGTGTAATCGAAAGTATAACGTATAAATAATAAACGGGAGCAAAAATGTATAAAGTATTAAGTTATATTCAAAATTATGTACAGATAAGAATAACAGGGGAAAGACCGCAGAAATTCATAAACATATGTCTCAGAAGAAGAATAGCGGTATGGGATTTGACGCGAGTCTCAGAAAAAGAGTTTACAATGTGCTTGCTTGCAGATGATTTTCGCAAAAACATTCGCAGCGCCGCAGCAAAGTCAGGAGTAAAGGTACAAATTATTGCAAAAAAAGGAATTCTTTACACACTACGGAAATATAAGTCGCGCAAAATTTTGGCTGTTCTCTCTTTGCTGCTTTGTGCTTTGTTTGTACTTGCTACATCTACAGTATGGGAGATTAATGTTTGCGGAGCAGATGAATTTTCAAGACAAAATACATTAAAATTGGTGTCTGATTTAGGTGTCAAAAGAGGAATGTTTATGTCGAATATACATGCGAGAGCTTTGGCGGAGGAGCTTTTGGTAAAACAGGATAATTTGTGTTGGGTTGGAGTTAAAAAGAAGGGAATGACACTTTCTATTGAAATAGTGCAAGGCGTGCACTACGAAAGCAAAAAGAGCGACCAAGTTTCCGTAGAGGAAGCGTGCGACATAGCAGTGGCGAAGGATTGTTTGCTTCAAAAGGTGACGGTGGAGCAGGGCAGACAGGTGGTGGAAACGGGCAACACGGCTTTGAAAGGACAGGTAGTAGTCGTGGGCGAGGGGAAACACGCCAAAGCGCAGATAATGGGCATCGTGTGGTACAAGGCAGAGGCTTTAATAGAAAAAGAAGTGGAAATGCTTAACTATACCGGAAAAGAGAAAACGGTGAAATCGCTGTTGTTTTTTGATTTTAAAATTGAGCCGCCTGCGTGGAAGTGGCTGCCGTGGAATTGGGGAACAAAAGAATTTGAAAGTTACGACAGCGTTTATACGGAGAAGTATTTGGGAGGCGAAGCAAAACTGCCTTTTGGCACATCGAAATTGGTGAAAAGGGAGACTGTTTGGGAGACTGTAAAGCTTTCTGAAGAGGAGGCGGTATTGAGAGCGGCGCTCAAAGCGGAGGGTGCGTTGGATATGTCGATTCCGGATGATGGGCAGGTTTTAAGTACAAAGAGCTCCGTTGTTGAGAAATCAGGAAAAAAATATTATTGCATAACAGCTGAGGTTTTAGAGGATGTGGGGGTAACGGTTGCGACAGAAAATAATTGACATATAACTATGCTCGTGATAAAATTTATCCATTGTTAAGAACGCGAAAATTTAATATTGTTTAAGAAAATTTAAATATATTTTTGGGAGGAATGTATATGAAAAGTTCTGATTTAAGAAACGTGGTACTTTTAGGACACGGTGGCATGGGTAAAACATCACTTGCAGAGGCGATGTTGTATAATGCGGGCGCAATAGACCGCTTGGGAAGAGTAAGCGACGGTAATACTGTTCTTGACTGCGACCCTGAAGAAGTTAAAAGAAAAGCTTCCGTAAGCCTTGCTACAGCTCCTTTTGATTGGAGAGGTTCTACAGTTAATATTATAGATACACCGGGATATTTCGACTTTGCAGGAGAAATGTTAGAAGCTGTTTCAGTAGTTGATTCTGCTGTAATTGTTGTTTCTTCTACCATGACGGTAGGTACAGAGAAAGCTTGGGAATTTGCAAGCAACAGAAATATACCGAGAGTTATTTTCGTTAATAAGATGCATGATGAAAATGCAGATTTTGATAAGATTTATGCTGAGCTTAAAGAAATGCTCGGCAAACCGTGTGTGGCACTTCAACTTCCTATAAGGAAAAACGGTAAATTGGTTGGTGTTGTAGACGGTATTACTTTGCAGGCGAGAATGTTCGACCAATTCGGTAACCTTGTAGACGGTGAGCTTCCCGAAGATATGGTTGAAAAGGCAGAGGCAATTCATTTGAATTTGTCTGAGATAGTTGCTGAGACTGACAATGAGCTTATGGAGAAATTCTTCGGCGGTGAAAGATTTACAAGAGAAGAAATAATAAAGGGTCTTAAAGTTGCGATTAATAATTGTACTTGCGCACCGGTGCTTTTGGGTTCTTCTTACGAGAACATAGGTATCAGAAAACTTATGGACTTTATAGTTGATTATATGCCTTCTCCGCTTGAAAGAACAATATTGGATTATACAGATGCAGACGGCAATCCTCAACAGATGAAGCCTGATCCGGATGGACATCCTACTTTGTTTGTATATAAAACTATTGCTGACCCGTTTGTTGGCCGTTTGTCACTCTTTAGAGTTTGTTCGGGAACTATGAAACCCGATACTATAATGTTTAATGCTAATAAAGGCGTAGACGAGAAAATAGGACAGATTTTCGTATTAAGAGGCAGAAAGCAAATTCCCGTTAAAGAGCTTGTTTGCGGTGACTTGGGCGCAGTAGCAAAGTTGAGCGTTACTTCGACAAATGATACTTTGGGTTCAAAAACTCGTCCTATAATTATAGCAGCAACACCGTTCCCTGAGCCGCAACTCACTTTGGGCATCGTGCCTAAGGCAAGAGGTGATGAAGAGAAAATCAGTGCCGGTATTGCAAAATTGAGAGATGAAGACCCGGTTATTAAATTTGAAACAAACAAAGAGACAGGACAAATGCTCGTTTCCGGTCTCGGAGACCAACATATAGATACGATAGTAAGTAAACTTAAAACAAGATATGGCGTTTCAGTAGAACTCGAAGACCCGATTATTCCGTACAGAGAAACAATCAGAAAGAAAGTATCTGCAGAGGGTCTTCACAAGAAGCAGTCAGGCGGTGCAGGACAGTACGGTAAAGTTGTTATCGAATTCGAACCCGGAGAGAAAACAGAATTGGAATTCTGCGAGAAAGTTTTCGGCGGTGCAGTACCGAAGCAATTCTTCCCGTCCGTTGAGAAAGGCCTCCAAGAGAGCGTTAAGAAAGGCGTACTTGCAGGTTGTCCTGTAGTTAATCTTAAAGCAACACTTGTTGATGGTAAATATCACCCTGTTGATTCAAAAGAAGTTGCTTTCGTTTCGGCGGCAAAGATTGCTTTCAAAGAAGGCATGAAACAAGCAAGCCCCGTATTGCTCGAACCTGTTCTCAGCGTAAATGTTTATGTGCCTGAGAGATACATGGGAGATATTATAGGTGATATGAATAAGCGCCGTGGCCGTGTACTCGGTATGAATCCTTTGGAGAACGGTATGCAGGAAATTGTTGCTGAGGCTCCTTATTCGGAAATGCTTAAGTACGCTACAGACCTTCGTGCTATGACGCAGGCAAGAGGTACATTTAAGACTGAATTTGCAAGATATGAAGATGTTCCTGATAATATTGCTAAGAAGGTTATCGAAGAAGCTAAAAAGAACTTGAGTGATGATGAGGATTGATGTATTAAAAGATTAAAAATATTGACATAATCATAATGATTTAATAAAATAAGCTATTATACTTATATGGTATGATAGCTTATTTGTTTGTTGGAGGAAAAGCTGATGTATCGAAATGATTATGTTCCTATAATAGAAAAACACAAGGATTTTATACAGAAAATGTCCGATACAGCTGTAGCTAAAGATACATTTAATCCTGAACTTTACGGTAAATATAATGTTAAGCGCGGTTTGAGAAATTCGGATAATACAGGTGTACTTGTAGGTCTTACAAGTATAGGAGATGTTCGTGCGTATATCATTGAAGAAAACGAAAAGGTGCCGATTGACGGCAAGCTTCTGTACAGAGGCATAAGTGTAGAAGATTTAGCGGCAGGTTTTGAAAGAGATAAACGTTTTGGTTTTGAAGAAACTGCGTATCTTTTGATTACCGGTAAATTGCCGAATAAACAAGAATTAGAAGAGTTTAAATCAGTTCTTGATGACTATAGAAGACTTCCCGAAGGCTTTGCGGAGGATATGATAATGAAGGCGCCGAGCAAGGATATTATGAATAAACTCGCTCGTTGTATGTTGGCATCGTATTCATATGATGTAAATCCTGATGATATTTCCTACGAAAATGTAATGCGCCAATGTATCAGACTTATAGCTCAAATACCTACTATGGCAGCATATGCATATCAAACAAGATGCCATTATTATTATGACGAGAGTTTGTATATTCATAATCCTCAAAGAGGCCTTTCAACATCAGAAAATTTGCTTCAAATGATCAGACCTGACAGTAAATATACACGACTTGAGGCTGAGTCTCTTGATCTTGCACTTATTTTGCATGCAGAGCATGGCGGCGGTAACAATTCATCATTTACGGTTCATGTTGTAACATCAACAGGTACGGATACGTATTCGGCTATGGCAGCTGCAGTCGGAGCTTTAAAGGGTCCGAAACACGGTGGTGCTAACCATTGCGTGATGGAAATGATGAAAGAAATGAAGAAAAACGTTAAAGATATAAAAGATAAAGGTCAGATTAAGGATTATCTTATAAAAATTCTAAAAAAAGAAGCGTATGACAAGACAGGACTTATTTATGGTATAGGCCATGCGGTATATACAAAATCTGACCCGAGAGCAAAGCTTTTGAAGCGCAAAGCCGAAGAACTTGCACATTCAATGGGACAGGAATGGGTAGATGAGTTTGAGTTTTACAATGCAGTAGAAGAACTTGCTCCCGTAGCATTTGAAGAATACAGGCAAATACCCAAGATAATGTGTGCAAATGTGGATTTTTATTCCGGCTTGGTGTATACTATGCTTAATATACCGAAAGAGCTTTATACTCCTATTTTTGCTATTTCAAGAATAGCGGGATGGAGCGCACATCGTTTAGAAGAACTTGCGGTTAGTAACAGAATAATTCGACCGGCATATAAAAATGTCGGAGGCAAACAACCATATATAGATATGGCTGACAGAGAATGAATATAAAAGTTTTAATAGATTTTGAAGGAGATGCTTTCAATGAAAGAGAAAATGTACGAGTACAGGCCGTCTGAGATAGAGGCTAAGTGGCAAAAAATTTGGGAAGAAGATAAGGCTTTTGAAGCTGTTATTGATAAAAGCAAAAAGAAATTCTATGGATTAATTGAATTTCCGTATCCATCGGGAAACGGACTTCATGTAGGCCATCCGAGATCAAATACTGCAATGGATATAATTGCAAGAAAACGCAGACTTGAGGGATATAATGTAATTTTCCCTATCGGTTGGGATGCGTTCGGACTTCCGGCAGAGAATTTTGCCATAAAAAACAAAGTACATCCTTCAACAGTTACAGAGAAGAATGTTGCTCATTTTAAAGATCAGCTTAAAAAGATAGGTTTCTCATTTGACTGGTCAAGAGAAATCAACACAACAGATCCCGCTTATTACAAGTGGACACAATGGATTTTCCTTAAATTATTTGAAAAGGGACTTGCATATAAAGCAGAAGTGCCGATTAACTGGTGTACAGAGTGTAAAGTAGGACTTGCAAACGAAGAAGTTGTAAACGGCGTGTGTGAACGTTGCGGCGGCGAAGTAGTACGTAAAGTCAAATCACAATGGATGCTCAAGATTACAGATTATGCACAAAAGCTTATCGAAGGTCTTGATAATGTTGATTTTATAGAAAAAGTTAAGACACAACAACGTAACTGGATCGGCAGAAGTGAAGGTGCTGAGGTAGATTTCAAAGTGCCTGCAGCAGAAGGCGTTGACAACGGTGTACTTACTGTATATACAACTCGTCCCGATACACTTTTCGGTGCAACATATATGGTTGTTTCTCCGGAGCATCCTATTTTAGAGAAAATTCAAGATAAAATTGAAAATTACAGCGAAGTGCTTGAATACAAAGCTGCTGCTGCAAAGAAATCAGATTTTGAGCGTACGGAAATGGCTAAAGACAAGACAGGTGTAATGCTTAAAGGTGTTACTGCAATCAATCCTGTAAACGGCAAAGAAATCCCAATTTGGATATCTGACTACGTTTTGATTTCTTACGGTACAGGTGCAATTATGGCAGTACCTGCGCATGATGACCGTGACTGGGCGTTTGCAAAGAAATTCGGTCTACCGATTATTGAAGTTGTTCAAGGCGGAGATGTACAAAATGCTGCTTTCACAGATATTGAGACAGGTATCATGACAAACTCTCAATTCTTGGACGGATTAACAGTAGCAGAAGCTAAAAAAACAATAATTGATTGGCTTGCTGATAAGGGATACGGTCATCGTAAAGTAAACTACAAACTTCGTGACTGGGTATTCAGCAGACAGAGATATTGGGGAGAACCTATTCCGCTTGTATATTGTGAACATTGCGGTTGGGTGCCGGTTCCTGAAAAAGAGCTTCCGGTTAAGCTTCCTGATATTGAAAATTATGTACAGACAGACAGCGGCGAATCTCCGCTTGTTAATGTACCTGAATGGGTTAATACGACTTGTCCTAAGTGCGGAGCTCCTGCAAAGAGAGAGACAGATACAATGCCTCAATGGGCAGGTTCTTCATGGTATTTTATAAGATACTGCGATCCTCACAACTCTGAAGAGATGATTTCAAAAGAGGCTATGGATTATTGGATGCCGGTTGACTGGTATAACGGCGGTATGGAGCATACAACACTTCACTTGCTCTACTCCAGATTCTGGCATAAATTCCTTTATGATGCAGGTATAATTTCATGCCCTGAGCCTTATATTAAGAGAACTTCACATGGTATGATTTTGGGTGAAAACGGCGAGAAAATGTCAAAATCAAGAGGAAATGTTATTAATCCCGATGATATTGTAGCAGAAATCGGCGCAGATGCTTTTCGTGTATACGAGATGTTTATGGGTGCGTTTGACCAAGCTATTCCGTGGTCCACACAAGGTGCAAGAGGTTGTTACAGATTCCTTGACAGAGTGTGGAAACTTCAGGATATTTTGACAGACGAAGATGGCATGTCAGATGAACTTAAATCTGCAGTTCACACTACAATAAAGAAAGTAACAGAAGATTACGAGAAGATGAAGTTCAACACAGCGATTGCCGCTATGATGACACTCGTTAATGATATTTATGCTTACGGCAAAATTACACGCGATGAACTTCGTGCGTTGCTCGTGCTTTTGAATCCTGCAGCGCCTCATATTACAGAGGAAATTTGGCAGATTCAAAAACTTTCCGATAAACCGATTTATAAATCAGAATGGCCGACATATGACGAAAAAGCAATGGCTAAATCAGAAGTCGAGGTTGCCGTTCAAATTTGCGGTAAAGTAAAAATGAAGCTGATGGTGCCTTCTGCTTACGGCAAAGAAGAGACAGAAAAGTTTGCGCTCGCCAATGCTGACGTGCAAGCTCTCATCGGAGGCAAGCCGGTACGCAAAATCATTGCTGTTCCGGGCAGAATTGTTAACATTGTTGTATAAAAAGAGGAGATAATTTAAATGAATTATAAAAAAGCAGCGGCAGAAATAATAGCTTCGGTAACTGATGCCGAGCAATTAACAATAGAGCAAGTCGAAAGTCTTATGGCAGTACCGCCCAATCCTGAAATGGGCGACGCGGCATTTCCGTGTTTTGCGCTTGCGAAAATTTTCAGAAAAGCACCTCCGGCAATAGCAGCCGAGTTGTGCGAGAAAGTTTCCGCCGCAGTTGAAGAAAGTGAATTGTTTGAAAAAGCAGCGGCAATAGGCGGTTATTTAAACTTTTACTTAAAAAGAGGCTCTTTGGCAAAAGAAGTTGTCTCAGAAGTTCTTGAAAAGGGCGAGGATTACGGTAAGACATACGAAGGTGAAGGAAAGAAAGTTCTTGTGGAATTTTCTTCACCAAATATTGCCAAACCATTTCACATTGGACACCTTGTAACAACGGCGCTCGGAAGTTCTCTTGAAAGAATTTACAGCTTTTTGGGTTATGATACTGTGAAAATTAATCACTTGGGTGATTGGGGTACTCAGTTTGGTAAGCTTATTAGTGCGTACAAGCGTTGGGGAAACGCAGAAACGATAGAGGCAGATCCGATTAATGAGCTTCTTAAGATTTATGTAAAATTCCACACAGAAGCAGAAGAGCATCCTGAGCTTGAGGATGAAGCAAGAGCTTACTTTAAAATGCTTGAAGATGGGGACGAAGAAATCACAAAGCTTTGGAGATTTTTCGTTGATGCCAGCTTAAAAGAATTTAATAAAACTTACAAGCTTCTTGATATTTCATTTGATTCATACGCAGGAGAAAGCTTCTATTCAGACAAAATGCCTGAGGTTGTAGAACTTCTCAAAGAAAAAAATCTTCTTGAAGAAAGTGACGGAGCGCAAGTTGTTCGTTTTGATGACGCGAATATTCCGCCTTGTATTATTCTTAAATCAGACGGTACGACAATTTACGCGACACGCGATTTGGCTGCAGCTATATATCGCAAGAGAACATATGACTTTGATAAAAACATATATGTTGTAGGTACACCTCAAGCGCTTCACTTTAAACAAATTTTCTCAGTTTTGGATAAAATGGGATATGCGTGGTCAAAAGATTGCGTTCACGTAGGTTTTGGCTATGTGCGTTTCCCTGATAAAGTGCTTTCTACCCGTCATGGTGATGTTGTATTCTTGGAAGATGTTCTTCGTGAGTCAATAGAGAAAACAAAAGAAGTTATCGAAAACAGCTCTACAAGCAAAAATATTGAAGATATTGATGAGGTTGCAGAGAAAATCGGTGTCGGTGCTATATTGTATTCGTTCCTTAAAAACGGCCGCGAAAAAGATATTGTATTTACATGGAAAGACATACTTGATTTCGAAGGCGAATCCGGACCATATGTACAATATGCATATGCAAGAGGTAAGAGTGTTTTGAGAAAAGCTGTTGAGAGCGGCATAGATTATTCGGGCGCTGATTTGTCATTACTTGAGGGAAGCGATGAGTTTGAGTTGGTAAAACTTATCAATTCTTTGAGTGATGCGGTAAAAGATGCGGCTAATAAAAATGAGCCTTGTTGTATTACAAGATATGTGACAGACCTCGCTCAGCTCTTTAATAAGTTTTATAACACATGCAATATTATGAAATCAGAGCCTGCACTCAGAGACGCACGTCTTAAGCTTACAGAAGCGGCTTGTGTATGTATCAAAACAGCATTGTATCTTATAGGTGTACGTGTTGTGGAGAAGATGTAAATTCGGCTTGCGATAATATAATTTGATTTTTATAAAAAATCGTGCTAAGTTATAGTTGAAAGTTGGTTTGATATGAAAGCAGAACAAAATTTATGGATACAAAAAAAGAAAAAAATTATTATGCTTATAGCTGCTGTTATGGCGGTTATATTTCTTGTATCTTTTGTAAGCTTCTTTAAAACCGATGAAGTAGATTTACCGAAAGAATATAAACCTTATGAATCCATGTATAATGCATCCAGATATTTCTTCAGAGTATTTTATCCTGATGATTGGAATGTAAATGCTGATCAATACGGTTTCTTATTGAACGAAGAAGGTTTGGTATTGGAACTTTTTCCATTAAGAAAAATACTGACTACTCCGAGTGCGACAGGTGACGGTAAATCTACGCCAACGCCTACCCCTGTGCCTACACTTCCGACAGGCAGCGGTGCTTCCGCAACAGTAGACCCGAGAGCAGGTATGGAGAGAAATCCTGATCTAACGATGAAAATTTATTATCATAAGTATGATGATGTAAAGAATTTAATTGAATCGTCAAAAGATAAAGTTGAATCTGATGTAACGGCAGAAGCAACGAGTTCTCCTACATCGATGGTTACTGCCACACCGCAAGCTACACAAAAAGCTGAATCGACTTCTGCAGCTACGGCAACTGCCGGTAATAAAACAGCTCCGATAGAGCTTGTTGATTTGGCTGAATATTTATTTGATGAATTTAAAACAAAGAACAAAGATAGTGAATACCAATACAGTTTCATTGCTCCAAAAACATATAAAGGAGCAAATGTTGAATATTGTGTTTTGCCGTACACATATGTTAAAGATGATATTAAAATGTCAGGTGAGATGTATGTTGCATCAAGAGCTATGGCATATTATGTAATATATGTTGATGGCACATTGTCTTCTTTTACAAAATATAATACTGTATTTGAGAATATTTTATACAATTTAAAATTCTCTGTGTTTGATTATTAATATTCAAGGGGTGGTTAATATGAAAAGCAATTGTTTAAAGCTCGCAACTTCATTAATGATGCTTGTGCTTTGTTTTGCTGTTTTGTTTTCTGGTTGTACTGAGCAGAATATACCGCAAACTCCGGTTTCTACCGATAGTCCTATAGCCGGGTTGTCTTCTCCTATCCCTACACCGGATAAAGAGAATAAAGGTGAGCATTATGATGAGAATATTAGCATTTTCGGTGACTTTATAAACAATGTGTATGCATACGAATGTGTATATCAGTTTTATAAAAATGCTGATAAAGACTCAGCTTTTTCACACGTTGTACAATTGAAAAAGATGGTTATGGCAGCTATAAATAAAGATTGTTTTCTTAAAGACTCAGAAAAAGCCGCAATAGAAAAAAATGCAGAAAGCCATCTGAATATGAAGTTTAATACACTATCATTAGATTGTGAGAAAACACCTGATGCAATTGCTCAAGAAATATACGGTATCACATTTGAACAATATAAAAAATTGAGACTTTGTGAATCTTTGGCAGAAAAATATCGTAAAGAACTCGTTGAAGACTATTTGGAAAATAATATCAGCGAGAATGATATTAAAGCATTTTATGATTCAAATAAAAACATATATGATTTTGCTGTACTGAGGTACATATCATATAAGTTGGATGCAGGAGGCTCATCTTCGGAGAACCAATCAAAAAGAAAAGCAGCAGAGCGTTTGTGCTCGAAATTGCAAACCGTTGAGGATATGCTCAATATTATAGGCGGTGAATCAGAAAAACAAAGCGAAGGTAATTCAAATGGTCAAGTTACTGTATATATGAATGAAACGCAGAGCATCTATTATGAGTTTTTAGAAGAGGGTGGCACAAAAGTAAATTCAAAGACAGTTGTCCACGATAAGAATAATGCGTATGTGGTAATGTGCGAAGCTTTCTATACATGGGAAAATTCAGACGATGTTAAAAAATCAGTTAAGGAAGCTTATGCTAATGATTTAGCTGAAAAAGAAATAGTTTCCAGTGTTAATTTACAATACACTGAACCGGAGGATTGGTATAAAATGTCAGGATTAGAAGAAATTAATGCAGCAAAAAACATTGATGATTATTCGTCTTTAATGAACAAACTTGAAATTGCGTCAAAAGCTGATACACTTTTTTTGACAGTTCAAGAACCCGATAGTAAAACTGACTGTCGCTTTTATGCATATGAAAAGAAAAACGGTGAGTGGCAACAAGTTTTTAAAACACCGGGGTATGTTGGCAGAAGTGGTATAGAGGATCCTACAAACAGAGTTGAGGGTAACGGTACTACTCCTTCTGGCGTATATTCGTTTGGTATGCTTTTTGGTATAAATGATAATCCGGGAAGTCTTCAAAAACCTTATAAGAAAGTTGATAATGATGATTATTGGGATGGAGACAGACATTCTGATACATATAATCAATATGTTAAAGGCAGTGAAATGCCATCTTCATGGAATAGCGGTGCATCCGAGCATTTGATTGATTATAAGTATTCATATAATTATGCAGTAATGGTGAATTATAATGTGAATCCAACTATAAAGGGCAAGGGTTCAGCGATATTTTTGCATTGCACAAGACCGGGTGCTCTAAGCTCGGCAGGATGCATTTCGATACCTGAAGACAAAATGATAAAATCATTAAGAATGATAGACGATAATGCGTATATTGTAATCTTAGAAGAAATTGAAGATATTGTAAAATTTTACAAATAATAAAAAAAGGGTTTTTATAGAATGTGTCGTATAATAAGGCAACGAATTATTTATCGTTGCTTTTATTTCTTTATAAGTGTTTTAGAAAGGTGCGGGAGTTTTGATTTCACAGCGACAAATCGACGAGATTATCGAAAAAAATGATATCGGTGATGTAATCGGAGAGTATGTTAGGTTAGAACGTAAGGGTAGTGGTTATATGGCTTGCTGTCCTTTTCACAACGAGAAAACTCCTTCTTTTTCAGTTCACGAAGGTAAACAGATTTTTAAATGCTTTGGTTGCGGTAAAGGTGGCAATGTAGTTAATTTTATTATGCTTGCAGAGAATTTAACATATCCCGAAGCACTTGAGTTTTTGGCTGAACGTGCAGGGATTGTGTTAGAAAAATCAATAAACAAAGCGGCCGAAGAGAAAAACAAAATTAAAAATGATATATTCACTGTAAATAAAGTTGCAGCAAGATTTTTTTATGAAACATTAAAGAAATCTCCTAATGCTCAAAAATATTTTTATGACAGAGGCATCAGGGCAGAAACGGTAAAACAATTCGGACTTGGATATGCCCCTGATAGTTGGGATGGATTGTATCAGCATTTTATGAAGAGCGGTATTGCTCCTGATACTGCATTGCTTGAAAAGGCAGGACTGATTACTGCAAAAAAGGACAAGCCGGGACAGTATTATGATAAATTTCGTAACAGAGTAATCTTTCCGATTTTTGATGTACAAGGAAATGTAATCGCTTTTGGCGGCAGAGTAATGGATGATTCTATGCCGAAATATTTAAACTCTCCGGAGACGCCGGCGTACAGTAAAGGCAGAAATTTGTATGCATTAAATGTAGCCAAAAAGTCTCAATCTGATAAGGTTATTATTGTTGAAGGTTACATGGATTGTATTGCGCTTCATAAAGCCGGCATAAATTGGGCGGTAGCATCTCTTGGTACGGCGCTTACACAGGAACAAGCAAGATTGCTAAAAAAATACTTCAATGAGGTTATTATCGGTTATGATGCTGACAGTGCCGGACAAAAGGCTACACTCAGGGGGTTGGATATACTTGCTAAGGCGGGATTCAGGGTAAGGGTTCTTTCTTTGGCAGACATTGATAAAAATGTTAAAGATCCTGATGAGTTTTTGAAAAAACACAGCGTTGATGATTTTATGAAAGCTGTTAATATGTCAAAGTCTTTGATAGAATACAAAATTTCAAAAATCGAAGAAAGATATCCGGTGACTACAATAGAGTCTAAAGCAATGTTTTTAAAAGCTTCTACTAAAGTACTTGCAGGTATAACAGGACAAGCAGAGAAAGATATTTACGCCGATTGGTTTTCAAAGAAGTATCATGTATCTAAAGACTCACTTGTTTCCGAAATAGAACATATTCAATACAACGGGATGAAAGATGATAACGAAGGCAGAACCAAGAGAATTGTCAGAGCCTCGCTTGTTAATAATGAAAGTGAAGAAGCGAAGACACAACAGCTTTCTCCGGAGCAAGTGAAAATTGACAAGAATATAAAAACATTATTGCTTCTCATAAGTGATGATAAGAAAGCTATGGACAAGTACTATGACAGTATAAAAGAGTTATGTACGTCAGAGATTAACTTGAATTTGCTTGAAAAGCTTAAAAATCGTTATGATAACGCAGGTAAAACAGGACCGGAGGCAATATTGGCTGATGCAACAGATGCTTCCGAAGAAGAAATTGTATTATTAACAGATTTAATTAGCAAATGGCTAAGACCTCCGGATACCGATGAGGCATGCCGTAAAATTTTAAATAATTGCTTGATATTAAACTGTGATATAAAAATTGCATGTATAAATGAAATGCTTGAGGACACCAATATTAGTAAAGAGGAGAAGACAGCCCTGTTGAGGGAAATTGCTGCTATAATCGAAGAAAGGAAGAAGTACAAAAATGGCAAGTAAGAAAAACAATCAAAAAGATAAGGAAAACACACAAGATTTTGAAATCTTTGATGAAATCTCAGAAGATATTAAGTCAAAAGATAGTTTTGATATTGATATGGACGAGGATGACGAATTAGATGATTTTGACGTTTTTGAAATCGAAGAACCGGAGAATCTTGAAGGCATAGAAGAAGAACCTCTTGATTTTGATTTGGACGTTGATGTAGATGCTGTAGACGCAATTCCGAATGATGATGACAGCGTTGAGGATTATGATGAGTCTGATTTCAATGCAACTCCGATATTAACCAAAGAAGATAAAGCTGTTTTCAATGATGAACCGCTTGTTATAGCACTCTTTGAAAAAAGCAAAATTAAAGGCTCGATGACATTTGATGAAATCAATGCAGTTCTTGATGAAACAGATTTAGAACCTGAAATTATTGATAAGATTTATGAAGTAGCGGAGAGAGTTGGTATTGCAATCGTAGGAGAATACGATTTGTCCAATACAGAGGCAAGTAAACAATATGTTGAGGACCTTGAATCCCTTGCAGAGGGTGTTGGTCTTGAAGATCACGTAAGAATGTATCTTAAAGAAATAGGTAAAGTACCGCTTCTTACAGCAGAAGAAGAAGTTGAACTTGCAATTCGTATAGAACATGGTGATGAAGCAGCTAAAGACAGACTTAATGAAGCCAATTTGAGACTTGTTGTAAGTATTGCAAAGCGTTATGTAGGTAAAGGTATGCAATTCCTCGATTTGATACAAGAAGGTAATTTGGGACTTCTCAAAGCTGTAGAAAAATTCGATTACAGAAAAGGTTATAAATTCAGTACTTATGCTACATGGTGGATTCGACAAGCAATAACAAGAGCTATTGCTGACCAGGCGCGTACAATTCGTATTCCTGTTCATATGGTTGAGACAATTCATAAATTGGGAAGAGTTTCACGCCAACTTTCACAAGAATTGGGTAAGGATCCCACACCTGAACAGATTGCACAAGAAATGAATATGCCTGTGGATAAAGTTCGCGAAATAATGAAAATTTCTCAAGATCCTGTTTCTTTGGAGACTCCTGTTGGTGAAGAAGAAGATAGCCATATTGGTGATTTTATACCGGATGATGATGCTCCGGCTCCGTCAGAAAGTGCCGCGGCAATTTTACTTCGTGAGCAACTGATGGAAGTACTTGAAACATTAACTCCGAGAGAACAAAAAGTATTAAGACTTCGTTTTGGCCTTGATGACGGATGTCAGAGAACTCTCGAAGAAGTTGGTAAAGAGTTCCATGTTACAAGGGAGCGTATAAGACAAATTGAAGCAAAAGCTTTGAGAAAGCTTCGTCACCCAAGTCGCAGTAAAAAACTTAAAGACTATATTGATTAAGAAGTATTTAGAATAAATGAGAACAGTTTAAATATACTGTATCTCAGAGGTGAGTATATATGGATTCTAAAAATATCAGAATGGCACTGATAGGTAATCCTAACAGCGGTAAAACCACATTTTTTAATCACATGACAGGCAGTAACCAGTATGTAGGTAACTGGCCCGGAGTAACGGTTGAAAAAAAAGAAGGTAAAGTTAAACAGGGAGAAAAGTACGGTCGCAATATTACATTGGTCGACCTTCCCGGTATATACTCTTTGTCGCCGTATTCGATGGAAGAAATAGTTGCCAGAGATTATTTGACAAAAGAGAAACCTGATGTGGTAATTAATATTGTTGACGCAACAAATATTGAACGAAATCTCTATTTAAGTATTCAGCTTATAGAGATGGAGAGACCGGTCGTTATTGCTCTTAACATGATGGACGAGGTTTCGGCAAAGGGAGATACAATTGATGTTAAGCTGTTGTCAGAGTTTTTAAATATACCTGTTGTGCCTGTTACTGCAAAAACAGGAGAAGGAACAGACGAGGTTATTAAAGAAGCCATCAAACAAGCGCAAAAAGGTTTCGTAATGGAGCCCGATGACCTTTATGACGACTTTACTCACCAAATACATCACAAAATAGATAATGTTGTACATTCGTATGCAAAGAAAGAAGCTCTTCCCACACATTGGGTATCAATAAAAATGCTCGAAGGTGATGAGCTTCTTAAAAAGAACATAAACATATCACAAGAAGATCTTCAAAAAATAGAAGCTATTGCCGTAGAGTATGAAGGTGACAACGAAAAAGGCGACCGTGAAAGTATGGTCATTGACAGTAGGTACCAATATATAGAAAAAGCAGTTAAGGCGTCAGTAAAAAAATCAAATAAGAAAAAGAAAACTTTAACGCAAAGAATCGACGATGTTGTAACTAATAAATATTTGGCATTGCCTATTTTTGTTCTTGTGATGTTTACCGTATTTTCTCTAACATTCTCAACCTTGGGAGCATTTCTTCAAGATGGAGTGTCTTATCTCGTAGACGATGTATTCACGGGATTTGTTGAGAATTTACTTGCGTCGGCAAATGCACCAATGTGGGTAGAAAGTCTGGTCACAGACGGCGTAATAGCCGGTGTAGGCGGTGTACTTACATTTTTACCGCAGATTGCCATACTTTTTCTTTTGCTTTCTTTACTTGAAGACAGCGGATATATGGCAAGAATTGCATTCATAATGGATAGATTGCTCAGTAAGTTTGGGCTCTCAGGCAAAGCGTTTATTCCTATGCTGATGGGGTTCGGATGCTCTGTGCCGGCAATTATGGCAGCAAGAACAATGGAAAATATGAAAAACAGACGAATGACAATAATGCTTGTACCATTTATGTCATGTTCTGCCAAATTACCGATTTATGGATTTATTTCACAAATTTTCTTCCCGAAATACAGGGGTTTGGTTGTGTTGAGTCTATATCTTTTGGGTATTGTTTTCGGTATTATTTCAGCTGTTCTTTTCAAAAAAACGCTTTTTAAAGGACAGGAAACACCGTTTTTGCTTGAACTTCCTCCGTACAGATTACCCGGACTCAAAAGCACAGTAATGCATGTATGGGACAAAGTTGAACATTTTGTAAAAAAAGCCGCTACACTTATTTTCGGCATGAGCGTCCTTTTGTGGGTTTTGCAAAGTTTTGATTTTACATTTCATTTTACACAAAACAGCGAAGAAAGCATGTTAGGAATAATAGGAAGCTTTATTGCACCTGTATTTAAACCCGCAGGTTTCGGTACTTGGCAAGCTGCAGTATCACTTTTGACGGGACTAGTGGCAAAAGAAGCCGTTGTATCTTCAATGTGTCTCTTTTACGGAATATCTGCCACAGCCGGTACTGAAGCGACTGCCATACTTTCCGGCACATTCGGAATGCCCGTCGCAGCGTATGCATTTTTGGTCTTTACTTTGCTGTATGTGCCATGCATAGCAGCTTTTTCAACAATGAAAAAAGAAATGGGCGGATGGCGTTGGGCTATCGGCAGCGCCATTTATCAAATCGCTATTGCATATATTCTGGCGGTGATGGTTTATCAAACGGGTAAATATTTCGCATATGTATTAGCAGGATTAATCGTTTTGTGGGCAATTTATTGTATTATTAAGTATATCATAAAAAGAACATCAGCGAACTGCGATGGCTGCGGTGCGTGTGATAAATCTCGTTGCAAAGAATGTAACAGGAGTAAAAAATAAGAATGAACATATACAGAAATACTTTTTCAAAAGAAACAGACGCAGATGCACCAAGAGGAGTAGCCCTCGGAAATTTCGACGGCATTCATATTGGGCATGCCGCATTAATACGCACTTTGGTATCTGAATGCAGAAAAAGGGACTTTCTTTCATGTGTGTATACATTTGAAAATCATCCAAATAAAGTGCTTTTTAAAGATAAACATACACCTCTTATAATGACAGAGAGCCAAAAAGCTAAAATTATAGAAGGAATGGGTGTGGAGGAGCTTTTTTTGGAGCATTTTGATGAAAATTATGCTGCCACTACGCCGGAAATGTTTATAGACAATATTTTAATAGAAAAATTAAATGTTAAGCTTGTTGTTGTGGGATATGACTATACATATGGTAAAGAAGGCAAAGGTAAGGTTGAAATGTTGAAGCAAAAAGGCGAAGAACTTGGCTTTGATGTTATTGTGATACCTCAAATAAAAAGATTTTTGCCGGATTTAAACAGAGAAGTTACAGTCTCGAGTACTGTATTAAGAGACTTGATAACACATGGAAACATGAATGATTACAGAGAACTTACCGGTCGTAATTATTCTATTCCCGGCAATGTATCAAAAGGCAGAAAAGTGGGTAAAAAATTAGGCTTTCCTACAGCAAATATTATACCTAAAGAAGGTTTTGCGTTGCCTGAATTTGGTGTATATGCCACAATTACACACACTAATAAAGGAACATACAGAAGTATAACAAATATCGGAAATAATCCTACATTTACTGATATAAAAACTGTTACGGTTGAGACTCATATTATTGGTTTTAAAGACGAACTTTACGGGCAAGATATAGAAGTGGAATTTATCGAAAAAATGCGTGGCGAGATCAGCTTTTCGTCTGTAGAAGAATTAAAAGCGCAAATTGACAGTGATCTCAGAAAGAGGAAAGATATGTGTGAAGGCATACAAAAGGTATATGAGAGAAACGGTGTGGAAATTTTTTATGTACCGACTGATTTGTTTAAAACTTCTATTATCAAGATAATGATTTGTGACAATCTTTCGAGAGAAAGTGCGTATAAAAACGGACTTTTGCCGGAAATTTTGTCATATGCCACAAAGAATTATCCTACAAAAAAAGAAATGACATTAAAGATGATGGATTTGTATGGTGCTTATGTTTTCGGCAGAGCTTCATCTACATCAGAAGTTCAATTTTGTGAATTTCGTGCAGAATACACAGACAGTAAATATTTACCTGATGCTCAAAATATTGAAAATGATATAATAGATTTTATGTTTGAAATAATCTTCAATCCTTTAATTGAAAATTATGATGGCAAAGAAGGTTTTTCAAATGATATTTTCTTAAGAGAGCGTGAAAATCGAAATGTTGAGATAAGCTCTATAATAAACGACAAGTATTCATATGCCAAATTCAGATTTAAAGAGGCAATGTTTAAAAACGAGCCGTATTCAATTAGAAGTATAGGAAATGAAGGAGACGGGGACAACCTTACTTCGGTGTCTCTTTATGAGTATTATAAAAATATTTTCTTGCAAAAACTTCCTGTAAAAATTGTATACAGCGGTAGAGAATATCCTCAAAAGCTTACGGAATGTGTTGAAAAATATTTCAAAGATACTCAAAGAATACAACTTAACAAAGCATATATAGAGCGTACGGAAATAAAGCCTGAAGAAGTAAATAACGAAGAAGAACCGCAAACGGCTAATCAAAGTATTCTTTATATGGGATACAGGACAAATACGCATCCTCTTTCGGAGGAATATTATGCTTCACTTGTTTGCGCGGCTATTCTCGGTCAAGTTGATAATGCGAAGTTGTTTGTTAATATAAGAGAAAAAAACAGTCTTGCCTATACAGCAAACGCTGCCAATGATAGAGCAAAAGGTGTATTGTTTGTATATTGCGGTATAGATGCATCAAACAAAGAAAGAGTTATTGGACTTGTAAATGAACAAGTTGAGGCAATGAAAAACGGAGATTTTACTCAAGAAGAATTTGATGCAGCGATAAAAATGCTTTGCGATGATTTGTATTCGTATGTTGACAATCAAGAACAGATGATGTCATATTATTTTAATCAGCATATAATGGGCAAAATGACAGACACACTTGAATATATAGAAAGAATAAAAGCTGTAAAAAGAGAAAATGTTATTGATGCAGCTCAAAAGCTTCGACTTGACACAATATACTTCTTAAAAGGGGAGGAAGAGTGTGATGAATAAATTTTTCGGAGATACTGTATATGAATTTGAGCATGAGTCCGGTATGCATGTTCAGCTTATTAATAAAAAAGGTTTTAGAAGAAAATATGCTGCTATTTCAATAGATTTCGGCTCTGTTGATTCAGAATATATGCATAATGGTGAGCACATTATTGTTCCTGACGGTACGGCTCATTTTCTCGAACATAAAATGTTTGAAAAACCCGAGGGGAATATCTTTAAAAGATTTGCAACTTTTGGGGCTCAAAGCAACGCCTTTACATCACGCTCAATGACAAGTTATTTTTTTGATTGTTCAAATAATTTTGATGAGAATTTTGATGTGTTATTTGATTTGGTTTTTAAACCATATTTTACTACTGAAAATGTAGAAAAAGAAAAAGGAATTATTATACAAGAAATCAATATGTGTATTGATGATCCGTATCATATTAATTACTTGGAGCTGTTGAAACTTTTATATAAAGTATCTCCGGCTAAAAAAGATATTGCCGGCACAGAAGAATCTGTAATGAGTATTACTCCTGAAATATTATACAAATGTTATAATACTTTTTACAGACCTGATAATATGTGTCTTACGGTAGTAGGAGATATTGATGTCGAAACAGTTAAAAGTGCATTGCAAAGAGCAAATCTTCCTAAACGTGATGACAGCCTTGTTATTAAAATAAAAAAGGATGAGCCGAGCGAACTTGCGGGTTTGAGAAGTCTGTGCAAAATGGACACTTCTGTGCCGTTGTTTGTTTTTGGATTTAAAGATGCAGCGCAAAAATATACCGGTACAGAAAGACTTAAGAGAAAGGTTGCCGGAGAAATAACAGCTGATTTATTATTTTCTACTACCTCGGACTTATATGACGATTTGTACCGTTCGGGAGATATTTATTATTTTTATGCAGGATATACTCTTGAACGAGATTTTGGGCAATTCTCTATAATGGGTGAATCAGACAGAGTAGAAACAGTTGCAGAAAAAGTTAAAAAACATATTTCAAAAATAGCATCTGAAGGTATAGATAAAGACATATTTGAAAGATACAAGAAGGCTATTTATGGTATGCAGATTAGGACTTTTGATAGACCTTCAACGCTTATGCACAATTTTGGCAAATTCTATTTACAAGGTGTAGATTTGTTTGATTATTTAGATATCTGTGGTAAAATTACCGAGAAAGATGTTAATGATTTTATAAAAGATTTACTGTGTAAGGAGATGGCAGTCTCCATAGTCGAACCGAAAGGTGGTAATTAATATATGAATTCAGTATTATGTAGTATAGCAACCATGGCAAATGGTTGGGTTGAGTTTCCGAAGCTTTTCGGAGATAAAGGACTACGCATTCCGATAAATGACATAGCTTTTAAAATAGGCAGTTTTGAAGTCAGATGGTACGGCTTGATTATTTGTCTTGCTGTGGTTTTGTGCATAGTACTTGGTTTGAAATCTTGTAATAAGCACGGTATGACTCAAGACGATATGCTTGATTATGTTTTGTTTGCTATACCGTCAGCTATGGTGGGCGCAAGATTATATTATGTAATTTTTGAATGGCAAAATTATGCAGATGATCCGATTAAAGCACTTTATGTTTGGGAAGGCGGTTTGGCTGTATACGGAGGAGTTATAGCAGCTTTGATTGCTCTTCTTTGCGTTGCAAAGTACAAAAAACACTCATTTATACGCATTGCCGGTTTTGCCATGCCTTACATAATTTTAGGTCAGGCGATAGGCAGATGGGGAAATTTCTTTAATCAAGAAGCATTCGGCCGTTATACTGACTTGCCTTGGGGTATGACAGGAGATCAAATTTCCGAATGGGTTAACACGCAAGTTGCCAATGAAGTGCCCGGCTACGCAGTCGGAACGCTGGTGCATCCTACATTTTTGTATGAATCACTTTGGTGTTTTGCCGCATTCGCATTTATGATGGTATATCGTAAAAAATGGGAAAAACATGAGGGCGAGAGTTTGTGTCTTTATATGATTCTTTACGGTATTGAAAGAACACTCGTTGAAGGTTTAAGAACAGACAGCCTTTATATAGGAAATACAAATGTCAGAGTTTCACAACTTTTGTCGGCAGTTTTGGTAATAGCAGGCATTGCGTTATTTATAGATTTAAAACGCAGACAAAAGCAAGCTGCGTACGAAACTTCTACACAAGAAGACGGAGAAGAAATTTCCGGAGGACTTGAAAGTGTAGTAGAAAAAATGCAACTTGAAGAAGCAGAAGAAAGAAAAGCAAGAGAAGAAATAAAAGAAAGCGAAGAACAAGAGGAAAATGAAGCTCAATAACGGTTTGAGGACCGGTGGCCTTTACGGGAAGCGCCCGTATATGATGCAAATCGAGGAAAACGGCAAACTCGACTATATATCGAAATTTGATTACTTTCTCATGGGAACTGTACTGCTGATTTCCGTGATTGGTCTTGTATTCCTTGAAGGAGCTATGTCAAATATGTACCTTGACGGCGGCAAGAGTGCTATGCTTATACAAATTGTAGGACTCGTTGCAGGTGTTGTCATCGCCGTGGCTTTTTCATTTGCTGATTATTATTTGTTCAGAGTTTTCAGTTGGCCTTTTTATGCCTTTAATGTTCTTATGATGTTTAGTGTTTTCACGCCACTCGGTATTGAACAATATGGCAGCCGTGCTTGGATAAACTTGGGAGTGACTACTTATCAGCCGTCAGAGCTTATGAAACTTGCTATGGTACTTGTTATAGCCCAACAGACCGAATACATTGAAAAAGAAGGTGGCTTAACCTTTAAAAGAGGCGCGGTAATATTAGGAGCGTTTTTATTTCCGTTAGGATTGGTATTTTTGCAAAAAGACATTGGTCAATCCATGGTATTCATATTTGTCTTTTTAATAACAATTTTTGTAGGCGGTTTAAGTAAAAAATATATTTTTTCAATAATTGGTGTGGGCGCTTTGGCTGTGCCTTTTGTGTGGAAATTTTTTATGAACGATGCCAGACGAGGCAGATTGCTTTCATTTGTGGATCCTGATAAATATCTTGATTATTCGTATCAGTTGAGAAGAACTATGATGGCTATCGGTTCCGGCAGATTGACAGGCGAGGGTATAGGCGAAGGCACTATGAATATGAGCAAAAAGATACCCGTTAAAATGTCCGACTCTATTTTTGCCGTTATAGGTGAAGAAGCAGGTTTCATAGGATGTGTGATTGTTGTAGTGCTCATGACAGTAATGTTAACACGAATGATTTATATATCATATAAAGCAAGGGAAACTTTTGGTAAATGTGTGGCGGCAGGTATTTTTGCCATGTTCGCATTTAATATAATAGAAAATATTGGCATGAATATCGGTATAATGCCTATTACCGGTTTACCGCTTCCTTTTATCAGCAAAGGCGGTAGCTCTATGATTACAAATTATATGGCAATAGGTGTGCTTTTAAGTATTTCGATGAGGCGACAACGTGGATTTTTCTCGGATTAAAGTTAAAAATATAAAAAAATACTCATTTTTGACTTTAAAAGTGCTATGTGTTGCTTTTGCAGTTCTTTGCTTGATTTGCGGCATTGTTCCGCTCGTTTTCTTTGGGCACATTAATCCGGGTAATATATCACTTTTATTATACGGAATATTACTGCTGACACTGCTTTTTGTTAAATTACACAGATTTATAAAAAGAATTTTGGCAGGACTTCTTGCAGTTTGCTTTATTACAGGAGCTGTTGTAAGTGTATTTATGATAAAATATGCATTCTTTAATGCACCTGAAAATATTTCCGCAAACAGCGGCACCGTTGTTGTGTTAGGATGCAAAATAAATGGGCAAAGGCCATCGCTTACACTGGCCGGCAGACTTGATGCGGCGTGTGAATTTCTAAAAGAGAATAAAGACACTAAAGTGGTTGTTTCCGGCGGACAAGGCTGGGACGAAGAAATTTCCGAAGCGTATGTAATGAAAAAATACCTTGTAGAAAGAGGTATTGACGAAGAGCGCATTTTTATGGAAGAAAAATCCGTGAACACGGATGAAAATATAAAATTCTCGGGAGAGATAATAAAAGCAAATGGTTTGCCTGAGAAAATGTATATTGTAACAGATACTTTTCATTCATACAGAGGTTATCTGTTTGCCGAAAAGAACGGATATAAAGCTGAAAATATAAGTGCCGATATATATTGGCCGCTTTTCGGTGAGTATTGGGTAAGAGATATCT
This sequence comes from Candidatus Egerieisoma sp., assembly GCA_045125595.1. Taxonomy (GTDB): domain Bacteria; phylum Bacillota; class Clostridia; order UBA1212; family UBA1255; genus Egerieisoma. The sequence continues at coordinate 89,771 of JBGVNN010000041.1, forward strand.
TGGGAGTGCTTCATGTGAAGTTTACTCCAAATTGGGATTTAAACATACAAAATTCGTAAATAAAAATATATAAATTAATTGACAAAAGTTTCGGGTGCGGGTATACTGAGGGCTGTAAAGGAGGCTATCTTAGTATGCATAAAAGTTTATACAGTCTTATGTTGATGGATGATGTTATTAAAGCAATCGACAGATTAGCACTACAGCAAAGCACAAACAGATCCAATTTAGTAAATCAAATTTTAGCAGAATATGTATCGATGACAACACCTGAGAAAAGAGTAAATAATATTTTTAAAAGTATTGAAGATTTAATTAATCAATGTGATATGAATATTATTCCTTATGTTTCTCCAAATCAAATGACAATGTCGCTCAAAAGCAGTCTGGAGTATAAATACAGACCCACGATTAAATATGAGGTATCTTTGTACAGGACTCCGGAGCAGGGTGCGATTGGAGAAATCAATGTAGTTTTCAGAACACAGTCTGCAGAGCTAATAAGAGCCATGACTGAGTTTTTTAGGCTGTGGACAAGGTTAGAGTCAGCATATAGGCATGACGTCAAAATAAATTATGCGCTCTATGAAGGTAGGTTTACACGAAGTATTAATATTTTACCACATAAGAATTATACTAATGAGGAAATAAGTAATAATATATCTTCTTATATACAGATTTTTGATAAATTGGTAAAAGGATATGTAAGTGGTGCTTATAGTCCCCGGGATTTGGAAATGACATATCTTGAATATTATAACAAAGGAGTTGGTTTGATATGACAGATAAATTAACGCAAAAAACACTTGAAGCCATAAAAAATGCGCAGGGTATGGCAATAGAAAATGAAAATATGCAAATTATGCCGGAGCATATTGTCTATGCTCTTGCAGATCAGGACGGAGGTCTGATAGGCAATTTGCTTAGCAAATGCGGTGTAGATGTTGATAAATTTTTGGCTTCAGTAGATAAAGCTATATCCGAGCTACCGAAGGTCAGCGGTAGTGGTAGAGATCCGGATAGAGTTTATGTTTCAAAAGAGACTGATAAAATCTTAAACGATGCAGAGAAGCTGGCTAAGAAAAATAAAGACGAGTATATTTCCGTCGAACATATTATGTCTGCGTGCATTGCAAATCCGACAGGAAAATTAAAAGACATTTTTCGCCAGTATGATATTTCAAAAGAAAACTTTGAAAAGGAGCTTGCTAAGGTAAAAACTAACCGTGTTACCGGAGATAATCCTGAAGAAATATATGATGCATTAAATAAATATGGCTTTGATCTCGTGCAAAGAGCAAAACAGGGTAAACTTGATCCTGTTATAGGTCGTGATAGTGAGATAAGAAACGTTATAAGGATACTTTCAAGAAAAACGAAGAATAATCCTGTATTGATAGGTGAGCCCGGCGTGGGAAAGACGGCGGTTGCTGAGGGTTTGGCGCAGAGAATTGTAAGAGGCGATGTCCCAGAAGGATTAAAGGATAAGACTATATTCTCTCTTGATATGGGAGCTTTGATTGCAGGAGCTAAGTTTCGCGGTGAGTTTGAGGAGAGGCTTAAGGCTGTACTCAATGAGGTGAAAAGCAGTGATGGTAGTATTATTTTATTTATTGATGAGCTTCATACTATTGTAGGAGCAGGAAAGACGGATGGTGCGATGGATGCCGGTAATCTATTAAAGCCTATGCTTGCAAGAGGTGAGCTTCACTGTATAGGAGCTACTACACTTGATGAGTACAGACAGTATATAGAAAAGGACGCGGCTTTAGAAAGAAGATTCCAACCGGTACAGATAGATGAACCAAATGTTGAAGATACAGTTTCTATATTAAGAGGATTAAAAGAGAAATACGAAATATTTCACGGAGTACAAATTCATGATGGTGCGCTTATTGCAGCAGCCACTCTTTCGGACAGATATATTACTGATAGATTTTTGCCTGATAAAGCGATTGATCTGGTTGATGAAGCTTGTGCACAAATAAGAACAGAGATCGATTCTATGCCCGCAGAGATTGATGATGTGCGTCGTAAAATTATGCAGCTTGAGATAGAAGAAATGGCTCTTAAAAAAGAAACAGATACATTGTCCAAAGAAAGAACAGAGAAAATAGGTGTGGAACTTGCAGAGCTGAGAGATAAATTCAATGAAATGAAGTCTCTTTGGGAAGCTGAGAAACAAGACGTTGATATGGTTAAAAATGTAAAAAAAGAAATTGACAATGTTAATGTTGAAATAGAATCAGCTCAACGAAATTATGAGTATGAGAAGGCAGCTAAATTAAGATATTCAACTTTGCCTGAACTTGAAAAAAGACTTGCAGAGGCTCAAAAGAAAAGCGAAATTAGAGCAGATAAGAGCAAAAATACAGCAAATTTTGTGAGAGATACTGTTACAGAAGAAGAAATAGCGGCAATCGTGGCTAGATGGACAGGAATTCCTGTTGCAAAACTTATGGAGGGCGAGAGAGAAAAGATTCTTCATCTTGATGAGATTCTTCATAAGAGAGTAGTAGGACAGGATGAGGCTGTAACAAAAGTCACAGAGGCAATTATTCGTTCGCGTGCAGGAATTGGTGATCCTAACAGACCTATTGGTTCGTTCTTATTCTTAGGACCTACGGGTGTAGGTAAGACGGAGCTTGCAAAGGCTTTAGCAGAGAGTCTTTTTGATGATGAACACAATATGGTTAGAATCGATATGACGGAATATATGGAGAAATTTTCTGTATCAAGGCTTATAGGAGCACCTCCAGGATATGTAGGATATGATGAAGGAGGACAGCTTACGGAGGCAGTAAGGAGAAAACCATATTCGGTAATACTTTTTGATGAAGTTGAAAAGGCACACCCTGATGTATTTAACATATTGCTTCAAGTTCTTGATGATGGGCACATTACAGATTCACAGGGTCGCACTGTTGACTTTAAAAATACTGTTATTATTTTGACAAGTAATCTCGGTTCTCAATTTTTGCTTGACGGATTTACACCTGAAGGATACATTTCTGATGATGCAAAAGAAAAAGTGACGTCACTTTTAAAGCAAAGCTTCAGACCGGAGTTTTTAAACAGACTTGACGAGATTGTTTTCTATAAGCCGCTGAATAAAAACGATATAAGAAAAATTATCGACATTCTTGCTGAGCGTTTAGCTAAACGTCTCGAAAATCAATCTTTAAAGCTTAAGATTACAGATGGTGCGAAGGATTATATAATAGAACATGGTTTTGATCCTATATACGGAGCAAGACCGTTAAAAAGATATATGCAGAGTTATGTGGAAACTATGATAGCAAAAATAATACTGTCTTCAGACATTGAGATTAATTCTCAAATAACAGTTGATGTTGATCCTTCAAGTCAAAAGCTTGAGGTAAGTGTTTAATTCTCGGTTGCCCTTTGAGCTTACAGTTGATATAATTGCACTTGGTTATTGCGTTGAATGTAATACGTAAATTGATATTTAAGGAGTTTTAATTTTGGATCTGCCACAGGAATACGTTGATAAAATGATAAATTTACTTGGTGAAGAGGAATTTTCTCTTTACCAAGCCTCTTTAGAAGAAGACAGGTCTTTTGGTGTGAGAGTAAACACATTGAAGATTTCAAATACTGACTTTTTGGAAAAGTTAGGGCAAATTATCAATGTCAAACAAGAAATACCGTGGACAAGCGACGGATTTTATTATGATCCGTTTGAAAAAGATAATACCGAAATGCCGGGCAAACTTCCTTTTTATCATGCGGGACTCTATTACATACAAGAGCCAAGTGCAATGTATCCCGCACAGCAGCTTGATGTTAAACCCGGGGACAAAGTTCTTGATTTGTGTGCTGCACCGGGCGGAAAAAGTACGAAGCTTGGTGTTAAGCTCGCAGGAGAGGGTTTACTTGTTGCAAATGATATAAGTCAAGAGAGAGTCAAAGCGCTCATTTATAATCTTGAGCTTGCAGGTGTCAAAAACGTTATTGTTACAAATGAATCGCCTGCAAATTTATCAAAGAAATTTAAGGGTTATTTTGACAAAATATTAGTAGACGCACCGTGCTCTGGAGAGGGAATGTTCCGTAAAGATAACGAAGCAGTAAAAAGCTGGGGAAAATTCAAAACGGAAGTGTGCGCCGAGATGCAACGTGAAATTTTAGAATATGCACATGTTATGCTGAAATCCGGTGGTCATATATTGTATTCTACTTGCACTTTTGACCCTACCGAAGACGAAAATATGATTGCGGAGTTTATGGGTAAGTACCCTGAGTATGAGCTTTTGCCGCTTACAAAGGTTGGTGGCATTGCTGACGGTCTGTACGGAATGTCAAACGCTGCTCGTTTGTGGCCGCACAAGCTTAAGGGTGAGGGACACTTTACGGCTATGCTTGAAAAAAAGTCTGATGGCAAGATTGATGATGCCGGCGATAAACCTCGCAACGGTAAAAGTTATAAGATATTAAAAGAAGTTCCCGATGAGTTTAAAAAGTTTTGGAAAAAGAATATGCAAGGGGAAATTCCAAGCGGATATTATTACACAGCAGGTGACGGTTTGTATCATTTGCCGTGTACTCCACCTGATATTGACGGACTTAAAGTCCCTAAAATTGGGTTAAACATGGGAGAATTAAATCACGGCAAATTTAAGCCTTCACAGCAATTTGCCATGGCTTACGGTGAGGCGTTAATCAGAAAAATCAATTTTGAATATGACAGTGAGGATATAAAAAGATATTTGCGTGGAGAAACTTTAACTGTAGCAAATACTTTTGAAGACGGTTGGTATGCTGTGTGCGTGAGTCCCAAGGACTCCACAGAGGTAGGTTATGTCCTCGGCACAGGCGTAATGAGCAATGGTATGTTAAAAAATATGTATCCCAAAGGATGGAGGCGTCTTATATGATTCGTCTTGACCGTTTCTTGGCAAATATGGGAATAGGTACGAGAAAAGAAGTTAAAAAACTTGTCTCTTCAGGGGCAGTTAATATTAACGGCAAGCCCGTTAAGGATTCGGGTTTGCAAATAGATGAAAATAATGACAGCGTTACTGTTATGGGAGAGGTAGTTGAATATAAGCCTTTTGTATACTTAATGATGAATAAACCGGCAGGTGTTTTGTCGGCATCTGAGGACGCAAGGGGAGCGATAACTGCGGCAGATTTAGTTGCTGAGGAGTACGGACACTACGGTGTTTCGCCTGCAGGCAGACTTGACAAAGACAGCGAAGGTTTTCTCATTTTAACAAATGACGGAGATTATATACACAATGTCATATCGCCGAACAAACATGTGGACAAAGTGTATTTTTGTATAGTAGAGCGCGAAATTTCCGAAGAGGACATTGCCGCATTTGAAAAGGGAATAAAACTTGCTGATGGCACATTGTGTAAACCTGCGCTTTTGGAGCGTGCTGACATTACGGAAAGCTGCGGCGAACACGGCTTTGGCGTTCTTGTTACAATTCATGAAGGCAAATTTCATCAAGTAAAAAGAATGTTTTTGGCAAGAGATAATAAAGTTTTATATCTCAAACGTATTAAAATCGGAGACGTTTCTCTCGACGAAACATTAGAAAAAGGCGAGTACAGAGAAATGACAAAGCAAGAAGTAGATTCAATTATTGAAGAAAAAGGAGCAAATTTATAATGAATAAGCAAATATCAGACAAAGCAGATTTATTCCTTATGGGATTACAAGGCAGATATGAAGACAGCAAAGACTTTTTCTTGTATATAGATGTTGATTTCACATCCGGAAATAAAAAATACTCTGCACATATAGAGCAAAAAGACGAGGGCAAATTGTCATACAATTTTATGGGTAACACATACACCGGTGATTTTGGTGATTTTCGTGCTTTTATAAAGAAAAAAATACCTGAGTTTGATGCTATGCTTTTAACTTATTATGAAAGAGGCAAACAAACAACAATAAAGGCAGACAACAAAGATGTTGTTTCGCAAACAAAAGATATTCAAATAAATGATGAGAAAGCGGCTAACGCTTCATCGTCCTCCGTAATGAGTGACAGAGAATATTTCATAAAGCCTGACAGAGCGGCTGATTTGCTTGAAGCTATAGGAATTTTGGCTAAAAACGGCAAAGTACGCAATGACAAAATTCGCAAATACAACCAAATTGACCATTTTATCGAACTTGCAGACCCCTTGCTTCGCAAGCTTTGCGCTACTAAAAAGCAAATTCGTATTGTTGACTGTGGTTGCGGCAAATCGTATCTTTCTTTTGCTTTAAACTATTATATCAAAGAAGTATTAGGAAAAAATTGCTATTTTACAGGTCTTGACTACAACGGAGCCGTAATTGCAGAATCAGCACGTATCGCAAAACAACTTCACTACAACAATATGCAATTTATCGAAACAGACATAGGTGCTTATGAGCCCGACGGTCAGTACGATATGCTCCTCACTTTGCATGCTTGTGATACAGCAACAGATAAAGCTCTTCGCTTTGCACTCGATAACAAAGTTGCCTCAATCATCTGTGTGCCATGCTGTCACAAAGAAATGAATTCTCAATATCATATGGATGGCTTTGAAGATGTATTAAAATACGGCATATTAAAAGCCCGCATAGCTGACAGCTTGACAGACGGACTTCGTGCTATGTATTTAGAAGGTCATGGATATGATGTGTCTATGCTCGAATATATATCTCCCATAGACACACCAAAAAATCTTATGATTAAAGCCATTAGAACATCAGGCCGAAATGACGCAATGTTAAATAAATATCGCAAAATATGCAACCAATTAGGCGTCAAATTGTCAATCGGCGAATAAAGCGTTGAATAAATAATCAGATGAATCATCGAATAAATCGTCGAATGAATGCGCACCAAACCATGAAAAGCGCGCTCACATTTCCGTAGTGCGCCTGTTCTTCAAAGACGCAACATAATTGTGCATCTCCTGTTTCGTGCTCATTCGTCTCGATTCATCAATACAACTCTGCTGCTCGTTCTCGCTCATTTCAGCAAAAGCATCCATGGCATCCAAATCAGTCGCCAACTCCAATGCAAACCCGATGGGCAGCTCGTTTCCGCTTTTTGAAATCATTCAAATCACCCTCACATTTAGTAGTACGCTACTATTTTGAGCAAAATTTCCGCTGCGTATTCATTTCTTACGGAAAAGGGTCGCCCGCCGCAAGTTTATACATTGTTTTAGCGTTAGTATCTTACTCCGAATAAACTATAAATTTTTCTGCACAAGAAATGCGTTTTTGTGGGAGAAAAAAGAAAATTTTCTCTCCAAAACAGGCGTTTTTTGTGAGAAAAAGCTACTTCAAGGCACTTTAAAGCTGTTTCAAACGGCTTCAAGAGACTTTTTCTCTACAAAATCCAGTCTTTTGTGGGAGAAATTTAAGAACAATATTATTTTAATGCATAGAATCAAAGCATGCACCACCGACAATTGCTAAAAAAGTTGTTCCTTGATTATCAAAAGTGTGATATACTTAAAAGGTATTTGATTATTAAACACAACCGAAAGGGGATTTAAATATATGGCAAGAAATCTTTTTACATCTGAATCCGTTACTGAGGGCCATCCTGATAAAATCTGTGACCAAGTCTCAGACAGGATTTTGGATGCAATAATAGCAGAAGATCCAAAAGCAAGAGTTGCTTGTGAAGTAACAGCAGCTACAGGACAAATTTTTATAATGGGAGAAATCACAACATCAACTTATGTTGACTTCGCATCAATTGCAAGAAAAACAGTTCTTGATATAGGTTATAATAGTTCGGAAATGGGCTTCGACGGTAACACTTGTGCAGTAATGAATTGTGTACATGAACAATCAGCAGATATAGCACTTGGTGTGGACAAGTCATTAGAAGCAAAACAAGGCGCAGACGATGATTCCGACAACGAGAACGGAGCAGGTGACCAAGGTATGATGTTCGGCTTTGCTTGCAATGAGACAAAAGAACTTATGCCGCTCCCGATAAGCCTTGCACATAAGCTTACATTGCGTCTTACAGAAGTCAGAAAATCCGGTTTACTCAGCTACTTGAGACCTGACGGCAAGAGCCAGGTTACAGTAGAGTATGATGACAACAACAAACCCGTAAGAGTTGACGCAGTTGTAGTATCATCACAGCACAGTGCAGATATCGATATAGAAACACTTCGTGAAGATATCAAAAAACATGTAATAAAAGAAGTAATTCCTGCCGAATATATAGACGAAAATACTAAATTCTATGTAAACCCCACAGGCAGATTCGTTATAGGCGGACCTTGCGGAGACTCGGGACTTACAGGCAGAAAAATTATCGTTGATACATATGGTGGTATGGGACGTCATGGCGGCGGAGCTTTCAGCGGCAAAGATCCAACGAAGGTAGACCGCAGTGCAGCATATATGGCACGCCATATTGCAAAGAGTGTAGTAGCTTCAGGACTTGCAGATAAATGTGAAATACAGCTTGCATATGCAATCGGTGTTGCACAACCCGTTTCAGTTCGTGTAGATACTTTTGGCACTAACACAATACCCGAAACCGAAATAGAAAAACGCATACTCGAAAAGTTCGACCTTCGTCCTGCTGCAATAATTAAATATCTTAATTTGCGCACACCTATATATGCCAAAACAACCAATTACGGTCATTTTGGCAAAGAAAATTGCGGACTCAAGTGGGAAGAAACAGTTAACCTTTAATAAAACAAAAAGCTGACTGTTAAGTCAGCTTAAATCCATTAGAATTGATTTCAACATCTAACGACGCCCTGTCTTTTCGCGGGATTTTTCCTGTGGCAGTCAAGGGCGTTTTTAATTTTATCGGCTTAAAAGTGTAGTCGTTGAAACCGAGGGTGCGCGGTGACATTCCGAGGATATATTTAAAATAAACAATAATAGGAGTAGCAGACCAACCATGGCACAAACTGCCTGCACAATCAAAATCCCACGCTCCGCCAACTGTCTCCCAAAAAGAAGTAGCACCGCTCGAAAGCATATTGCCCCATTTATCAGCTATATCTGCAATAACATAATCAGAGTAATCTTCACCCAAACCAAGAAGCGCCTCGTATTTAAAAATCGCATGGCTAAGTGTAATCTTAATGAGGGCAGGGGAGCACTCGGCTTTTTCGGAAAGTATATCCGCAACACGTTTTATATATTTATCGGGAACTAGTCCTGCATATAAAGCTAAAGAATTCATAAGCTCTGAAAAATGAAGTTTTTCGGCATTGACTACATATGAGCAATATGCGCCGACTTCACTATCCCAGAATGTATCGTGAAAAGCATTTTTAGCTCCGTTTAAAAGAAGCTCACACCAAGAAATTTTTTCAACAAAATCCACATCATGCAAATTTCCGTTTGTGTCAGTAACGGTTTTCGTATGTGAGTACAAAAATTTGGCAATTTTTATCATGGCATCAAGAGCCAGTATGTAAAAAACACTCAATGGTCCATCGAAATTTCTGTAGTCGTTTTTGTTGCGAAGATTTGAAGAAAAAGCATCAGACAAACCTTGTGACCATTCATAAAAGTTCCAATAGCCCGGTTCGTTCATGGGAGCTTGTAAATCACGACCTTTTGCATTACGCCAAAAAGTGCGGATGATTTTCTCAGCACAAGGCCACATCTCACTTGCAAAATGTAAATCGCCCGAGTACATAACATACTCATAAAGCTCAATTATCCAAATGAGAGAAAAAGAAGGTATCGTTACATTTACTTCTGCAGGTGCGCACAACTCAAGTAAACCGTCTTCGCGCAAACCTCCGGATAATAAACGAATACTTTCTCTTGCCATATCATATTCTCCGAAAGCATAATATCCACATAAAATTTGACTTCGTGAATCCATAGCATATAATGCTTGCTCTCTCCACGGGCAATCTTCATAATGCTCATGTGCGCTTAAAACAAGAGTGCGCAAACAAGTTTCGTAAATTTTATTATGCAATAAATCATTGCAACTAAATTTGCCGCGTGCAATAAAAGGATACTCGCAAGGTTTGAGTCCTGCGTAATATAAAACAAAGTCAAAAGACTCTATGTAGAGCGTAATATATCTTGCACCGATTCGCTTAATATAATGAGTGAAACGATTTCTGCCTGCGTTGCAAATAAATTCTGCCGCAAAAGCACGACCGCCCACACTTGTGCGTATGCGCAAATCATCGAGGTGCTCGCCGTAGCCGATTAATATTTTCGTGCCCTTTGAGGCTTCAATGTCGATGTCGAAAAATCCGACTTCCTCACATTTTAAATCTATAACGGCGTAGACACCTTGCTCGCCAATATGTTCAGGCGATGTGGAATCAATTTTGCATATAAAAGGATTGCGCACACTTAATTTAAAAGGCTCTGCGCAACCATTAACAGTGACCTCTGATAAACGAGCGGCAGATAAAAATGCTTTTTGCATTTTAACTGCGGGAATATCTTGTTCAAAAGCAGGATGGTACATGAAAAAACCTTGGGAAACTATTGTAGCATCGGCTCGCTTTTTGATTTCAAGTTTTGAAACCGGTCTTGGAGATAATTTTGCATTGTTAAAAATAACAGCAGATTCAGTCCAAGCATTTTGACCTCTTTGTGAAGCATTGTGGTAAAATGTGTAGCTCGATTGAGGAGAAACTAACTCCGCAGGACCGTTTTTGTATTCTGATGCAACTCGTGAAAGTGTATTGCTGCTACTAAAAGTGAGCGCTTTGTTTTCGCATAGTACGTCGTAAATGATGCCGGCTGCTCCTGCTTTGTATGTAGAGGTTGAAGTGCCTTGATAATATGCTAAAATACGAAGCTCATTTTCTCCTACGGAAATAAATTTAGTAATGTCAATTGTATCGTAAATCTTATTCTCAGGAAAGTCGGAATACTGGCCGCAATCCGCAAACTTTCCGTTTATCCATAAAGCGTATTGGCTGTCAGCGCTGATTCTGATAAAAACCTGCGAATCAGGCCTTTCGACATTGAATCTGTCAGCAAATTCGCAATAACAATTAACTTCATAAGGACAGTTCTTCGCCCATATCCATTTACTTCCTTGAGAAAGCTGCATAATTATCAATTACTCCTTTCAAGAAATCTGCCGATTGCCTCGATAGCTTTTTTGATATGATCTATAGAATAAGCATACGAAACCCTGACAAAACCTTCGCCACTCTCGCCGAATGCACCGCCCGGCACGATAGCAACTTTTTCTTGAGTCAAAAGCTTGCTGCAAAACTCCTCTGAAGTCATACCGGTTGATTTTATGCAAGGGAAGCAGTAGAAAGCACCGAGCGGCTCAAAACAAGTAAGGCCTAATTTATTAAAAGCATTTACTATATATTTTCTTCTATAGTTATATTCATCGCGCATCAATTTGACATCGTCATCGCCATTTTTTATTGCCTCAATAGCGGCAAATTGGCTCGTGGTAGGCGCGCACATAATCGCATATTGGTGGAGCTTTGTTAATTGTGCAATAACCTCCGGTTCAGCACAAACATAACCCAAACGCCAACCTGTCATAGAATAAGTTTTTGAAAAACCGTTTATTAATATTGTACGCTCCTTCATGTCGGGAATTTCCGCAATGGAAATATGCCTTGAATTCGTGTAATTAAGTTCACTGTATATTTCGTCGGAAATAACAATAATATCTGTACCTCTCAAGACTTCTGCAATAGCCTCTAAATCTTCTCTTTCCATTATTGAACCTGTCGGATTATTGGGGAAAGGTAAAACGAGAAGTTTTGTCTTGTCAGTAATTGCCGCTTTTAAAAGCTCAGGCGTCAACTTGAAGTTGTCCTCAGCGCGCATATTAATATTAACAACTTTAGCTCCGCACATTGCAGCCAAAGGACCATAGCAAACAAAACTCGGCAGAGGCACAATAACTTCATCGCCCGGTTTAATAAAAGCACGCATAGACAAATCTATCGCTTCGCTACCGCCAACTGTAACAAGAATCTGCTTGTCCGGCACATAAGATAAATTAAATCTTCTTTTAAGATATAAAGAAATTTCACGCCTTAACTCAATCATGCCGGCGTTAGCTGTGTATTTTGTTCTGCTCTTTTCTAAAGTATTGATAGCAACATTTCTTACATGCCAAGGAGTAGGGAAGTCAGGCTCGCCAATACCCAAAGAAATTACATCATCCATCGTAGCCGCAATATCAAAGAGTTTACGAATACCCGAAGGCGGCATCTGTGTTAAAGTAGTATTAAGGAGATTGCTGAAATTCAAACCATCATCACCAATCTTTCATCTTCTTGAGGCTGCTCAAATAAAACGCCGTCTTGTTTATATTTCTTTAAAACAAAGTGTGTAGCCGTGCTTATTACCGTATCCATAGGTGAAAGTTGCTCTGCTACGAAAAGTGCCACTTCGTTTAATGTTTTACCTTCTATAATCAATGCTATATCATATGCACCTGACATAAGATAAACAGTTTTTACTTGCTCGTATTGATAAAATCTCTCTGCGATTTGGTCAAAACCTTTTCCGAATTGAGGTGTTACTTTAAGCTCTATAAAAGCAGTAACATATTCTCTTGTGGTTTTTTGCCAATTTATGAGCATTTTGCTGCCGAGAATGATACCTTCTTTTTTGAATTGCTCTATGGCGGCGGAAATCTCCTCCTCACTCTTATCAAGCATTACCGCTATGTCAGCAACAGTAAGTGTGCTGTTCTTTTCTAACAATTCAAGTATTTTGTTCATTGAAACCATCCTCTCAGATTAATATATAGTAGTTATTTTTAAGTAATTTTTACCTAAATTATATTATATATTCAAAGCTCTTTATTGTAAACAAATACTTTCTTTATCATTGACACTTTTTATTATTAAACTTATACTTAATGTATTAATAAAAATAAAGAATGGGAGTTATACATATGAAAATTATACTTATGCACAATACAACAGACTCACAAATGATGGGACTTATTTTTGTAACCAAAAACAACAAAATAATTGCTGTTGACGGCGGTACACGCGGTGATGCCGAAGAATTTAAAAGACTTGTAAAAGAAGCAAACGGTGGAGAAATCGACCTTTGGCTTTTGACACATCCTCACCACGACCATCACGACACATTGATTGAGCTTAGCGAAAACAAAGATACAAGCATTAAGGTTGGCTCAGTTTGCTACAGCCCCACACCCGCAAATTTTGAAACAACTGATGACGCTTCGATGCTTAAAGACATTGAAGATATTAATAAAGTTATGGCAAATCCTTTTTATAATACAATTGTTGTTAATAAAGGTGATAAATTCCAAGTTGACAATGTAACAGTCGATGTTCTTCGTGTTGTAAATCCCGAAATGAACCCTGCGGCAATAAATGATTTGTCTGTAGTTTATCGTCTCACAGAGAAAAAAGATGACGGCACCGAGTTTAGCTTTATTGTTTTGGGCGACTTGTACATTTACGGCGGCAGAGAACTTTTAGAGTTTTACAAGGATGCTCCGGAAATGCTCAAGGCGGATGCTGTACAAATGGCACACCACGGACAGAGCGGCGTAGAGCTCCCTGTTTACGAAGCAATAAAAGCAAAATATACATTCTGGCCAACACCCGATTGGCTGTGGACAAACACACCCGGTGGTTGGGAACCCGGCACAGGCCCGTGGCAAATCTTCGAGGTTCGCAAATGGATTGAAGACATGAACGCAGAATTTATCACATGCATGGAAGAGCATGCTGTGTTTGATACAACGAGACTGTAAATATGAAATCTCAAACAGATGATTTTGAAAGAGAACAAGCGATAATCGAATTGTTGAGTGAGCTTGATAAAGGCGAGTCTTCTGCTAAAGAAGAGGGTTATGTTGGTATTTCTGAAGTTGAAAAGTTTTTTGCAAGTAATAGCAAATAATTTTCACACTTGTCGTAATAAGTGATAAATAATGTATTAGAGGAGTTGTTGAGAAATTAATCATAGAGGAATGTAATTGCGAAAAATATGCAATGATAAAAAAAGATTCTTTTTAATAGTAGTTTCGACGTGTTTTATTTGTAATATATGCTGTTTTGCTATTTTTATACGTTAACATACAAAAGAGTAACGAAAAAGTTACTCTTTTGTATTTACTTTATTTCGAATATACAATAAAATATATATAACAAATGAACGGAGAGATTATATCGTGGAAAATGCAAATAAAATTAAGCTCCTAAAATTATTTGAATTATTACAACATGAAAGCGACGATGCACACCCTATAACAGCTAGTAATATTTGTAGAAAATTGAACGAATTCAACATTTTGTGTGATAGAAGAACATTAACAAAAGATATAAAAACGCTGAATGAATTCGGATACGAAGTTCTGGAGAAAATGGTAGGACATGAAAAAGCTTATTATGTAAATGATAGAAGCTTTGATATTCCTGAAATCAAATTTTTAATTGATGCTGTTCAATCAGCTAATTTTATTACAAATAAAAAAACTGACAAGCTTATAGAAAAAATTTCTATGCTCGGCGGCACTCATTGTGCCAAAATTTTAAAAGGAAGTGTATCTCATTTTAATACAATAAAGCATACAAATGAATCTGTTTATTACAATATAGATTTATTGGAAAAAGCAATTCAAAATCGCAAAAAAGTTGCCTTTCAATATTTCGATATTGATGAAAAAGGTGACATTGCATACAGAAAAAAAGGTGAGTTTTATATTTGCGAACCATTATCAATGAAACTTAACGATGATAACTATTATATGATATCTTATGATATATCTCAGAATAAGTTAAAAACATATAGAATTGACAAAATGAAGTGCATGAATGTTCTTGATGAAAACATAAGCTGTTCGGCTTTATCTATGCGTTCAAAAGCAGAGTCCTATGTATCTGAATCATTTAGAATGTATGAAGGAGAATCTAGAAAAGTAACACTTAGTTTCGATAAGTTAAGAATGGGAAGCATTTATGATACGTTTGGAGAAGATACCAAAATAAAAACAATTGATGAAAATCAATATGTTGCTACGGTTAAAATACAAGAAAGCCCTACTTTTTGGGGATGGTTATTTCAATTTGAGGGAAATATCACAATCATTTCCCCGAAAGATATGATTGAAAAATGTAAATCTAAAATCAATCATCTTTCTGAAAAAATGAATGCAAAAGTAGGGATTAAAAATGACTGATAAAAATTTTTATGCACATAGCCGCGAAAAAAAAGACTCAAAAGAATATCAAACAATTAAAGCGCACGCGGAGGGTGTTGCGCAATTGGTAAGTGAGTTTTCTAACAAATGGTGCGAGCAAGATTTCGCAAAAGCTATATCTTTATTACATGATATAGGGAAATATCAGCCCGCATTTCAACGCAGAATACGCGGGGAAAAAGTATCCATTCCTCATGCTATTTGTGGTGCAAAAGAATTTTCTAAATACAATTTGCCTGATGCTGCAGCCTATATAATAGCAGGTCATCATGCGGGTATTCAAGATAGAGGTACGCTTCAAAAACTTTTAAAAGGAGAAATAGGGAATTATGAATCGTATAAGGAAGAACTTAATATCCCTATACTTTCAAAAGAGATAAAACCATATAAGAATGCTGTTTCAAAAAAAGGGGAAATAGCTTGGAAAGAGTACGCTTTTTGGATACGAGTGATGTTTTCTTGTCTCGTTGATGCTGATTTTCTGGATACTGAGGCATTTTGCAGCAAAGAAACGAAAGAAAGAGGTATAAAAACGGATTTTTGCGAAGCCTTAAAAAAACTAAAAGATTATTTAAATGTACTTCAAAATAAATCTTCTGCTAAAGATAAATTGGCTCAAGAAATACTTGAAGCACGAAAAGGACTGGGCAATCAAATTTTGTCTCACATTCAAGATGATGCTAATGTATATTATATGAATATGCCTACGGG
This sequence comes from Candidatus Egerieisoma sp., assembly GCA_045125595.1. Taxonomy (GTDB): domain Bacteria; phylum Bacillota; class Clostridia; order UBA1212; family UBA1255; genus Egerieisoma. Next base: position 105,637 of record JBGVNN010000041.1, read on the forward strand.
TAGTGGGAAAACTCTTTCGAGCATGAGTTTTGCTTTAGAAAGAGCCATTCGTACAGGAAAAAATAGAATAATATACGTTATTCCTTACACAAGCATTATCGACCAAAATGCGAAAGTATTCAAAAATATATTTGGCAATGATTTTGTTTTAGAACACCATTGTAATTTTGATTATGAAGTTTATGAAGACGAATCAACATCTGAAAAAATGCGCCGTTCAACAGAAAACTGGGATTCTTCGATTATTGTTACAACCAATGTGCAGTTTTTTGAATCTATATACAGTAATAAGACAAGTAAATTGCGAAAATTACATAATATTGCAGATAGTATTATCGTTTTTGATGAGATTCATATGTTACCAAAAGGTTTTTTTCAACCATGTTTAGAATCTATAAAAATTCTTACAATGAAATATGGGTGTGAGGCTGTATTTTTGACAGCCACAATGCCCGACTTTGATAAATGGCTTGAACAATTTAAATGTGGCGGTTTGAAAACGTGTAATTTAATTAATGATACTGCATGCTTTAAGGCCTTTGAAAGATGCAAGATAGAGAATCTTGGTAAAGTAAGCGAAGAACTTATTTTGGAAAAAGCTTTAGCAGCCCAAAATGCGCTTGTGGTTGTAAATAAGCGTAAAACAGCAAAGGAACTTTATGAAAAGTGTCCTATAAAGAAGTATCATCTTTCTACATATATGAATCATTTTGATAGAGATAGGGTTATCGATGAAGTAAAAAAATCTATTGAATCGGATGAGCGTTTTTGCCTTTTTTCTACTTCGCTGATAGAAGCAGGTGTGGATTTGGATTTTGAAATGGTTTTTCGTGAATTATCAGGATTGGACAGTCTATTGCAAACGTCTGGTCGTTGTAACAGAAATGGTGAAAGGAATCCTAATGAATGTAGGACATATTCTTTTGAGTTTGAGGATTATACCATACATGGTAAAAACAAAAAGTACTCTACACGAGAGGCTTTTGAGTATTTTGATAATGTTGCGTCAGCTGATGCAATTAGTTTTTACTTTAATAAATTGTACGAAATAGAAAAAGAAGAGATGCAAAAGAATGATTTTTTGTATGCAAAACCTGAAACAGAAGGGTTATACACAGAGTATTCTAAACAAGCAAGAATCTTTAATACAGACAGAATCTTTCGTAGTCATGAAGATAAAGGTCTTTCTCACTTTAATTTTGCAGGATATGCTAAGGACTTTAAACTAATAAATGAATATAACCATACGCTTTTGATAATAGATAAGAGCAATAAAAAGGAAATAGAAGATATATTTAACGAGTTGAAATATGCTGCTTCCGGAAGGTTGATAAGGAGAAAATTACAAAAATATACTATATCTATCCGGCATTATGAGTGGGAGAAGCTTATGGAGGCTGGTGTTATTCAAACTCGGGAAGGCATAGAATGCCTTGCGAATGAGAACTATTACAATAAAGAAACAGGAATATGTTTTGAAGATATCTCAGATTATATTTTTTGAAAGGAGAAAAGAAAATGGCTTTTGGATTTAATTTTATTGTAAAAGGTGATTATGCATTGTTTACACGTCCGGAATTTGCTGCTGAACGTGTAAGTTATGATGTGCCAACACCATCTGCACTTGTGGGATTAATTACGTCAGTTTATTGGCATCCGGGAGTAAAATATGTAATTGATGAGATTCGTATTTATAATCCTGTGAACTTTATAAATGTAAGACGTAACGAGGTGAAAGATAAACTTCCTTTGAAATCAGTTGAAAATATGATGTTGAATAAAACAAGAGATTTGAGTATATACACTAATAAGGAAAGGAGAAGCCAACGTGCTTCTTTAATCTTGAAAGATGTTTACTATGGTGTTTCAGCGCATTTTGAAATAACTAAAGAACAAAACGGGGAACAATCGGAGAATAAAGTATATGCTATTTTATCGCGTAGATTAAAAAAAGGACAATTTTTCTCTCAACCTTTTTTGGGTTGTCGAGAATTCCCTGCAAGAATTGAGTGGGTTGAATGCTTGCATGAATGTACTCTTGATTATAATGCGGATTTGGGGTATATGCTTTATGACTTGCAATATGACAAAGATAAAAATGGTAAAGCATTAGATAGTGCTGTACCACGTTTCTACAGACCTCGTGTAGAAAAAGGAGTAATAGATGTAAAAAAATGGGCAGAGGTGAGTTTGAAATGCTAAAAGAATTAGTTGCGTATTATGATTGTCTTATAAATCAGCCCGATAGTGGATTTGTACCAGAAGGATACTCTAAAGTTTGTAATGTGGCTAATAAAATAGTTCTTTCAAAAGAAGGTAAATTGAAAGATATTTTGCCCAATACTTATACTGAAGTTATTGGTAAAAAAGAAAAAAATATCGGGAACGATGAGATTTTCCCTTTTAGATATTCAGTATCAGGAATATCAGCTGAAACAATAGAGTGCAGAGAAAAATATATTTTCGGATTTGAATGGGATAAAGAAACAAAAAAATTGCATATTACTAAAAATTCCCTTTCGGCTTTTAATAAGAGTAAAGAGAAAAATATAGATTTTTTGCGCGATTTGAGTTCGGATGTTATTGACGCATATAAAGCATTTCTTGAAAATTGGAACCCAGAGAAAGAGCTTAATAATCCAATACTAAAATCACTTGGAAAACTATATGCTGGGGCAAAGTTTATTATAGTGGTTGAAGGCTCGGAGGGCAGAACAAAAGCGATACATGAAGATCCCCTTGTTAAAGATAAATGGGAAAAGTATTGGCAAACTCGTGGTGTTTCTTCAGAAAAAGACGCTGTGATAGCTCAATGCTCTATCAGTGGAGAGATGGCGCCGATTGCGCGTATACACAACAAACTAACGGGTATTGCAGGGGGAAATTCAACGGGCAGCAATCTCATTTGTTTTAATGAGTCGGCTTCTTGCTCTTATGGAAAAGAACAATCCTTTAATAGCTTTGTATCTACTGCGGTTATGGAAAAATACACTAAGGTTTTTAATTACCTTTCGTCGTCTAAATCACATAATAGAGTTATTGATGATATGACATTTTTGTTTTGGACAAACACAAAAGATAAAGAGATACAGTATCTTGATGATTTTCTTTGTGAGCTTTGGGACGCTGATGAGCAAATAGAAGAAACAGTCAACGATATATCTAAAGGAAGTATAAATGACGTTAAAAAGGAAACCGATGACAATGTGGAGTTTTGTATTTTAGGAGTCAAACCTAATAACAGCCGTCTTGCAATTAAATTTTTTGAAAAAGATAGTTTTGGTAGCATTATGTCGCGTATAAAAAAACATCAAGAAGATATGCGTATTTGTGAAAATGATAAGCAAATGACAATTCGACAGATTTTACATGAGCTGAAATCACCGAAGTCAGAAAAAGATTCAATTTCTCCTGATTTGTCGGCAAAAATACTTATTGCAATTTTAAAAAATCGACCATATCCCGACTATCTTTTGCAAACCGTAGTACGTCGTGTGAAAACAGACCAAGATGATGATAAAAAGTTTTTTAAATCAGTTAATTCTAGGAGAGCAAGAATAATTAAGGCTCATCTTGTTCGAACAGGATATTATAAAGGAGGTGAGTATATGATAGAATCTAAAAATCAAACCGATGCCTTTCGTTGCGGTAGGCTTTTTGCTGTTTTGGAAAAAATACAAAAGGTAGCACTTCACGACATAAATTCTACAATTAAGGATAAATTTTTTGCCTCTGCTTGTGCAACCCCCGATTTAGTCTTTATAAGACTTGTTAAACTTGCACAGTCTCATCTTGCTAAAATGGATAAGGGTCAAGCAATCTATTATGATAAATTATTGCAAGAAATTATGTCGGAAATAGTTAATTTCCCTACAGCGCTTTCTGTGCAAAAACAGGGAGATTTTATACTTGGCTATTATCAGCAAAAACAAAATTTATTTGCATCTAATAATAAAACAGAAGGAGAAGATGAATAATGGAACAACTTAATAACAGATACGAATTTATAATGATTTTTGATGTGGAAAACGGAAATCCGAACGGAGATCCTGACTCGGGTAACATGCCCCGAATTGATGCAGAAACTGGATATGGAATAGTTACCGATGTTTGTTTAAAACGTAAGGTGCGTAATTACATAAACGATGTTTATGAAGGCGAACCAGGGAAAAATATTCTTGTAAAAACAGACAAAGCTTTGAATATTAAATTTACCGAAGCATATCAAGCTTGCGGATTGAAAATAAATGAAAAAGGTAAAAACAATATCTCTGTTGAGAAGGCAAAAGATTATATTTGTTTGAATTATTATGATGTGCGAGCGTTTGGTGCTGTTATGAATACTGGAAATGATCCGTGTGGCATAGTTCGCGGCCCGGTACAAATTAATTTTGCTCGAAGCATTGATCCTGTATTACCGCAAGAAATTACAATTACTCGTCAGGCTGTTACAAGGAAAGAGGATATGTTGGGTAATGATGACAAAATGGGTAAAAAGACAGAAATGGGTAAAAAAACATTTATCCCATATGGTTTATATCGTGCAGAGGGTTATGTGTCAGCTTTCTTGGCAAGAAAAACACAATTTTCTGAAGAAGACCTTGATCTGCTTTGGGAGTCCATTATGAATATGTTTGAGTTTGATCATAGTGCAGCTCGCGGTAAGCTTTGTCTAAGAAAATTGTATGTATTCAAACACGAAACAATGCTTGGTAATGCGCCATCGCATGTATTATTTGATAGGATTGTTGTAACAAAAAATGAAGATGTCGAAATTCCTCGCAAATTTACAGATTATAATATAACAATCGGAGATATGCCGGAAGGCGTTGAGCTCATTGAAAAACTTTGATGAAACAGTAGATTTACGTTCGATACAACATTATCTGTACTGTCCACATCGTTTTGGATTAATGGAGAATAATTGTTCATGGGCAGAAAACGTGTTTGTAAATAAAGGGGATTTAGCACACAAACGTGTTTGTGAAGGTGCATTTTCTTCTTCAAAAGGTGTTTTGCAGGAACGTTCTGTTAGAGTTTTTAACGATGAATGGGGACTTTTTGGCATTCTGGACAGCTTGGAATTTGAAAAATGCAAAAACGGAACATATATTCCTTCATACAAAGGAAGCTATATTGTAAGCATAATCGAATATAAGGTAAGTGCGCCTAAAAACGGAGTAATACGAAAAGATGAATACATGCAGCTTTTGGGACAAAAAATTTGTGTAGATTCTGTTTTTGGGTGTGATTGTCAAACATATTTTTACTATAATGATATACGCAAACGTGAAAAAGTGACATTCTGCAAAGATGATTATATTTTTCTTGAGGAAACGTTAAATTGCGTTCGAGAAATAAAAAGAACAGGTATAATCCCTCCTATCAAAGAAGGACAATACTGTAGTGGGTGTTCTATGAGAGATATATGCCTGCCACCTAAAAGGAGTAACATATGAGAAAACTTTTGAACACATTGTACATTACTAAAGAAGATGGATATCTTTCTTTAGATGGCGAAAATCTCGTTTTGAGTATTGATGGTAAGGAATCTATTCGACTCCCGTTTTCAAATTTAGAGAGTGTTGTTTGTATGAATTATATGGGATGCAGTCCTGCTCTTATGGGTAAATGTGCAAGTGAGCAAGTTGGCCTTTGCTTTGTTTCACCCTTTGGCAGATTTCTCGCACGAGTAACAGGACCTACAAAAGGAAATGTTTTTTTAAGAAAAGAACAAATTCGTATATTTGAAGACACTAATACACGTTTGGCATTAGTTCGCATAATTATTGCAAACAAACTAAAAAATACACGGAATTTGATTCTTAGAAGCAGAAGAGATAATCCTCAAATAGATAACGATGCGTTTATATCACACACATTAGATAGTTTACAAAGAAACATTGAAAAAATTAGTAATGAAAGTGATTTTGATGTTTTGCGAGGGATTGAAGGTCAAAGTGCAAAGGCATATTTTAATGTATTCAATCGCTTGATAACAAAGCAAAAAGAAGATTTCTTTATGATTGATCGAAGTAAAAGACCTCCGCTTGATCGAGTAAACGCTATATTGTCTTTTTTGTATACAGTTTGTACTAATGATATTGCCTCTGCGCTTGAATGTGTGGGATTAGATCCTTATATAGGAGTATTTCATACATTACGTCCCGGGCGGGTCTCTTTAGCATGTGATATGATGGAAGAATTTAGGGCAATGATTGAAAGGCTTACTATAACTCTTATTAATTTGCAAACTATACAAGCTAATGACTTTGATGTGCAAATAAGTGGTGCAGTTCTTTTAAATGATAATGGGCGAAAAAAGGTAATTACAGCATGGCAAAATAAGAAGAAAGATATTAAACTTCATCCGTTTTTAAAAGAGAAGGTTGCCATAGGGCTTTTCCCTTATGTGCAAGCTACTTTGATGTCAAAATATGTTCGAGGAGAAAACAATGAGTATCATCCTATTGTATGGGGGTGATGTTTTGTTTGTTATTATTGCTTACGATGTCAACACTACAGACAAAGCTGGAAAAACACGCCTGCGACGAGTTGCTAAAGAGTGTGTAAATTATGGGCAAAGGGTGCAAAATTCGGTTTTTGAAGTAAATATAGATTACGGAAAGTTTGTGCTGCTCAAAGAACGACTTACAAAATTAATTGACAAGGGAACGGATAGTTTGCGTTTCTATTATCTAGGGGATAAATGGGAAAAGAAAATAGAACATATTGGATCTAATCCTGGATATAATAGTGAAGGTGTATTGATTATTTAGAGCGAACCAAGAGTGATTTTAAAAAGATAGTTGGTTCGCGATAGATTTTTTTAAAAAAAACTATCATTAGATATAAAAAAGTAAATTTTTTTTATATATGTCCACCTCTTGTGATGTGTATTCTATATTATACAAAATATAGGGTCGCACCTCGCATGAGGTGCGTGGATTGAAACCTGAACAATATCTCAAATTCAGCGCTGTAGCTCGTGTCGCACCTCGCATGAGGTGCGTGGATTGAAACTTGATACTGAATTTGTCGGTGACGGTGCCGGTGAGTCGCACCTCGCATGAGGTGCGTGGATTGAAACCTTCATTTCTTATGTTGTTGCGACTTCAATTTGAGTCGCACCTCGCATGAGGTGCGTGGATTGAAACATGCGAATAGAAAGCATAAGAAATAAAGGATAAGTCGCACCTCGCATGAGGTGCGTGGATTGAAACGCCACTATTAAACAAGCGTTAATTGAGGCAATGAGGTCGCACCTCGCATGAGGTGCGTGGATTGAAACCATCAATGACGAATCTGCAATAAGCTGTTGACGGTCGCACCTCGCATGAGGTGCGTGGATTGAAACTTAAAGATATCAATAATCCTCGTTTGGCTTTCCCAGTCGCACCTCGCATGAGGTGCGTGGATTGAAACTTTCAGAATAGAGAACAAATTTTACTTTCTCAAAGTCGCACCTCGCATGAGGTGCGTGGATTGAAACTTTTTGAATTTCTTGCAACAGGTACAGGAGAGGCAAGTCGCACCTCGCATGAGGTGCGTGGATTGAAACGCACTTCCACCCACTTGGGTGTACTCCCTTTCGGGGTCGCACCTCGCATGAGGTGCGTGGATTGAAACGCAATAAAAGTAAAGCAGGTGCATATGATGAGTAAGTCGCACTTCGCATGAGGTGCGTGGATTGAAACCCAAATGGGACAATGGTGTTCAGATAACAGCCGTGTCGCACCTCGCATGAGGTGCGTGGATTGAAACCTTTAATATCCAATTATTACAGCGATAGAAAGCGTCGCACCTCGCATGAGGTGCGTGGATTGAAACCATTAGCGAGGAGGCTCTTTACTCAGGTTTGCTGTCGCACCTCGCATGAGGTGCGTGGATTGAAACATTTTGGACATTAATGACTTCAACGGAAGCGGTGGTCGCACCTCGCATGAGGTGCGTGGATTGAAACCAAGAAAGGCTACAAAGCCTGATGAATATAGCTCAGTCGCACCTCGCATGAGGTGCGTGGATTGAAACCGTCAACAAGCTCATATTTACCGATACACTCATTATGTCGCACCTCGCATGAGGTGCGTGGATTGAAACATTTGCCCTGTCTGCAAAAGCCTCTCTACCTCTGTCGCACCTCGCATGAGGTGCGTGGATTGAAACAAATGACTGTTGATTTAACGTGGACTTTGAATTCGTC
>JBGVNN010000042.1:0-3713 GCA_045125595.1 Candidatus Egerieisoma sp.
GGATAATGAGAGACAGGGCATTACGTATAATTACACTTATGACAGGGGAGGAAATCTTTTACAAAAGAAGTGCTACAGTTATACAACGGGCAATCTTCCTTCAACTCCGAATCAGCAGTGTGAGTACACATACGGTGGTGCAACAGCAACTTGGAAAGACCAGCTTACAGGGTATAACGGTGAATCCATTACGTATGACGGTGTAGGCAATCCGCTTACTTACAGAAACGGCATGGAGTTTACTTGGCAGTCGGGACGCAAGCTTGCAGGAATGCAAAAAAGTGGTACATCGGCAACGTATAAATACAACTCTGATGGCATCCGTACAGAAAAGGTTGTTAACGGCGTAAAAACGGTGTATTATATAGTTGACAATGCCATTGTAGCAGAGTCTTGTTCAAACGGTGTTAATATCCTGTATTTGTTTGATGAAAGCGGTACAAGGATAGGAATGACATATAACGGACAAAACTATTACTACTTGTTTAATGCACAGGGCGATGTTACAGCAATTATGAACTCGTCAGGAGCAGTTGAGTACCGATATGTTTATGACGCGTGGGGCAAGCTTGTAGGGATTTACAATGGTAGCGGACAGGATGTAACCAATGATACATCTTTAACAAATGTAGGATATCATAATCCGATACGATACCGTGGTTATTACTATGATAATGAGACAGGGTTCTATTACTGCAATAGCCGTTATTATGATCCTGAAATCGGTAGGTGGATTAATGCGGACTCCTTACTCAACCAAGAATCTGTTCTAGGAAACAATATGTTTGCCTATTGCCTTAATAATCCGGTAAACATGACGGATGAAACGGGCGATCTTCCCTTCTTCGCAATTACTGCGGCCGTTGGTGCGGTTTTTGGAGCAGTTGTAGGAGGAGTAAAAGCTGCAAAAGCAGGGAAAAGCGTTTTGAAGGGTGCACTTGTTGGCGCAGCAGTTGGTGGCCTGGCTGGAGCAGGTTTAGGTGCTGTAGCAAGTGCTGTATTTGCTGGTTCTGTTATAGCTACAACTACACAAGTTGCGATTGGAACAGGACAATTAGTTTCGGCTGTTGCAACTGGTGGATTAGGAGCTGGTGCAACTTATGTAGCAAACAACCTACAACAAGCAGTAAATGAAATTTCAAATACTATTACAACAACATCTCAAAAAATTGCATCAAAAACATCTGTGAATCCCGGAAAACCATTTGAACCTGGAAAAACGGGTATCCAACAAGGTGTAGATCCTAATACTTTAATACCTCAAAAAGATTTGGCAATATTAAATCCGCAAAGGATGGCTAATGCCGTAAAGTATGGTGGAGATCAAGCAGTTAGAGTAGGACGAACGGGAATAATACAAGATGGACATCATCGAGTGGCAGATGCCATTATGAATGGTCGAGCAGTTGATGTTTTTGTGGAGCCTTATAAATGATTTGGAGGAAATATGATAAACAAAAATGATTTATATGACATAACATTTGCCTTGATTATAATACGCAATAACATTCGCGAAAAAGTTAATCCTCAAATTCTATCTCAAATGATAAAAGTTCTTGAAGCAGAAAAAAGTACGGAGGACAATCAAATACGAAAAGCCATTTCGTCTATTGAGGGACTTGACTATGAAAATTGGTTCTTTACATATCATACTAATGTTTACGTCAATCATCAGATGTTAAATAAAGCCGAAATTTATGTTCTGCTTATAAAATTGTTTCGAAGTTTAATTTGTGAGTTAAACCAAGAGGAATTCGACAAAGCATATGATTTAGTTGATAGTTTTCACTGCTTGCCAGAAATTATTGCAGATAATAATTTTACAATTCCAAAATCATTTTGGAAAACATTTGTGAAGTATTATCGAAATAAGTGGGATAGTGATTTTTTGAGAGTTGAGCAAAAAACGCTTAAAAAGTATTTATGAGAAAAACAGGTTCGTTTCAGCAGATTGTTGATAGTGGTATAATTCTGTTGCAGGTGTAGCAGCAATCTCGGCAGCAGTCACAATAGCTGCAAGAGCAACAGAAGTGGCAGTTTTACAGGTCAAAAAGAGTAAAAACACCTCACAGAATACTGGTGGAAAAACCAGCGGTAACACTAATACCAATAGCGGAAATAGTCCTGGTGGTAGAGGAAGCAATACACAAAAGAGTAACGGACAAGTGGCTGTTGATGTTACAGAATCTCTTTTTGATAACGGATTGCAGATTATAGGAATAACACCTTTTACAAAAGCAGGAAGCATCGGATTTAATCATATATTAAATCAACAGGTTTCTGGAATATTTGACGAAAATATAGCTTTAAGGTCCACTTTGTCAGCGACAGGTGGAAAAGTTGTACCATATGCATTTGCTGCTTATGCGTGGTGTAAGACAACAATATCTATCTTTAGTGATGATCCTGTACAAAGAGCAGAGCAAAGGGGGTACACATTAAAGTGAGAGAATTTCTAAATATTATCTTATTAATAATAAATATAATTTCTTTTGTTTTAGTCTTGTTGTTTGGGGCAAGTGGAATAATATACGAATTGTTTGGGCCGGCAAACTACGAAAAAATACTCCAAAAATTAAAAATTCCGTGGAGTTTTGAGCGTATTTGGCTATTTATGTTTGTATGTTTAATAATTTTGATTATAACCTACATTTTGCGTAAAAAGTTCTTTTAATGTGTTTTTTCGTTTTCAGATAGGTTGTTTACTAAAACACATCTATCTGAAAACGCCATTCCACGCTAACCACTTGCTGTTTTTCACCATCAACTGTTTCTAAACAACCGATTTCAATTTTTGAAATCAGCTTGTTTAGAATAGACGGTGTTAACTCCGTAACATTAAGGCACTCCTTGACGGCTTCCTTGAATTGCTCAACAGATATTTCGGCATTATCTTGCTGTGAAATTTTAGATTGCAAGGATGAAAGATTTTGCTCTAATTCTTCTTGTTCTGACTGAATATCTTTCATCAGCATTTCATAATTCCGGCCATCAATAACACCGTTAGCGTGACCGTCAAACAGTTTTCGTACTTTACCGGACAATTATGCTATCCGTTTTTCAATAGAATACTTTTCTTTCAAAGCGGAATCGGGTGGCAGATTGTCGGCGGTTTTAATCTGCACAAGAGTGTAGAATTCCTCGTCGTTTTCTATCGCCTTGCTAATCTGCTGTATTCGTTCCAAAATGTTTTTGTATAACATCGTATAGGAAATTTGGTGCGGCTTTGGGCATTTGTCGGGATTGAGATAGTGATTATTGCAACGGTAATAGTGATAATACTTTACGTTTCGCTGTTTCCTTCCCATACAAAGACGGAAAAAGAGATAATTATGCGTAAGGTAAAATTAATTATTCGCAAAACCTATTAAAGCAGGTCTAAAACCAATGCCATCTTTGCGGTGTATTTCCGTAGCCTGCACAGGCTGATCTTTTTGTAGCAACAAACGCTAAACGCACCGTATATACCTACCGAGATATTTCCGACACTCAAACAACCTCGCAAATTGCAAAGGTTACACTGCCTGACGGTACAGAATACCGCTATGAATATGATGCAATGGGCAATGTTGCTCACATACAAGAGTATGCAGGTAATACAAGTGTCACATATAACACATATTATCAATATGACAGCCAAAATCAGCTGGTACGAGAGGATAATGAGAGACAGGGCATTACGTATAATTACACTTATGACAGGGGAGGAAATC
>JBGVNN010000043.1:0-10372 GCA_045125595.1 Candidatus Egerieisoma sp.
CATAAATTCCCATTTCTTCATATTTTTTTATCTTTATTTGCAAATTTTCTCTGTACTTTTCATCATTCATCTTACCTAACAGCTCTACGAAATACACTTTATCATCTATAAACATTGTAAAATCCGGCAAAACCCCTCCACCTATACTCATTTCATACAAGTACGGAATTCCCATTTCTCTCAATTTATTTGCAAAAAGGCACTCATTTTTCGACCTAACTTCTTCTCCCAAATCTGTCACAATCAGCCCATCAATCTCATACAAGGCTCCATATCCGTAATTCCTTTTCTTCGCATCCTCTCTCTTATCTTTCTCACACCGATCCCAATTCTCCATAGCCGTGCCAACCTTAGCCAACACCTCAGCTACGGTTTCAAGCTTTTCCGTACTCTTTTTATACGAATTAAGTTCACAAACAGCACTCTCCAACTGTGCTGTCGCATTGTTTATCCTTCTCTCAATCTCATTTCTGTACATAATCCCATCCCGAATCTTCCACTTCGGGTCATCAGGATTATGCCTCTTATCTCCCCTCACCGGCAAGTGAAACTGCCCCTTGCCAAAAACATCTATATTTTCATAATGATATGTATAAATTCTCTCACTACCATCCGCCAAAATTCTCTTTTGATGCGAATGCTTCACTATTATATTTCCTTTTTCAAACTTACTTAAATCTATCTGCTGCAATCTGTACAATATACACCCGTATTTCCACACCTCTGTTTTTGTTCTTTTTCGGTCGGAAAATTGCACGCACATTCCTCCTTTTTCGATTAAATTGTCAAGGTCTCAACATAATACCACCCGCACACCAGTTCGTCAATAGTATTTTTTATTTTTTAAAAATATTTTTTTTATTTAAAATTATCCATATTTTACCAAAAACAATTTCCAACAATATCCAAAATTTGCCATATCACCCTATCTTTAATCAAGCAAAACACGAATCGCTAATCGCATTTTTACTTTATCCCCCGATAAAAGTAAAAATGCTTATTTTTCTCTATAAGTTATATCTACTTTTTACTTTTTGGCCTGGCTAAAAGTAAAAACGGGGAAGAGTTCATTAACAAAGACCTCCCCATTTTTTAGCCCAACCCGGCCAGCCTATTTCATTTATTTATTAAGATATCATGTTCTTTGCCGTCATCAATCAAACTGATGGTTTTGGGAAAACGAGCTTTTTTATTAATAGTTATAAAATATATGCTCGATTTATATTTATACTTGATAGAATATTCATTCCACTCAGTTGGGATACTGGGGTTCAAAACAATCTCGGCTTTGCCGCTGATACAATTTTTCACAGTAAACCCTAAAATATCTTCCAATATAGTATTATATAGCCACGAGGCCGAGCCGGTGTACCAGCTCCAGCCGCCTCGGCCGATATTTGAATCACTGTACACATCTGCGGCCACAACATAGGGCTCGGTTTTATATCTGGAAACCTCCAATGCCGTGCGCGTGTGGTTAACAGGATTTATGACATCAATGATTTTTCTGCCCCTTTCCGAAAAATCAGCACCATCGGTACTGCGGCGACCCATTTTAAAAAATGCTTTGGCGAGCCACACCGCAGCATGTGTGTACTGCGCTCCGTTTTCGCGCACTCCGGGCGGGTATGATGCGATGTATCCCACTTCCTCTATTGATTCTTCGGAAAATGGCGGTGTCAGCAGCTTTACTATGCCATTTTCGTAATCAGCAAGAAAACGCTCCGCAGACAAAAGCGCCTTTTTGCATCTTGAAATATCACCAAAGCCACTTAAAACAGCCCATGATTGTGCAATTGAGTCAATCATGCATTCCGCCAGATGCGAACTCCCAAGAACTTTACCATTATCGCAAAAAGCACGAACGTACCAGCTGCCATCCCAAGCATGCTTTTCGATGGCAGCAGAGATTTTTTCCGCCTCACGATTCAGAGAACCTTTACCCATTAATTTAAGGCAAGCACACAGAAACCATCCAAGCCAGACGCTTTCACCTTTACCTTTGAGACCCACACGATTCATGCCGTCATTCCAATCCCCGCCTCGCATGAGAGGAATTCCGTGTTCTCCATATTGCTGTGCATATTTGCATGCCAATAGACAATGGTTGTATAGACTGTCCTTTTTGGACGAAATTTCAGGCTTTTCATAGCGGTCTATTTCATTAAAATCTAAGGGGCTGCTTTTTATAAAGGGCACTTGGACATTCAATATACCGGTATCGCCGGTAGCTTCAATATATTTAAAAGTAATATAAACAAGCCACAGTAAATCATCACTGTAGCGACTGCGTATTCCGGCATTTTGGGGTGGATGCCACCAGTGCTGTACATCGCCTTCTTCATATTGCCTTGAGGCATGAAGCAAAATCCTTTCCCTTACATTTTGAGGATCTGTATACAAAATTGCCAAACAATCCTGCAATTGGTCACGGAAACCATACGCACCGCCGCATTGGTAAAAGGCGGTGCGCCCATTCAAGCGGCAGCTGACTGTTTGATATTGGAGCCAACCATTCATTATTACATCAAGGCTTTCGTCCGGCGTGTTGATTTTAATTCTGCCAAGATATTCCTGCCAATAATTTTTCACTTCTTCAAAAGCATCTTCACAGACGCGTATTTGTGTATACATGCCAAACGAAGATTCTTTTTTTCCCAAAAGCATTACAAATTTGTAAGAATTATCCTTTTTTACTTTTTTATGGTCTGAGTCTTTAGTTAAATATAAGCTGTGCTCATAGGGAGTGTCGACTGAATAGTCAACAGAAATTTCTGTATCACACAAAGAGTTCACTTCGAGGAGGGTTATTTTTAAAGGTGTACCGATTGGAACAAATGTATAAATTTTCCAAGAGAGGATTTCATTTGAGCCTTCAAAAATCGTATACCCAAAACCATGGCGAGCGACACATTTTCCGAATGGAGAAAAAGAGAACGTTTCACTTAAAGCGTGTACAGTTATTAAAACGCGCTCGTCAGTGGGGTCGTCGGCAGGGTCGCAGTACCATCGAGTTATAGGTTTTTCGCGGCTGTTGCCTTGCCAAACATAGCCACCGCCTTTTTCGGAAATTAAAAAGCCGAACGGTTCACCTTTAACTGAAGAAATACAATTAATCCACGGAAGCGGAGTTTCATTATATATGACATACTCTTGAGCAGCTGTATCAAAACCGCCGTATCCATTGTTAAATTTTAAATTTTTAAATTTCATAAAAATCTTCCTTTTGCAAAAATTCACAACCACAAAACTACATTTGATGCTTCTATCAACGCATGCGCTGCGTCACTGTCTTTAGGTGCAACAACAAAAATATTTCCTCTTACCGAGAAACAGCCCCACATAGCCTTTTGTGCCAAGCTTTCCGCAAGTTCGTGTATAGGACTCAAATAGTCAGAATTATCAAAAATTGACAGAATTAGGTCGAGTTTTATACCTCTAAAACTATAAAAACACCACATTCTGATTAATCTTTCAAGATGCACTGCATTTTCCATCTTTTTTAACATAACCGTTATTATAGGATTATCTCCGGAAATACCGAATTGCCACAATTTTTGCTTTATATTTTCTGAATAAAACTTCTTGCCGTATACAAATTTTGGCGCAAATCCCCTGAAATATTGTAAATCACCTTTTTTTAAAGCTACATGTTCTTTCTCAATAAAGCATCTTGTTCTTGCAAGTTCAAAGAATCTTTCTGCGTTTGCAAATTTGTCAAAATTTGCAAGTTTTGTATCAATTTCACCGTTTTTACTACAGACCCCCATCGAAAGTAAAAACGTTTTGCTTTCACCGGGATCAACGCAAAGCTTTATATTAACTGCGAAGCAGGGATTGAAAACAGTACCGGTGTTACCGGCAAGCAAAACTTCGCTCCCTGCATCCAATCCTTTAAAAACAACAGGCGATTCTATTGAATTGTTTCTTCCTTTAAAAGATAGCACATCTGTATCATACATTATAGATTCAATTTCATTTTTACTTTCAAGGGGGATATTTAGTAAAAAGAAGCTCTCTATATGAGGATCAGTTGGTTTGTGTTTGCGTCGCACAGCTTTTATAAACAATCCGCTATTATCATTTTTCAAAACTTCAGTTGTTATAAACATATTTGAATATGAAGGATGCGCGTTAAAGGATGCCGGAAAATCCATCATAAGTCTGCAATAAACCGTTATATTTTCATAACGCCTCATATTTCCTTTATTGGTAATTTTTATAGTGCGTATTTCTGAATTTTCATCTGCAGCCACACAAATTTTTTGTATAACTTCTTCACTCTCATATAGATATAAATATTCTAAATTACCCGACTGCAGTGTACATTTAACCGGTTTCATCATTGTGCCGTTTAAATAAAAGACCATGCCTTCAGGCGGAATGTTCTCTCTGTGTACATCTATACCGATGTCACAAAATGTCGAAAATCCTCTTCCTTGAGCATTCATTACAACACTGTATTTGCCGTTTGACAATATTTCGATATCTTCTCCGGAAATACAAAACGCTTGCTCCACCTGTTTCTCTTCATTTTCTTCATTAATTACACGAACTGTTTTTTTACTTTTAGGGGTCACAATTGTATTGTTGTTTTTCTCTGTAAGCATAACACTGACAGATCTCATCATAGCAAGCCCACTGAAAGAGCGTGCCAATATTTTGTCAAAAAGCAAATTTGAAATGCCGCAAAAAGCCATTCCGACATGATGAGACATGAAACTTTCAACAAAACCTCTACGAGAAGGAGTAAAATCAACAGCTTCATAAAAACCATATTTGCCTTCTGCTCCCATTTTTGTTAAATTTTCCATATTACGGTAAACATCTTGAGGTACATGGCTGCTTGCCATTAAACTCGCATACGGCGCAACTACGGTATCATCATTGTACATTCTTTTTACCGCAAGAGATTTCAACCCAAACGCCTTGTATTTGTAATTCATATTAACATCAAGAGCGTTATATCCCGATTCGGAAACGCCCCAAGGCTTTTCGCCGGCAATTTCCTGCTGAATTTTCAACATTTCATAAATCGTTTCGTTAAGCGACGAGCCATAAGGAGAGGGCATAAACAATTCAGGTAAAACATATTCAAAAACAGTACCCGACCACGACAAAAGAACTTTTCCGCTATTATTAAAACGTCTGGCAAGCGACGAAAAATGTTCCGCTTCCACATCCCCTTTTGCCATCGCAACATAAGAAGTCAGCCTTGCCTCCGACATCAACATATCATAGTATGATTCAGAAAATTCCCCCGTAGAATAGTTGTATCCAATTCTGATATGTTTTTGTTTATCATTGTATAAAATGGCAAAATCTGTATCTAGTGCCAATTTTCTCATACGCTCCACAAGTATTTTTGTTTCGTTTTGCAAATTTATTGCTTCACCTGCCACATTTTTCTCAGCAGATTCAAGCATACGTTTTAAACTGCATCGATAAGAATGAGGGTCGGCCTTTTCTCCACGTGCATACTCTGCAATATTATTATAGTGATATATTATCCTTAAAAAATCCTCTTTAATTTCTACGTCTTCTGCCGAAGCATCTTTCTTCAAAAACTCCTCAAGTAACCAAGTTTCTATTTTATCGTCATCTCTTGCAAGTTCATTGAGGCAGTAAATCGTATCAAGTAAGCCCTGCGCTGTCTTTTGGACTTTTTCTTTTAACGATTCTTCTACGGAAATTTTCTCTTCAGCCATGGCTGCCGCAGCCAATAAACAAGCGACCAAATTTCCGCTGTCTACAGCAGAAACATATATGGGATTTAAAGGATTAAGAGTTAAAGTATCATACCAATTAAAAATGTGGCCTTTCCATTTTTGTAATTTTTCGACAGTATTCACAATTTTATCCAAGCGAGATATCATTTCACATTTTGAAATATATCCAAAACTCTCAGCAAGAACAACGGAAACAATTAAAAATCCTATGTTTGTAGGAGATGTCCTGTGAGCCACACAATACACAGGTGAAAATTGTACATTGTCCGGAGGTAAATAATTTTCACTTTCTACTGCATAATCATCATAAAAAGCCCATATTTTTCTCGCGGTAATTCGATATTTTTTAACTTGTATATCTGTGAGAGGCGTAGCCTTTTTTGTAGGTTTTAAAGAAAAAAAGTACACACTTAAAGGCCCCGCAAGCCACAACAAACATGGTATACCAAACATAAAAGGAGAGACTGTTGCCGCCGACAAATAATTTTTCCACATAAACCGAGAATAATAACCGGGCGTGTTAGTTGCTCCCTTTTCCGCATCAGAAGAAACGACCCACTCAAGCATATTTTTTCTGCTGCAAAAAGTTCTGTATATTGCTCTGACTATCGCATCCATATGATAATACGCTGTGTGCGGTAAAAGAGCAAAATTGCACAATGTTTTTACAATACGCATAACAAATTTGCCACCGGATGTGAGTAAAAGTGTAGCTATAACGATAAAAAGCCATAAAAAGTCATCTTCTCTTAATAATATAATACCTATAACAAACAGATAATAAAGAGAAACGGGCAAAATACTTCTTAACAAATTCATTGCGATTTTAAATCGCGAATAAAAATTGAGAGGATTATTCTTTAAAACACCCTTTTCGTTTTTAAATCGTTTTCCCAAGAAAGGCAACAATTGCCAATCTCCGCGAATCCATCTGTGTTCTCTTTTAACATATCCCGCATAAGTACGCGGGAAGCTATCATACAAATGCACATCAGAAACAAATCCCGTACGTACAAAAGATCCTTCCAAAAGATCATGACTCAAAATACTGTTTTTTTCAAACCTTCCGTCGAGAACACTGTTAAAAACATAAGGATCATACATGCCCTTGCCCGTATAAATACCCTCATGGCATACATCAAAATAAAAATCAGACGTTTTGCATCTGTATGAATCAAATCCTGTTTCTTCACAATATATTTTCTCAAAAATTGTCGAATTTTCTCTATCAAGTCCCGAAGGATTAACAGCAGGTTGCAAAAGTCCGTAGCCGCGAGTAACTATAGCCTCTCCCTTAACATAATCAACATGAGGTCTGTTTAATGGATGGTGCATTATCTGTGCCATCTTTATTGCAGTGTTTATGGGTATAATCGTATCCGCATCTACCGTCAGTACATAATTAACTTTAGGCAAATCACCGTTTATTATCGCTCTGTTAAGTTCAAGAAGCGCACCCCTTTTTCTCTCGAATCCAATCCACTTGTCGTCTTCTTTATAATAAGTGCGTTCCCTTATGAACAGACGGAAATTCTCTCCCAATTTTTCTGTTTGCTGCTTTGCATAGTTGATTATTTCGCTGTCTTTTTCTGTAGTTTTTGTGGAACTTTCCGGTAAATCCGCCAACAATGTATAATAAATGCCATTTTGTGGATTTGCCCAATATGCCGCCTCTAACTGTTTTACCATTTCATCTACTCTTTTTCTTGAATTTAACAAGCATGGCAAAACTATCATAATTTTACAATTTTCAGGTAATTTTCCTTTAAAATCCATTTCCGGCAAAGAGAATGGCATTTTTTTATCTATATACATTTTTTGTATTAAAGACAAAGAAACATTCATCACTGCAGGCAAAATAAGTAATACACAAAAAGCCCCTAAGAGCGAACCGAATGTTCCGTAGAGTTTCATTGCAAGCTTAAATGTATAAACAGCAGGACAAAACGCCAATATTGCACTTGTAAATAAAAACATAATAAAAAAAGAGCCAAAATCATTCTGCTTTGTATAATCATTATAAATATACTCGCCCACATGTTTTTGCTCTTTTTCCGCACGTTCCAACACTTCGAGAGAATATTGCTCCGGTGTAACACCTTTTCTTTTAGCGCATACAGCCACAACTCTAAGATATTCGTTACGTGATTTTGAAGTCATATCAGAATAAATGCCGGCAGGATCTTTTCTTAAAATCTGCTCCGTAATGCAAAGCTCCGACATTATTTTATCCCAATTTAAAGAAGGAAGCGCTCTTAAACTTCTTATAGCATTGCCCATAGAAACACCAAGGGCAATTCTCGCTTTGTGTTCTCTTTCAATTAATTCCTCTATAGTAGTACCTTTCGCCGCAAGTTTTCCGGAAAGGGCCAATCTGACAGTATCATTTTGCTCCTGTTCTGCAGAAAATCTTAATATTGCTTCTGCAAAAACAGGAGAAATCATATCTTCATTATCAAATAAAACAGAAGCGCTTCTTATACTTTTATCGTCTTTATCCTTCGTATGAAGACAAAACTCCCTAAATATTCTCTCCGCAGATTTCCTATCCCGGTAAATTTTGTCAGCAAATTTGCAGATTTCCGCAATTCTTTTTATAAGAGCTAACTGAAGCATAGGACAAAGATAAACCAAAGAAGCGGTTTCAAACGGTCTTACCTTTTCATATGCTGCAACAAAGCTCAATATTTCCCTCTCTCCGATACTGCCGTCTGTATGAGACGCTATTTCCGCAGCAACATCGTACATTGCAAGTAATTTTCTCTTATAATCCTCTTTGTTAACACTTTCTGCCGCTTCTTGCACAATATGGTAATTATCTGCAATCCATTCATCCGAAGGTATACTTTTAAGCGCACTTTCATTCAACCCGCTTGACATAATTCTGTTATATGTCTCATATATTGCTTCTTCACACTTTTCGACATTCGGAATATTCTTCGCACCATATCTGTTTTGTTTATGTTTTTCTGCAACATTGGCTGCATGTTTTATATATTCGTTTCCCGTCAACAATGTATCTTCAAGAATCATTTAGCATCACACCTCACGGTGTTATTGTTTGCCTAAGCTGTAATTTTTATACAAAAGATAATACTAAGGCGTCTTAATCAGCTTTGAATAATCTCCTTCTTTCATTGTGCAATATATTCTTGCCGGATCAAGTTTCCACCCATTGCCGGTATTTCTGTTGAGAAGCTCATCTACCGTAACAAATCTGTATCCTTTTTCTGACAAAATATCCATTGCTTTAAGCGCAGTCTCAACAGATGTTTCATAGTTGTCGTGTAGCAAAATAATGTCTCCGTCAAATGTGTTCTCTACTATCATATCAACCATTTTATCTACATTTCTGCATTCCCAATCACGCGTGTCATAATATCCCCAACACACAGTTATCATAGGAGCCGCAATTTTCCGCACCCACGAAGCAGTAAGCGCACTTCCCCCGGGTGGCCTCATATATTTAACTTCTTCTCCTGTAATTTCTTGTATTAATTGGCTCGTTTTGTTTAATTCATACGCAACCTTTTCGGGTGTAGACTTGCTTAGCCAACAATGCGAATAGGAATGATTTGCAACAGTATGACCTTCTGCTGCCATTCGTGCAACCAACTCTCTGTTTTGTGTTACAATTTGTTCGCTATAATTTTTTGATTTATAGTCAAGTTTCTCACCAAGCACAAAAAATGTCGCTTTGGCATTTCTCCTGGCAAGCCCGTCCAAAAGTTTTGCCGTATGCACCGGATTTGGCCCATCATCAAATGTAAAAGCAACCATCGGACAAGCTCCTTGAGGGTCATCAGCTATAACATTTATGGGAAATATTATAAAAAATACTATAATCAGCCATAATACAAATAACATTTCTAAAATATAAACTTTACGCATAAAAAAACTCCTTCACAAAATAAATGTGACGGAGTTTATTATTTGCTTTAATATTTAATTAAATCAGCTAATTTTTGTAAATATAAAATATCAATCTCTTCTGAAAAGATCTCTTGTATAAACTTTGTGCTCAACATCATCAAGACAAGCATCGTATCTGTTTGCAATAATGCAGTCGCACTGTTTTTTAAATTGCTCCAAATCGTTTACGATTTGACTGCCGAAAAATGTCTCTGCATCTGCAAGTGTCGGCTCATAAATAATAACCGTCGCACCTTTTGCTTTAACTCGCTTCATGACGCCTTGTATAGAGCTTTGCCTAAAATTATCAGAATTGCTCTTCATTGTAAGCCTGTAAACACCGATAGTAACTTTTTTCTCATTAACTGCATCCCATTGGCTGTTTTCAGAATAATAGCCTGCCATTTTAAGCACTCTGTCCGCTATAAAATCTTTTCTTGTTCTATTACTTTCAACGATAGCTTCTATAAGATTTTCGGGAACATCAGCATAGTTCGCAAGAAGCTGTTTAGTATCTTTTGGCAAACAATATCCACCATAACCAAACGAAGGGTTATTATAATGCTTACCAATCCGTGGATCAAGCGAAACCCCATCAATAATACTCTTAGTATCAAGTCCCTTAGTAGCCGCATAAGTGTCAAGCTCGTTAAAGTATGCAACTCTAAGCGCCAAATAAGTATTCGCAAAGAGTTTTACGGCCTCCGCCTCAGCGCTATGCATCAGTAATA
>JBGVNN010000044.1:0-2755 GCA_045125595.1 Candidatus Egerieisoma sp.
ATATCAGTGAACAATTTTTGATACACAATAGTATTCTGAAGTTATTTTGTTGTAAACAAACAATAGATTTTCTTGACCAAATAAAAGAGTGTCTTGAATGTTGATATTATTGTATATTCCTTCATCCAAATCATATAGACAATAATATATTTCATCCGACTCCTTATAATCAAAAAGAAATCCATTAAAATATACTTCATTTGTATATTTTGTTTCCTCATAAGACATCATTTGCCATACACCGATTGACAAATCATTATCTATCTTTTCTATTTCTTTGTTATTAAGCTTATACTTCCAAATTCTATGGTCTTCATTTGGGCTAATAACAGTAATTCCTTTATATCCATTTGCTACACCTTCAGGATAAAAAACAGTTATAACGTTTTCATCAACTATAAAATTAGAAAATGTAAAAGTATATAACTTGAAAAATATAATGGTAATGCTAACCAAAAACAACAAAGCTATAAAAACTATTCTGCGTTTGTTTTTTTTCATAATTATACCTCCACAAATTCTTATTTGGTACAATATAAGAGTAGTAACCCAATGCAAAAAACATTGTAAAACTACTCTTATTTTTATACAATAAAGAGGAAAGGTCCGGCGTAATTCTTATTGGATTAACACATCCGCTCGATAAACTGTCGACCGCCTCTTATTGTATGCATTCGAGTAAACAGGTTGAAGCTTTGCCTTCGTGTAACGAACCAAAATGAGTGTCAGTAAGAGTAAGTGGTTCTACCTTTCAAATTACTTTTCAAGGAGGATACTCTATGATTAGTGTAGGCATTGACATTTCAAAAGACAAAAGTACGGTTTGTATGCTTCGACCTTATGGTGAAGTCGTAGAAGCTCCGTATAACATTGACCACACCGAACAAGTACTAAACTATCTGATTGAGCGTATCAAATCATTTGATGAAGATGTCAAAGTCGTGCTTGAAGCTACCGGCGGCTATCATCAGGTTGTTGTTACTAAGTTGCTTTCAGCAGGTATTTTTACTGTTGTTGTAAATCCTTACATAATGAAAAAATACTGTGCAGCAACTTTAAGAAAGGCTAAAACGGACAAAATTGACTCTGTCCGAATTGCAAACTATGGTATAGATCATTGGTTTTCTATGGTTGCATATTGCCCACCTGATGAGGTCTATAAAGAACTTAAACTACTAGGAAGACAATATGAACAGTATGTGAGATTAAAGGTAAGCTGTAAAATACAACTTGCAAACCTGCTTGACGGTGTTATGCCTGGAATTAAGACTATACTACAAGGAACCGTTCCTGCATACAGCACGAAAGATAAACTGTGCGACTTTGTAGAAAAGTATTGGCATTACGATAACATCAAAAAGATGAGCGAAAAACAGTTTCTTTCAGACTATGCAAAATGGACTAAAAAGAAAGGATATCGTTACAACGAAAGTCAAGCGATAGCAATATATCAGCTTTCGAAGAACAATATCCCAACCCTTAAATCCAGTACCCCATCAACCAAAATGCTGGTACTGCAGGCGGTGAAGTCGGTCAGAGATGCCGAACTTACCTTATCGCTAATTGTATCACAAATGCAGGAAATTGCAAGTGATTTACCGGAATATTCCGTAGTAAGGGACATGAAAGGTGTCGGCGATGTTCTTTCTGTTCGTTTGATCGCTGAAATAGGTGATGTCAGACGTTTTCACAATGGTAGTGCTCTTGTAGCTTTTGCAGGTATTGATGCTCCACCTTATGAATCAGGCAAATTTGTCGGCACGAAACGTAATATTTCAAAGCGTGGTTCTCCTACTCTTCGAAAAATCGGTTACGAAATTATGCACAGTCTTAAAGTAGTGAAACCATCTGAAGATTCTGCAGTTTATGATTTCATTATCAAAAAAGAAAATGAAGGAAAACCTAAGCGTGTTGCCAAGATTGCAGGATTCAATAAATTTTTGCGAATTTATTATGCAAGAGTAATGGAACTTTACTGTTAATTGCATAATTTGTTTTAATACCTTTAAGCTGAAAAAATTTGTGTTTTTCGGCTTTATTGTTATGCTCTTTTTATTACATAAAAATTTTTTAAAATGGCTTGACAAACAGTAACAGGTTTATCGATGAGATAATTATATCACAACTTCGCTCCAAAGGATTTTTCCTTAACGAGCTTATCAATATTGGCATTCATTCTAAGGAAGCAACGCTCCATTACAGCGCGATCTTCTTCAGAAATACCGTTGAGTACCGCCTCCGCAAATTGAATTTGGCGCGCCCTTCCCAACTCCACGATCTTTGTCGCCTTCTCGGTACAAACAAGAGCATCCTTTCTTCTGTCACCGGGGACTGCACGTCTTTCTATATAACCTTCTTGCACCAATCTCTCAACATGAGCAGATACATTCGGACGTTTCAGACCTCTCATTTCACAAATATCGCGCGCAGTTGCAAAATCGGGGTTGTTGGCAATAAACAAAAGTATGCTGATAGCCGTATGGGGCATATCCGTTTCATTTGACAACGGCAGCAAAGTCATTTCATACGCCATCCCTATCTTTTTCGCGTGTCCGGTCATTTCCTGAATCGTAATCATAATAAACCTCAGATGTGTATTGTTCAATTCTGAACTGTATTATATTGTACCATTTTTGATTTTAAATATCAATGAAAAAAGTGTGAATTGAATGACGGTTATTTGAAAGTTCTGATTTTGTAATAGAAGGAAAAACGAGTGCAGACCTTATGATCGCACTCGTTTGTTATTCGGTTA
>JBGVNN010000045.1:0-21904 GCA_045125595.1 Candidatus Egerieisoma sp.
GTGGAGGGGTTTTGCCGGATTTTACAATGTTTATAGATGATAAAGTGTATTTCGTAGAGCTGTTAGGTAAGATGAATGATGAAAAGTACAGAGAAAATTTGCAAATAAAGATAAAAAAATATGAAGAAATGGGAATTTATGCGGGCGGACAACTTGTTATGATTGATACGACAATGGGATTCAGTATGCCTGTTATAGAGAAAATATTGGGGGAAATTATTGAAAAAGGGGCACCGGAGGACATTGCTTTGGGGTATAACAGGAAGAAGTATGATTTGATTGTGGCGAGGAAAAAGGAGTATGTGCAGAGCTGCGGGGGATAGGCCATTTTTGATTGACAAAAAATGCTTACTTTGCTATGATTGAGGGAGTTGTAAGAGGATGTTTTTTGTTCGTCTTCTGCAGTGATATTTCTTATAATTTAAGGAGCGCAAATATTAATTATGGAGAAAATAAACGGTAAAATTTCAAAAACCATGAAAACTCTTGTAGTTATGGGAAGCGATTCTGATTACGCCGTTATGAAGGATTGCTTGGCAACATTGAAAAAATTTGAGATAGAGTATGAGTGTGTAGTTTGTTCTGCGCATAGGACTCCGGAAAAATCACGTGAACTTGCAAAAAATGCACAAAAAAGAGGCTTTTCATGTATTATTGCTGCGGCTGGAAAGGCTGCACATTTACCGGGTGTGATTGCGGCTTATACGACATTGCCTGTTATTGGGGTTCCAATAAAAAGTGATGCCCTTGATGGTATGGATGCTCTTTTGGCTATTGCTCAAATGCCTCCCGGAATACCTGTTGCGACAGTGGCTATCAATGGTAGCGTGAATGCGGCAGTTTTAGCGGCACAAATAATGGCGACAAAGAGTAAAGAATTACAGAAAAAATTAAAAGAATACAAGCAGGAGCTTGAAGAAAAAGTAGAAAAGAAAAATGCGCAGCTTCAGGAGGTAATTAAAAATGGCTAATTATAAAGATGCAGGAGTAGATGTAGAGGCAGGTTACGAGGCCGTTCGCCTTATGAAAGAACATGTAAATAAGACTTTTAGAAAAGAAGTTCTTACCGGTTTGGGTGGTTTTGGTTCGCTTTTTGAATTGGATTTAAGTAAATTTGAACAGCCTGTTTTAATTTCAGGTACAGATGGTGTAGGAACGAAGCTTAAAATTTCATTTTTAACAGACAAATATGATACAGTTGGTATTGATTGTGTAGCTATGTGTGTTAATGATATTGTATGTAGCGGAGCTGAACCTTTGTTCTTTTTAGATTATATAGCAGTTGGTAAAAATGTGCCTGAGAGAGTGGCTACTATAGTCAAAGGTGTTGCTGAAGGTTGTCTGCAAGCAGGCTGCTCTTTGGTTGGTGGAGAAACTGCTGAAATGCCCGGCTTTTACAGCGTTGATGAATTTGATATAGCAGGTTTTGCGGTTGGCGCAGTTTCAAAAAACAAAATTATAAATGGTAGTGAAATTAAACCCGGAGATGTTCTTATAGGACTTCCTTCTTCAGGTGTACATAGTAACGGATATTCGCTTGTTAGAAAGATTATTAATCCTTCTAAGGAACGCCTTGGTGAGTATGTTCAAAGTTTAGGATGTACTATGGGTGAAGAACTTCTTAAACCTACAAGAATTTATGTAAAAACTGCACTTGATTTAATTGAAAAGTTTAAGATTAAAGGTATTGCGCATATTACAGGTGGTGGATTCTTTGAGAATATCCCAAGAATGGGTAATGAAAATCTTAGATATATTATAGACAGAGGAAGCTGGCCTGTATTGCCGATATTCAATACTCTCATGCAATTAGGACATGTAGAAGAAATCGATATGTATAATACATTCAATATGGGTATTGGTATGGTTATGGCTGTTGAAGCAAAAGACGCAGATGCTGTTGTTAGTTACCTCAAAGAAAAAGGTGAAGATGCTTATAAAATTGGTGTTGTTTCTGATAAGTTACCTGATGATGGCATGACAAGGGGAACACTTACAGTAAGATAATGTATTCTTGTATTGGAGGAACTAACATGTTTCGAATCGGAGTTCTTGTTTCTGGCGGTGGTACGAATCTGCAGGCGATTATTGATAGAATCGAGGATGGCTATTTAAAAGATTGTACAATCACATCAGTTGTGTCAAGTAAAGAAGGCGTGTTCGCTTTGGAAAGAGCGAAAAAACATGGCATTACTGCAGTATGTATGGCGAGAAAGTCATATGCGAATACTGAAGAATATAGTAGTGCATTAGCAGAGCATTTTGAAGCGGAAAAAGTCGATTTGATTGTACTTGCTGGATTCCTTACTGTACTGAGCGAGAGTTTTATTAATAAATTTGATAATAAAATAATTAATGTTCATCCTTCGTTAATACCATCTTTTTGCGGTAAGGGATTTTATGGACTTATTCCGCATCAAGAAGCATTAAAATATGGGGTAAAAGTCACAGGTGCAACAGTTCATTATGTTAATGGTGAAGTTGATGGAGGTAAGATTATTCTTCAAAAAGCTGTGTACGTACAAGATGGAGATACTCCTGAAATGCTTCAAGCTCGCGTCATGAAAGAAGCTGAACACATTATTTTGCCGGAAGCAATAAAATTGCTTAGTTTGAGAAAATAATTACAAAATGAATGGATAAATAAAGGAGAAACTTTATATGAAAATATTGGTAATCGGTGGCGGTGGTCGTGAACATGCAATTGTTAAAAAATTGGCAGAAAGCGATAAGAAACCGGAGCTCTATTGTGCACCAGGTAATGGCGGTATTTCCGAAAATGCAATATGTGTTCCTTTTAAGGCGACAGATAAAGAAGCAGCAGTTAAGTTTGCGTTAGAAAATAAGATTGATATGGTTATGGTTGCACCGGATGATCCTCTTAGTATAGGAATGGTGGATGATCTCGAAGCTGCCGGAATTAGGGCTTTTGGACCTGTTGCTAAAGCAGCACAAATTGAATCGAGTAAAGTTTTTTCAAAATCACTCATGAAAAAATACAATATTCCTACGGCTGAGTATGAAGTTTTTGAAGATAGTGATTCTGCAATAGAATACCTTAAGAGACCTGAACAGAATTATCCTGCTGTAATTAAGGCTGATGGTCTTGCGTTAGGTAAAGGTGTAATTATTGCTCCTGATTTTGATAGTGCCTGTGAAGCAGTAAAAGGTATGCTCGATGGAGGTATGTTTGGTAAGTCCGGTAGTCGAGTTGTTATTGAGGAGTTTATGACAGGTCCTGAAGTAACAGTACTTGCATTTACGGATGGTAATACGATTAAACCTATGGTATCTTCACAGGATCATAAACGTGCTTTTGATGGAGATAAAGGCCCAAATACCGGAGGAATGGGTGCCTTTTCGCCTAGTGCAAATTATACCGATGACATTGCCGAAATATGTATGAATACTATATTTAAGCCTACAATCGATGCGTTAGCTTCTGAAGGTATTAAATATAAGGGTGTTATTTATTTTGGATTGATGCTTACTCCTAATGGACCAAAGGTAATTGAATATAACTCCCGTTTTGGTGACCCTGAAACACAATGCGTTTTGCCGAGACTTGATACGGATTTAATAGATATTTTTGACGCAGTTATTGATGAAAAACTTCATGAAATTGATATCAAATGGAAAAAAGAAGCTGCTTGTTGTGTTGTAATTGCATCGGGTGGCTATCCTGTAAAATATCAATCCGGATATGAGATATTTGGACTTGGTGATGCGGCAAAGACAGGTGTTACTGTATACCATGCGGGAACAAAGAAAGAAAACGACAAGTTTTATAATGCCGGTGGTAGAGTATTGGGTATAACTGCTTTGGGTGATACACTTCAAGATGCTATTTCAAAGGCTTATTGTGGTGTAGAAAAAATCTCATGGCAAGATTCTTTCTATAGGAAGGATATAGGAAAGAAATGATTATTTACGTCGAGGAGAAGGCTAATCCTAAACAACTTGAGATATTGAAGGAATGGCTTAACGGAATTGGCGTAGAGGTACACAGCTTGGCCGGAGAAAACGGTACTATACTAGGACTTTTGGGAGAAACCCAAAATGTTGATGTGGATCTTATACATGGGCTTGATATAGTAAAGAGAGTTGTCAGAGTAAAAGAACCGTATAAAAGTTCAAATCGAAAGTTTCATCCTAACGATACTGTAATTGAAATTGGTGGTGCTAAGTTAGGTGGAGGAAATTTTGCTGCAATAGCGGGGCCGTGTTCTGTTGAGTCTCCTGAACAAATTTGTGATATTGCAAAAGCGGTAAAAGAAGCCGGTGCTTCAATGTTGCGGGGAGGTGCTTTTAAACCAAGAACATCGCCATACTCGTTTCAGGGCTTGCGAAGTAAAGGAATAGAACTTTTGTTGCATGCAAAACAAATGACAGGCATGCCAATCGTATCTGAAATAATGGACATTGGTAATATTGATGTGTTTGAACATGTTGATGTTATACAGATTGGTGCTCGAAATATGCAAAATTTTGAACTGTTAAAAGAAATAGGCCGTACAGGAAAAGTTGTTTTGCTTAAACGAGGATTAGCTAATACACTTAAAGAGTTTTTGATGAGTGCTGAGTATATTATGGCTAGCGGTAATGAAAAAGTTATACTGTGCGAAAGGGGAATAAGAACGTTCGAAACAGCAACAAGAAATACTTTTGATGTTTCAGCGATTCCGTTATTAAAAAAAATGTCGCATTTACCTGTTATTGTTGACCCGAGTCATGCTTCAGGTTTAGCAGAAATTGTACGCCCGTTAGCTTTGGCAGCAGTTGCGGCGGGAGCGGATGGTATAATGGTTGAAGTTCATAATGATCCCGAACATGCATTATGCGATGGGCCACAATCGATAAAGCCTGAGGAATTTAAATCCTTAATGGATGATATTTTAAAGGTTCGTAACGTTTTGTTTTAATAAAAATATTTAATAAATAGTATATAGAGTAAGCCTATAAGTAGAAACGGAGCAAATGGCAAGGTTTTAACTTTAGGCTTTTTTGTTATATGTTTATAAATGTTGATAAATATTGCGCAAAAAGCACAAGATACAAAAGCAATAAAAAGAAGCGATATAGTCGCTGTGAAACCGAAATATAAACCAAGGCAACAACTGAGTTTTAAATCACCTCCGCCAATGCTGTTATTTGAAAAGAAAGGTATTCCTAAAAACAGCAAAGAAATTAGACCTCCTAAAAATAACGAAAGAATAAAGTTTGTGCATTTGAAATTGTTGTTAAAATTAATAATTATGATATAAAAGGCTTTTAAAACCGAAATTAAAAGCACAGACAAACAAAGCTTATTTGGAATTATACGCATTTTTATATCAATGTAGGCACAGAAAATCATCATTAATATTATTGCGAAATCAAGCCACATAATCGTACATAACACCTCCTTGTTGATGTTTTTTTGATTGTATCATTTTTATATGAAAAGATTTATTTCCTGGGAAATAAAACAAAATTTATTTTATGAACAAATTGAAAACGTTATTATAAAAATGATAAATAACTTAACTTTTTGTGATGTTGATAATTGACATTGTTGTTTGTAAGTGGTAAAATGCCAAAGTGTAAAAGGTCTAATTAAACGCATTGCCTTTTATAGAGAGTTTTTCATAATACTTTTTCTAATACTTTTTGAGAGATAACCCACATTGTGTGGGTTATTTTTTTGTTATGTACTTGTAAGTGAGAAAATTTGTGACTTTTATGTTAAATATTGAGAAAACATTCCAATAAGTTTGTAAAAAATGACTTTTTATATTCGTTTTCTGTTGATAAAGAATGTTTTTTGTGATAGAATAATGGACGCAAAAATATCAGTAGATGCGTATTTTGCTCTTACTGAAGTATCCTTTTATAATACTTTTTTGCGAAAGCAGTCTCCGGTCGTTCCTCTTCCGGGGACTGTTTTTTTTGACTAATTTTTTTACTTAAAATATATTCAAAAAGTAAAAATTAAGTATAAATCAAAAATAGGATGAATCTTTTTACTTTGGCATATGCCAAAAAGTAAAAACGGACATATAGATTGGATAGCTTAATGTTAATAATAATTTGTTTTTGGTTGGGGTGTGGTGTATAATGAAATTCATACTTGAACTTGGAGGATATTGATATGAATAAAGAGAAATATGCAGGACCATATTCAGAAAAAAATGGTTCTTTTGCGGCAGTAGATGATTTGGGCAGAGCACTTGCGTTGGATAATGATACACAAGATTTACGAGAAAATAGAAAAGTTGGTATATTCTACTTCTTGTGGATAGGAGAACATGGCACTGACGGCCCATATGATATAAGTGCTATTGCGAAAGCACATCCTGAGGCTGTTGATTCAGAAGAAAATTGGTATGCGGCCGGCGGTGGTCCGAGGGGAGATCATCATTTTTGGGGAAAACCTTTGTTTGGATATTATAGAAGTTCGGATGAATGGGTAATGAGAAAACATCTTCAAATGTTGACGGATGCAGGTGTCGACTTTATTGTTTTTGATACGACAAACGGCCCTACATATGACGAAAGAATGCAGCAAATTATAAAAATTTGGTATGAATATTTAGAAAAAGGCATCAATGTGCCGAAAATGTCATTTTATACCAATACAGCATCAGGTCAGACTATGGAACACATATTTAAAAATATATATAAAAATGAGCAATTACATAAAAATTATCCGCGTTTGGATGAGTTGTGGTTTAAACACGATGGTAAACCCATGATAATCGGTATAGAAAACGAAGCAAGTAAAGAAATAAAAGAATATTTTACATTCAAAGAATCCGTTTGGCCGAATGCAGGAAGGTGCGACAATGGATTTCCGTGGATGGAGTTTAATCGCTCGCTCACACCTGAATCAGTATATGGAAGAAATGGCAGAAAAGAAGTAATGAATGTTTCCGTAGCACAGCACTCGGATACATGCCGCTTCAGCGCAACAGCGTGGTATGGTGCAAATGATATGACAAGGTCTTGGCATAACGGTGCCAATGATACTTCGGAAAATGCCATTCTTTACGGCTACAACTTCGCAGAACAATGGGAATATGCCATCGAGCAAGATCCGGAGATGGTTTTTGTGACTGGATGGAATGAATGGGTTGCGCAAAGGCAACCGGCAGGCATTATAAAAAATGAACCGATTTGGTTTGTGGACTGTGCGACATATAATTGCAGCCGCGATGTTGAGCCTGCGGGCGAGGTTTTCGGAGATAATTATTATATGCAACTTTGTAACTATATAAGAAAATACAAAGGTACTCCGAGACGTGTTTATGTAGGAGAAGAAAAAACTATTGACATAAAAGGTAATTTTTCCCAATGGGATGATACGGAAATTACGGCGCACTACACAGATTACAGCGGCGATACGGCTGATAGAGATGCAAAAGGTTTCGGTACTTTAGAATATAAAAATTTCACCGGTCGAAATGACTTTACGACATTAAAAGTATGTAGGGATAGTGAAAATGTATATTTTTACGCAGAAACTGCGCAAGATATAACACCTTCTACAGACGAAAATTGGATGACACTCTTTATTAAAACAAGCGATAATAAAGATAGTTGGTATGGATATAATTACGCTGTAAATTTAGAAAAAACTCATGATAATAAAGCTGTTCTTTCCGAAAATAAGGGTGGTTGGAATTGGAAAAATGTTTGTGAAGTTGAAATGAAAGTCGGAGCAAACAAAATGATGATTGCAGTGCCACGAAAAGCCATGGGTTTAACAGAAGAACTCATAGATATTCAATTTAAATGGGCAGATAATTATCAAAAAAATGATAAAGGCGAGTATGACATAAATACATTCTATTGTCATGGTGATGCAGCACCATACGGCAGAATGAATTATGTTTATTCAGAGGTTAACTAAATTGATTGATTAAAATCGTATTTTTGTGGTACAATAACAGAAATTTAGTTTTAAGGAGCAAAGCTCATGTGGCCATACTTTTTTATTGATTATTGGTATATCGTACTCGTGCTTCCCGTAATGATAATATCTATTATCATACAGGGTGTTATGAGATCTACTTATAAGAAATATTCAAATATTTATGCAGGAGCAGGAGTTACAGGTGCGGAAATGGCCCAAAGAGTGTTGTCAGAACATGGAGTAACAGATGTAGCTGTGGCAGCAACAGGAGGAGAACTTACGGACCATTATGATCCCAAGAGAAAAGTTATTATGTTGTCACAAGAGGTTTATCATGGTAAATCCGTTTCGGCACTCGGTGTAGCATGTCATGAAGCAGGGCACGCAGTGCAGCATGCGCAAAGCTACTTGCCTTTGGTAGCACGTAACTCATTCGTGCCGGTGGTTAATTTTTGCTCCGGAATATCCTGGTTTGTGTTGATAATAGGTATTTTTATGCAATCGGATTTAATGATAAATTTGGGAATTATACTTTTTGCAACTGCCGCGATATTTCAATTTATAACACTTCCGGTAGAATTTAATGCATCAAGAAGAGCAGTCGCTTCATTGAGAAACAGCGGTAGGCTGAGTGAAGAAGAAATAGCCGGCACAAAAAAAGTACTCACTGCGGCAGCAATGACATATGTAGCAGCTTTGGCAGCATCGCTTGCGAGCTTGCTCAGACTTATTTTGATAACAAGAGGCAACAGAAGAAGGTAAATAAGCAGAAACGGTATTATTTGAAATTACAAGGAGATGACATTCGTATGAAAAGAGAAGATTATTTAAAATGGGATGAATACTTTATGGGAATAGCAATACTTTCATCTATGAGAAGTAAAGATCCTAATACAGGTGTGGGAGCATGTATTGTAGGTAAGGACAACAGAATACTTTCGTTGGGGTACAACGGCATGCCTATTGGATGCTCTGACGATGTCTTTCCGTGGGAAAGAGAAGGAGAACCGCTTGATACGAAGTACATTTATGTATGTCATGCAGAACTTAATGCTATTTTAAATTACAATGGAGGCCCGCTTGCCGGAGCAAGAATTTACACGACACTTTTTCCGTGTAATGAATGTACTAAATCAATAATACAAAAGGGTATAAAAGAAGTTATTTACATGTGTGATAAATATGCAGATACGGATTCTGTTAAGGCTTCGAAAAGAATGATGGATGCCGCAGGTGTTACATACAGACTTTATGAGAGTACAGATAAAAAAATAGAACTTGATTTGTGATTTTATGTTTTACTTTTTTTGCATAACACGATATAATAATAAAGATACGACAATTTTTTAGTTAATTAATTGAGAGGAAGATGTATTTATGAAAATCATTGTAACAGAAAGCATTGCGCTTGAGGGTATAGAGCATTTAAAAGAAAGAGGCTTTGATGTTGATGTTAAATTCGGTATCAGCAGAGAAGACCTTCTTGAAATAATAGGAGAGTATGATGCGTTAATCGTACGAAGCGTTACTAAGGTTAATGAAGAGCTTATGGAGAAAGCTCCTAACCTTAAAGTTGTCGGCAGAGCAGGTAACGGTGTAGATAATATTGACCTAAAGGCAGCTACTGCAAGAGGTATTATTGTTGTTAATACACCTGAAAGTAATATCATGGCAGCGGCAGAGCTCGCTGTAACACACGCATATGCGATTTTCCGTAATCTTATTCAAGCCGTTACAGCCGGAAGAAATAAAGATTTCCGTCGCAGCAGATTTATTGGTAATGAGCTTGACGGCAAGACAGCAGGTATAATCGGTTTGGGAAGAATCGGTTCAATAGTTGCGAGAAAATTAATGGGCTCAAATATGAATGTTGTTGCTTATGACCCATATATAGGTGATGAGAAATTTAATCAAATGGGCGTTAAGCGTTGCGCTACATTAGAAGAACTTCTTAAACAAGCAGACCTTATTACACTGCACACACCAAAGACTCCTGAAACATACGGCATTATCGGAGAAAAAGAACTTGCTATGTGTAAAGACGGCGTTCGCATTGTAAATGCGGCAAGAGGCGGTCTTGTTAATGAAAAGGCTCTTTATGATGCACTTAAATCAGGTAAAGTTGCTGCAGCTGCACTTGACGTTCTTGACCCAGAGCCAAACTATAATAAGAAACCTGAGGATCAGGATTATGAGAATCCTCTTCTTGAACTCGAAAATTGTATCGTTACACCTCACTTGGGTGCATCAACAGACGAGGCTAACTTCAATGTTGGTACAGCTGTTACAAAGCTTGTGGGCGAAGCTCTTGAAGGTAAAATGGTACCTGCAGTTAATATGCCTCAAGTAAGCGGAGGCAATCTTGAGGAAATTAAGCCGTATCTTGATCTTGCTGAAGCATTGGGAAGAATTTATTTCCAGACAGAGAAAAAACCTCTTAAGAAAATTGAGGTTATTTACAGTGGTGATTTGGCTAAAGCGGATGTTGCAACAGGACTTTACACATTGTCAGTGGCAAAAGGCTTGCTTGGCGTTATAGTTCCGACAAGAGTAAACTATGTAAATGCAAAAAATATGCTCGAGTCAATGGGAATTGCACTTGTTGAGAGCAAATCAACATATCTTGAAAAATATACAAACCTCATTACAGTTAAGTTTATCAATGATGAGAAAACACTTTCTGTTTCGGGAACAGTATTTGCTAAGAGCGAATTGAGAATAGTTGAGTTCTATGGTTATAAGCTTGACTTTGAGCCCACAGCTAATGTACTTGCTATTTTAAACAAAGATATTCCCGGCGTTATCGGTAAAATCGGTACTGTTTTGGGTGACAGAGGTGTTAACATTGCAGCTGTACAATGGAGCAGAAAAGAAATCGGCTCAAAAGCTGAGGCTTTTGTAAGTGTTGACCAACCTGTTTATGACAAGACAATAGATGCATTGCTTGAAATTGACGGAGTATTAAAAGTTTCAAATATTCAATTTTTTGCATAAAAGCAAAGGAATTAAATTGATTAAAGGGGTAAATATATGCCTATAGAGAATTTAGATACCGGTACGATTCTTACACAAATACTTGTGCTGTTTATTTTAGCAGGCATAGGTTTTGTGAGCGGTAAGACCGGTTATCTCCCCGATAAAGCGGGTAGTGTAGTATCGAAACTCGTTATGAGAGTAACGATGCCTGCACTTATATTAAGTAAGATGATGTCTGCCGAATTTTCGGCAGACAATTATTTTGATGGGTTGAAATTAGTTGTTGTTGCTCTTGTGTCGCTTTTGTTAATATTTGCTGTGACAAGACCGTTTACAAAACTCATGAAAATCCCGGAAAAGTCAAAAAATGTATATTGTATGCAAGCTTTGTTCGGCAATGTTATTTTCTTTGCATTTCCGCTGTTTCAAGCACTTTTTGGTGATATTGGCGTGTTGTATGCATTGTTCTTTAATATCGGAAATGATATTCTCCTTTGGACTTTGGGCGTATACCTTGCCGGCAAACATAAAGGAAAAGGCTTTGGAAATGCTTTAAAGCACATTTTTAATGCAAATATGATAATGTTTATTATAGGTTTGGTGCTTGTTTTAACAAAATGGAATTTGAGGTTTCAAGGCGGTGTTATTTATCAAACTGCTGATATGATAGGCAAGGCCACAAGTCCTTTGTCGATGATTTTTGTAGGACTTGTAATAGCAGGTTCAAAAGGCATGTTAAAAAATTTCGGCAAAAAAATGTTTTCTGTTGTGCTTGCACTTCAAAAACAGTTAATTGTACCGATTATCGCAGGTTTGTTAATGCTTGTTGCAGTTAAAGAAGGCGTTATATCAAAAACAGTTATGATGATTGCAGTAATGCAACTCGCTATGCCGGTAGGCACTTTGACTGTTTCTATTGCGGCAGAGTATGATTCCGACTACGAAATGGCTGCAGACAGCGTTTTCGTTTCGACGCTTTTGTCTATAATAACATTACCTTTGATAGCATATTTATTGAAGTTAGTGTTGTAAAGCTTCGTGAAATGTCCCGGTGGTCTAATGGATACGATAATAGACTCCGACTCTGTTGATATGGGTTCGATTCCCGTCCGGGATGCCACGGAAAAGGCGGCTGTTTGACTCAAATGGCCGCCGATTGATTTTTAGTATATTTTGGAGGTAAAATATTGTTTGATTTTACACAAAGAACAGAGCTTCTTATAGGTAGCGAAAATGTAGAAAAACTCAGCAAAAGTTCCGTACTTGTTTTCGGAGTAGGGGGAGTAGGCTCGTATTGTGTAGAAGCACTCGCCAGAGCCGGAGTAGGGAAGATTACATTGTTTGACGGAGACAAAGTAAACAGTTCAAACATAAACAGGCAGCTTATTGCACTTCACAGCACTGTAGGTATGTATAAATGCGAAGTGGCACGTCAAAGAATTCTTGATATTAACCCTGAGGCTCAAGTTGAGGTTTTTAACGAATTTTACACTGCGGAAAATGCAGATTGTATCGAGTTTGGGCAGTATGATTACATAGCTGATGCGATAGATATGGTATCGTCAAAATTATTAATTATAGAAAAAGCTCACAAAGCAGGCGTTCCGGTAATATGCGCTATGGGTGCAGCCAATAGGTTAGACCCAACAGGCTTTAAAGTAACAGACATTTATAAAACGACGGATTGTCCTTTGGCAAAAGTAATGCGCAGAGAACTTCGCAAAAGAAATATATTAAAGCAAAAAGTTGTCTTTTCATCAGAAGCGACATATAAACATTTTAATGACACGGATAAAGTTCTCGGAAGTATATCTTTTGTGCCTTCTGCAGAGGGTTTAGTGATGGCAGCTGAAATAATTAAAAATTTGATTATTTTACCTTGATATTCGCCGGGAATTAATATATACTTCAAGTATAGATTGGAGCGTGTTCATATGTTTTTTTTAAATAAAAAAAGATTTTCTTTTATTGTATCAGCCACAGCATTACTCGTTACAGCGTGTATGGTTATGTCATCGTGTCAAAAAAAGACACCAACTCTTGATGAAAAGCCGAAATATGATGCAGGCGTCATTAAAGGTACACAAATCGGCAATTATCCGGTAAATAATGACAGCTCATTGTCCAAGTCTTTTGCGTATGCAAACAGTATCGCAAACAGAGTACAAGGTTTTTATACGAATGGCTCCAGAACGAGTTATGCACTTCAAAATACAACTATGAGTTTGGTGCACAGATTGAGCGGATCAGGTAAACTTTTGCTTTCATCAATTTCGAACGCAAACGGCGTGCCGTATGCTACAGATACATTGGATGTATATCTTAAAGATGCCTCAGGAAATATTTTTTATTCCGGAAATTCTGTTGACTCAGGCAGGGTGAATACAACCAGATTAGGATATTATTATTATGAAACACATATAAGAGATTTGTCGTTTAACAAAGACTATTATAAAACGGAGTTTTTAAAAGCTACTGATATAAAACTCGGTTCAAATTGGCTTACGAATCAAATGTCAAAACCGGTAGTAAAAGATGGAGTCCTTTCTGTAACGGTAGAAAATTCTTATGACCCTTATGTTTTTGTGAATGATATAAATGTACCTGCAGGTGATTATAATGCCATAGCAATTGAAATGAAGGCTACAGGAAATACATACAGCGGTGAATTGTATTTTTATACAGCCAAGACCCTTGGATTCAACGGAAATCAACGGACAAGTTTCAGAATTACATCTGATGGTGAATATCATCAATATATAATAGATTTATCTTCTTTGGGAGCTAATGCAGAAAATCTTCGCGGTATCCGTTTTGATATGGTGTCTGCAATAGGTGATAAATTTGATATTAAATCAGTTAAAGCAGTCAAAGTAAAAACTGAAACCATGGATTATAAAGTCGATAAAACATTCCATGTATATTCAGACAAGATGCATCAAGAGTACAGCCTCAAAAAACTCGCCGGAGGCGAAAATTTCGATTATAAAGAATTTGGTGTAGAATTAAAAATCCCTACGGATAAAGTTTTAGAAAGTAAAATCAAGTATGGAGCAGATGGAGTAACACTTGAATATGCAGCTATGATAGTTAAAGACGCAGGAGTTATTGGCTTTATTGTTCCTAAAGACGGCACATCTTACACAATGACTATAAATGAGGAAAACGGCTTTACTGTTTTAAGGCAGTATTGTGAAGAAAGCGTACTTGGCAGCAGACTTTATAATGATGAGACACAAAACTTTGACGGTATCGAAGCAGCTACATACGAAGAGCATAATCCGATTACTGACATAAATGTCAAATCAGCAAAGGTAGTAAAAGCTGAGTTTTCAAAGTACGATCCCATAAGAGGCGCATATAAATTTACGTGCAAAGGCTCAGATTTTAACAAAGCCTACTATTCACAGCCTGATTTTTATTATACTTCAGATATTTCAGTAAAAAATAATACTTCGACAGACAGGAAAATTTATGCATTAATGGCAAGCTCTACCGGTGCGCTTGAGTGTGCGGCAATTTCCGACTCGGACGGAAATTTGATGCCAATCCCAACTCAAGTGGGCAAAAACTTCCAAGGAGAAATAGAAGAACCCTTCTATGATCCGCAAGACTTTGCGTATGGTGAATCGATAATTCCTCTTGATATAAGTGCAGGTCAAACGCTCGATTATTCATTGCATCATTTGTACCAAAACTGGGGAAAATTCCCATTAAAACAAATATCGTCGATTCAATTTCATGTGTCATATTATCACTTGTCAACCGGTGTTACGGAGTCTAACTGTATAGCGCCGTATTACGTGTATGGCAAAGACTTGTGGACACTGCCGGATTTCCGTGGTTGTAGCGGAAATATGTGGAGCGGACAGCCGCAATTTAACTCCGTGGGCAGATTGAGGTTTATGTCATATTTGAAAGATGGCGAGACTGTAGGTACAGAGTATACGGGTACGGAAATACGCTCTTCGGGTCCTACTTATGCGGATATGGATTATAAATATACATCTGATTGCGGCTCGTATGAATATACATTAAGACACGTTGAGTTTCCGCAAAATGACGAAAATAGGACGTATTATACAATGTCTTTGAAGTTTTTGAAGGATTTAACTGTTAAAGATGTTAAAAATAACCTTACACTTTTCAGCTTTGATGGCAGATCAGAGGCTTTTGGATTGGTAGGACACACTGATGAAAACGGTGTATCTGTCAGCAAAGAGGTAACGAAAACAGAGGGCTTCAGCGAAAACATTAACATTGGAAATAAGGCACCGTATTTTACATATTACGGACTTGATAACAGCAGCAGTGCTATCATGAATTTTGCATATATAATGAAAGATTATGATATAACAATCGGTGGCAAGCCTTGGAATGGCAATTTTGTTTTCAGAAATTCTTTTAAAGGCGGGTTGAATTACGGTGATCTTTCGCTCTTAGAAGACGATGTTAACTTTAAAGCAGGCGATACGATAAATATTGATTTTATACTGCTTCCTTGGGGTGTGGGAGATGATACTACGTGTGAAAATGTAGAATATGTCAGACAAGATTCCGTATTTAATCCTGTGAAACTTGAAGCGTTAACAGGTAAACTTGTGGCTGACGCGTACATTCCGCAGGTGAGTGCAGAGAACAATAAAGCTGAATTTAAACTTTCGGGAGGCCGAAACCGCATCACAGTTAAAATTGACGGCATGACTTCAATTAAAGGTGTATCTGTGCAAGAAAGCGTTAACGGTGAGTGGAAGGATTATGAATTCCAAAACAACAGCTACGATGGCTATCAAATCGAATACAAAGAAGATGGCACATATAGTTATTCTTTTGTTGTTGAAATGGATGCAAACGGTAGTGAAAGAATATTTAAAGTTATAGCAAAATAGAATTTGGTAAGGAGATATTATTATGTTAGAAATCGGTATTAAAGGTAACAAAAAAGTTATAGTTGACGGAACAAATACTGCCGAGGTTTACGGTAGCGGTGATTTGCCTGTGTTTGCAACTCCGGCTATGATAGGTCTTATGGAATTTACAGCTTCATCCAGCGTGTCGCCTCTTCTTGAGGAAGGTCAGTCAACAGTTGGCAC
Organism: Candidatus Egerieisoma sp.; assembly: GCA_045125595.1. GTDB lineage: Bacteria > Bacillota > Clostridia > UBA1212 > UBA1255 > Egerieisoma. The sequence goes on from JBGVNN010000045.1 coordinate 15,964, forward strand.
AATAGTAAATGTTAAACATGTTGCTGCAACGCCTGTCGGAATGGAAGTTTCTTGTGAGAGTGAACTTATAGAAATAGACCGTCGCAGACTCGTATTTAATGTAAAAGCTTATGATGAGTGCGGACTTATCGGAGAGGGTGTTCACGAGCGCTTTATAATTGATGTTGAAAAGTTTATGAGCAGAACAAACGGTAAAAAAGCATAATTGAGGTGAATTATGGATTGGGAATTTGCTGTACTTGATTTTATAAGAGAAACATTTTCGTGTAAAGCGATGGATGTTATAATGGAAGCCGTGACTTTTCTTGGCGAAGCCGGTTGGTTTTGGATTGCATTGGGATTGGTTCTGGCAATAATCCCCAAAACGAGAAGAATTGGTTTTACTGTTCTCGGCGCACTTATATTTAGCTTGATTTTCTGCAATATAACAATTAAACCAATAGTTGCAAGGGTAAGACCTTACGACATAAAAGAGGGAATAGAGCTTATAATCAGCAAACCATCTGATTTCTCATTTCCCTCCGGTCACACCTCCGCGTCCTTCGCAGCAGCAGTTGCCGTTTTTGCCTGCAACAAAAAGTGGGGAAGTTTAGCAGTTGCCTTAGCTGCTTTGATTGCCTTTACAAGACTTTACCTCTATGTACATTTCCCGACCGATGTTTTGGCCGGAGCTGTTTTAGGTACTTTGTGCGCTGTGCTTTCATATTATATAGTGAAATTTTCTTTTCAAAAATTCTATGAAAAAAGAGGTAGAAAAAATGCAAATATTTAAGCGTGCTTTTTGCTCTTTTATAGTGTTTGTGCTTTTGTTTGGCTTGTGTGCCTGCGATCCTACGGAAAAGGTTTTCTCTGCTAATGGCATGTCTATAACCCTTACGGATGAGTTTTCTAAAGAAAAAGATTATTATGGCATGTTATATTATGACTCCGAAGAGGCACAAGTATATATAGCCAAAGAAGAAATTTCAGTACTTGAAGAAAAAGGCGAGAAAACGAATTATACCTTAAAAGAGTATGCAGATTATTTGCTGAAAACAATATCAGTTACTGCCGAGATAAAAACTGAGAATGATATCACGTTCTTTGAATATTCCAAGAAGCCCGAAGATGTATCTTACAGTTATTTTGTCGCAGTATTTAAAACAAGTGATGCCTTTTGGTATTTTCAATTTGCTTGTGAAAGCAGCTTGATAAATGAATACAGACCTCTGTTTAAAACATGGACAAAATCAATTAAATTTGAAGATGATAAGGATTTGGTTTGATAAAAATCTGATTTTTTTTAAATCATAAAAACGCGAAGCTGATTTTTTTTACAGCTTCGCGTTTTTACTTTCAGCCGGGTCAAAAAGTAAAAAGATAAAAGGATAAAAAGAAAAGGAAAGCGTTTTTACTTTCAGCCGGGTCAAAAAGTAAAAAGATAAAAGAATAAAAAGATAAAAAGAAAAGGGATAACAGAGTTTTAATTAAAATTTATGAGTGACAATTTTTAGCTCAAGTGATATACTTAATTAGTAAAAATGTATTTTTATGCTTTGTTATAAAGATATTGATTTATTATGATATTTATAAGATATTTATAAGGAGTTTATTTTGATGGAAAAATTAAGCTTGAATACAATTAGAGAAAAGTATTTGAATTTTTTTGAGAGCAAGGGACATTTGAAAATGCCCAGCTTTTCGCTTGTACCGAATAACGATGCAAGTTTGCTTTTGATAAATAGTGGTATGGCTCCGCTTAAGCCATATTTTACAGGTGCTGAAGTACCTCCGAGAAAAAGAGTTACTACATGTCAAAAATGTATCAGAACACCTGATATTGATAATGTAGGTAAAACTGCAAGACATGGTACTTTCTTTGAGATGCTCGGTAACTTCTCATTTGGTGATTATTTTAAGAGAGAAGCTATTTCTTGGGCGTGGGAATTCTTTACAGAGGTTATGGAAATTCCTAAGGAGAGACTTTATGTTACAGTATATCTCGAAGATGATGAAGCAGAAGAAATTTGGATAAAAGAAATTGGCGTTCCTGCAGATCATGTTATCAGAATGGGTAAAGAAGATAACTTCTGGGAACATGGTACAGGCCCTTGCGGACCTTGTTCGGAAATTCACTACGACAGAGGCGAAAAATACGGTTGCGGCAAGCCGGATTGTAAGGTCGGTTGTGACTGTGACAGATTTATAGAAGTGTGGAATCTCGTTTTCACACAGTTTGACCGCCAAGAAGACGGTACATATGAGAGATTGGCACATCCAAATATTGATACAGGTATGGGTCTTGAAAGACTTGCTTGTGTAATGCAAGATGTTGATAACCTTTTTGAAGTAGATACAGTAAGAAAAATTCTTGACACAGTATGTGAACTTTCAGGTAAAACATACGGAGATGATTGGAAGACAGACGTTTCCATTCGTGTCATTACTGACCATATCAGAAGTACGGTTATGATGATTAGTGATGGAGTTGTGCCTTCAAACGAAGCAAGAGGTTATGTACTTAGAAGACTTTTAAGAGGTGCCGCACGTCACGGCAGATTGCTCGGCATTAAAGGTAACTTCCTCGCAGGTCTTGCTGATGTTGTTATAGAGCTTTCAGGAGGCGCATATCCGAATCTCGTTGAAAAACAAGACTATATTAAAAAAGTAATAAGAATAGAAGAAGAAAGATTTGCTTCAACAATTGAACAAGGCTTGGAAATGCTTTCTGCACATATTAAAAATATGAAAGAAAAAACAGGTGCAGCTGAAGGCGTACTCGAAGGTGCTATAGCATTTAAACTCCACGATACTTACGGATTCCCGATAGACCTTACTAAAGATATCCTTAAAGATTACGGATATACTGTAGACGAGGATGGTTTCCGTAAGGAAATGAGTGCTCAAAAAGCAATGGCACGTGAAGCTATTAAGAATAGAGAAAGTTCATGGGCAAACAGCGAGATTTCCGTACCCGCAGAAGTTCCCGCAACTGTATTTGAAGGCTATGAGAAATTAGAAACTGAAGCAGAAATACTTTGCATATTACTTCCTGACGGTAGCAGCGCACAAGAGGCAACAGAGGGAGATTCCGTAATAATTGTAACAGATAAAACATCTTTCTATGCTGAAAGCGGTGGACAAGCAGGCGACAGAGGCGAGATAGAAACAGAAGGTGGCGCAGTACTTGTTTCGAATGTAAATAAGACAAGCGACGGCAAGTGGCGTCATATGGGTAAAGTGGTACACGGTTCTGTTTGCGTATCAGCAAAGGCAACAATGAAAGTTAACAGACAGACAAGACTTGCTACAGAGAGAAACCACAGCGCAACACATCTTCTCCAAAAAGCTCTTCGCACAGTATTGGGCGAGCATGTACATCAAGCAGGTTCGTCAGTTACTCCTGAGCGTTTGCGTTTTGACTTTAACCATATGCAAGCACTTACAAAAGAAGAATTGACACAGGTTGAAGAAATCGTTAATAAAGCTATCGTATATGACTACATTGTAAATACACAGGTTCTTCCTATTGAAGAAGCTAAAAAGCTCGGTGCTATGGCGTTGTTTGGCGAGAAATACGGCGACAATGTACGTGTTGTTGAAATGGGCGACTACAGTCTTGAGTTCTGCGGCGGAACACACGTTAAAAATACAGCTTCTATCGGATTGCTTAAGATTTTACACGAAAGCGCTGTTGCGGCAGGTGTAAGAAGAATTGAGGCTGTAACAGGCGGAGCAGCAAGAGCCTTTTATATGACACAAGAACATGTTCTTGGAGAGGTTTCTGACGTGTTCAAAGCAAACTACTCCGATGTTGTTAATAAAGTTTCAAATCTTTATACACAATATAAAGCACTTCAGAAAGAACTTGAGCAAATCAAGCGTGAAAATGCAGCATCAGGTCTTGATGATGTTATAGCAAAAGCAAAAGAAATTAACGGAGTTAAAGTAGTTACAGGCAGATTTGATGATCTTGATGGTAACGCACTTCGTGATTTGGCAGATAATATCAGAAATAAGCTTGATATCGGAGTTGTTGTTTTGGCTTCATCGTTTGGCGATAAAGCATCAATAATAGCAATGGCTACTAAGTCAGCACTTGAAAAAGGCATTCACTGCGGAAATATAGTTAAGAAAGCAGCTGCAATGTGCGGAGGTGGCGGCGGCGGACGTCCTGATATGGCTCAAGCCGGCGGTAAACAACCTGAGAAAATTGACGAGATGTTCTCTAAGATAGATGAGATTATTTAATTCTTAAATAAGGAGATTAATTTTATGCATACCTTAGACGATAATTGTATTTTTTGTAAGATTATTAAAGGCGATATACCATCAAATATTGTGTATGAGGATGATTATTGTGTAGCTTTTTATGATATTAATCCTCAAATGCCGGTTCATGTTGTTGTTGCGGCAAAAAAACATATTTCAAGTGTGTTGGGATTTGATAAAGAAGACGCGGCATTTTTAGGTGGTATTCAGCTCGCAATTGCAGAAATCGCCCGCAAATTAAATCTTACAGAGAATGGATTTAGAGTTATCAATAATTGCGGCAAAGACGCCAAGCAATCTGTACCGCATATTCACTACCATATTTTGGCCGGTGGAGATATGGGAGAAAGGATAGTTTAAAATTGGACGCGATAATTGCAGAATTAAACGATTTACTTGATTTTATATTGAGATGCGCAGGAAGTCCGGCGCTTCTTATAACAGTAGTACTGGTACTCGGTGTTATACTTGTAAACGGATGGACGGATGCACCGAATGCCATCGCTACAGTTGTATCAACGGGTGCCATGAAGCCTCGTACAGCCATAATGATGGCGGCAGTACTTAACTTTGCCGGAGTATTGGTGATGTCTTTAGTCAGCAACAAAGTTGCCGATACCATATATAAAATGGTTGACTTTAAAGGCGATGCACATAATGCGCTTGTTGCCCTATGTGCGGCGCTGTTTGCTATTGTTATTTGGGCAGTTGCTGCATGGTGGTTTGGTATCCCAACAAGTGAAAGCCATGCTTTGATTGCAGGCGTAACAGGTGCAGCTATCGCTCTTGGCGGAGCTGACGGAGTAAATATGGGCGAATGGGTAAAAGTTATTATAGGACTTTTCCTCTCTACAGTATTGGGATTTGTTGCAGGTTTTATTGTGGTAAAACTTGTTGTTGCCATATGCAGACATAAAGACCGTCGCAAAACCGACTCTTTCTTTAAGGGAGGACAAATAGTAGGCGGTGCGGCAATGGCTTTTATGCACGGAGCACAAGACGGACAGAAATTTATGGGTGTATTCATGCTCGGAAGTATGCTTGCAAGCGGTTCTTACATTGCCGGAGGCAGCTTTAATACAACAATATGGCTTATGGTACTTTGCTCGGTTGTAATGAGTTTGGGTACATCAATAGGCGGATATAAAATCATTAAATCCGTAGGTATGGATATGATAAAGCTCGAAAAATATCAAGGCTTTTCAGCTGATATTGCAGCAGCTTTTTGTCTTTTACTTGCATCACTTACAGGTATACCGGTAAGTACAACTCATACTAAAACAACAGCAATAATGGGTGTAGGCGCAGCGAAGCGTATTTCCGCAGTAAATTGGAGCGTTGTTAAAGAAATGGTACTTGCTTGGGTACTCACATTCCCGGGATGCGGATTAATAGGATTTATTATGGCAAAAATATTTATGGCAATATTCTGATATATTCGTTGCTAATAGGAGGTAAAATAGAATGGCTAAAAAGAAAGAAGCAGATTTTTTTGAACTTATGGTAGCTGAAGCCAAATTTACAACAGAGCTTACAGCACGTTTTAAAGAATTATTTGATAATTATGATAAAAATGTAAATAGTGAAGATCTTCAAGCTAAGCTTGATGAAATACATGCAATAGAGCATCAAGGTGATATTGCTCACGCTGAGATTGTAACGGAGCTTAACAGAGCTTTTATCACGCCTA
>JBGVNN010000046.1:0-30346 GCA_045125595.1 Candidatus Egerieisoma sp.
GTGTACACTGTGCTACCTGAATAACTTGTAACAATACCTATGTGGTTTGTTGTGTTTTGGTTACGGCTTGATTTAAAGTAGATAATGTCACCGGGTTGTGGCTTATATCCACCTGAAGCAACAGTTGCTCTTGAATAAGCTTGACCTCTGCTTTTGAACCAAGAAAGTCCGGAAGGTGTATATGAGTGATATGTAACTATTGAACTGGGAATGCCTGCAACTTTAGCACACCATGATACGAACATAGCGCACCACATATCTTGCATACCATACCAACGGCCATACTCTGTATAGTTAGAACCACCATATGATTCACCTGAAAGCTTAGATGATGAGCTTCCCTCTTGATATCCTACTTGTGATTTAGCAACATTTACAATATCAGTACGTTGGTTACCGGTAAGATTAACCGCTGTAAGTTTTCTGTAATATTTGCCTGACATATATGATGATGAGCCACTGTAGCTGAGAGCGTCTGCATTAACAGGCACCAAAAGCAAACACATAACTGCAACCAAACATACCGCGACAATACGATTGATGTTACGTTTCATAATGATCTACTTCCTTTCGATAAAATATTAATAGAACATTTAAAGATTTTAATTAATTTTTGAGTACATATTCCTACTCATCTTCTGTCTAAATTTTAACCCTTAAATTAAAATAAGTCAAGACTTTTTTAACAAATTATTACAGAACAAATGCACAATTTTATATATTTTATGAATTGATTTAAGCAACAACAAATGTTATAATTAAAAATGTTTTTTATTGACTAAAGAACGGTTTACACAGTACATATATAGGGAGCTTTTAAATTATGAAGTCTGCTTTTAACAATGAAGTTTATATCGAGAAACAAACAAGACATATCAAAGAACGAATTTCACAATTCGGTAATAAGTTATATCTTGAATTTGGCGGTAAATTATTTGATGATTTTCATGCCGCAAGAGTTTTGCCGGGTTTTTCACCTGACAATAAAATCAAATTGCTTTTAGAATTCAAAGATATTTGTGAAATGTTGGTTTGTATTAATGCATCTGATATTGAGAAAAATAAAATCAGAGCGGATCTTGGTATTACTTACGATTTGGAAATACTTAGGCTTATTGATTCTTTAAGATCCTTTGGGCTCCTTATTAACAATGTAGTTATTACACAATACACCGGACAACCGGCTGCAGATGTTTTCCGTAAAAAACTTGAGAAACGTGGTATAAATACATATGTTCACTACCCTATTCCGGGATATCCTGCAAATGTTGATTTAATCGTAAGCGATGACGGTTACGGAAAAAATGAATATGTTGCTACTACACGACCTCTCGTTGTAGTTACTGCTCCCGGACCTTGTAGCGGCAAAATGGCTACCTGTCTTTCTCAAATGTATCATGAGCATAAAAAAGGAGTCACTGCAGGATATGCTAAATTCGAAACTTTCCCTGTTTGGAATCTTCCTTTAAAACATCCTGTAAATTTAGCTTACGAAGCTGCAACTGCTGATTTAAATGATGTAAACATGATAGATCCTTATCATCTTGAAGTTTATAATACAAGAACTGTTAACTACAACAGAGACATTGAAGTATTTCCTGTTGTTAAAACTATTCTTAGGCGTATTTTGGGAAAGGATGTTTACCATTCACCTACTGATATGGGTGTAAATATGCTTGCATATGCAATCGAAGATGATGCACTTGTTCAAAAAGCAGCAAATGACGAAATTATTAGGCGTTATTATAAAATTCGTTGTGATAATTTACAAGGTCGCTTCGATTCTGAAACTGTTGATAAAATCGAGCTCATAATGAATCAAGCCGGTATCAAAACTTCAGACAGAGCAGTTGTTGCTGCTGCTGCAAATAAATCAACTGAATCAAACGGCCCTGCAATGGCAATTCAATTGCCTTCAGGAGAGATTGTTACAGGCAGAGCAACAAATCTTATGACTGCTCCTGCAAGTTGCACATTAAATGCTTTAAAGAAATTAGCCGGATTGGATGATTCACTTTTAATGATTGCTCCTTTGGTTCTCGAGCCCACATTAAAATTAAAAAAAGATATATATGGTACAGACAAGCCTTTGCTTAGTCTTGAAGAAGTATTAATTGCACTTAGTATTTCTGCTGCAACAAATACATTAGCAGATATAGCTCTTAAAAATCTTAATCTTCTTTCAGGTTGCGAGGCACATTCTACGGTCATACTTTCACAAAGTGACGATATGGTTTGTAAAAAATTAGGATATAATCTTACTTGTGAACCTGCTTTTGCAAGTAACGATTTGTACGATGGAAACATTTAAGAACAGGAGAAATTTTATGACTGCATCAATCGCAACTCTATATATTGTTGTACCTTGTTATAACGAATGTGAAGTTTTCCCTTCAACCGTTAGTGAACTTACTGATTTATTGAAAAATATGATTTCTGATAATAAAATTTCAGACAAGAGTCGTATTTTATTTGTTGATGATGGCAGTCGCGATAATACTTGGGAACTTATATCAAACGAATTTAAAATCAATAACTTTGTTTGTGGTTTAAAATTAGCCGGAAATGTAGGTCATCAAAATGCTCTTTTTGCCGGTCTTATGGCAGCTAAAGATAATTGCGATATAACTGTTTCAATCGACGCTGATCTTCAAGACGATACAAATTCAATAATTGAAATGGTAGATAAATATTACAAAGGTTTTGATATTGTTTACGGTGTTCGCAGCAGTCGTAAAAAAGACACTTTCTTTAAAAGAACAACTGCCCAAGGTTTCTATAAATTTATGAATAAAATGGGTGTTAAAACAGTTTACAATCACGCCGATTTTAGGCTCATGAGTTCTCGTGCTGTTGAACAGCTCAGTAATTATTCTGAAAGAAATATGTTTTTAAGAGGAATCGTTCCTCTGATCGGTTACAAAACAGACTGTGTTTATTATGAACGCAAAGAACGTTTAGCCGGCGAATCGAAATATCCATTTAAAAAGATGGTAAGCTTTGCTTTTGATGGCATAACCTCATTCAGTATAAAACCAATTACTTTTATTTTCACTTTAGGCTTAATAATTATTTTATGTTCATTAATTGCTGCAATCTATGTTTTGATTGCATATTTCTGCGGAAAAACTGCGCCCGGTTGGACTTCACTTATGTTGTCAATCTGGTTCATTGGCGGTGTACAACTTGTTTCAGTCGGTTTAATAGGACAATACATTGGTAAAATATATGTCGAAAGTAAACATCGACCAAGATATAATACTGAAATTTTCTTGTCAGATGATGAAAGAAACTAAAATTTTACTGCTTAGTTGAAACAAAATAATTTGTAATTCCTTCAGCAATTTTATGTTGATATTCCTGAGAATTTAACAACCTATCTTCTTTTTCATTTGACATAAAACCACATTCAATTATAATACATGTGTTTTTACACCAATTTATGCCGGTATAAATATCAGACTTATTAACGTATCTCTTTTTAGCTTTAGTAGAATTACAAATATACTCAAGCATTTCCGTTGCAATATTGTAATCAATATCAGATTGTTTTTTGTATTCTTCACTACCATTGCCCGAACCTCTAACATATAAGTCTATACCCTCCGCGGACGATGAGTCAGCAGAATTACAATGAATTCTTAATGTAATATCAGCACCGAAATCATTTGACATTTCAGCTCTTTCTTTATTTGAAATATCAACATCATGCGATTCTCTAATCATTAATACATTTGCACCAAGAGAAACAAGTTTGTCTTTTATCTTTTGGGCTATTTGAAGATTAATAATATATTCGTCGGTACCAACAAAATTACCGGTAGTTCCCGATGTCACCTTAGATTTTAATGTATCACTCCAAGGAGCACATAACTCTTTATCATAATTACCTTTTAATTGATGTCCCGGATCAATGCAAATTTTTAATCCAGACAATAATTTATCTTGTGAAGGTGTATTATCTGGTTTTACAGTCGGATTTGATGACGGTTTTATGGTTGGCTTGTTTGTAGGCTTAGTTGTGGGTTCTAATGTAGGACTAATTGTTTGTGTTGGCATAATAGTTTGTGTTGGGATAAGTGTAGGCGTTGTATCATAAATTATAATACTTGCTGTTTTTGAAGAAATATTATTGTCATCCGAATCAAAAAAATCACAAGAAGCAATAACAACAATAAACAATATAAATATTATAAGATAAAAAATTTTACTTTTCATCACAACATCTCCGCAATTTCTTTTATTTTATTTAATGAATTCTGTGCAGTATATAACTTTTTTAATTTTTTATCTTTAACTCTGCCATAAACAGATTCTACATCAAAATTCATAATTCCAAAATTTGCTCCCATTGGCTGAAAATCTTTACCACCATATGATGCAACATAATTTGAAAGAGCACCAATTTGTGTTTCCTGATTAAATATAACTTTATTTAAATTTAATATTTCACGAGCTATATTAATGCCTGAAACAAGACCTGACGACGTCGATTCCATGTATCCCTCTACTCCGGTTATTTGTCCGGCAAAATATACAGGAATATTCAGCGTATTAACTTCAGATTTTAGTCTATATGTGTTATCAAGCATATCAGGAGATTGGATATATGCATTTTTATGCATAACACCATATCTTGCAAATTCTGCATTTTCAAGTCCCGGAATTAAACCGAATACTCTTTTTTGCTCACCAAACTTTAATCTTGTTTGAAAACCAACCATATTAAACAATGTGCCTTCTATATTGTCTTGTCTTAATTGTACAACAGCATAAAATTCTTCATTTGTTACCGGATGTCGTAAACCTACAGGCTTTAAAGGTCCAAAACGCAAAGTATCTATTCCCCTCTTTGCCATAGACTCGACAGGCATACAACCTTCATAAAGATCAAGACTGTCAAAATCTTTTACATCAGCACATTCTGCGTTAATCAAAGCATCATAAAATGCAAAATACTCATCTCGCTTCATAGGACAATTGATATAATCAGCATCACCCTTACCATATCTTGCAGCTTTAAATACTTTTGAATAATCAATACTTTCTTCAAAAATAACAGGAGCGGCAGCGTCAAAAAAATGTAATTTTTTTATACCAAATAAAACAGAAATTTCATCAGCTAAAGGTTTAGATGTAAGAGGTCCGGTAGCAATAACTACACCCTGACAATCATCAACAGAGGAAAGCAACTTTTTAATAGACGTAATTTCTTCTCTGAATATACTGATATTCGGACACGATAAAAGATTATTTGTCACTTTTTGAGCAAAAACGTCACGATCAACAGCTAATGCTCCACCTGCAGGAACAGCACTTTCATCAGCACAACCTATAACCATGCCTTTCAACAAACGCATTTCCTCTTTGAGCAAACCTGATGCATTTTCGATATTTGATGCTTTTAATGAATTACTGCATACTAGTTCAGCAAGATTCTCAGAAACATGAGCTTCAGAAAACTTAACAGGTTTCATTTCATATAATTTTACATCAATACCATATTTTGCTATTTGCCAAGCAGCTTCACTGCCTGCCAAACCTCCACCAATAACATATACCGCCATATTAAATCCTTTTCAAATTAATTAAATCATGATTTTTTCTTTTTAAAGAAAGAAATATGATCACATTCTTTATTACTGCATTTTAAATATTTGCCGCGTTTACCTTGAGCTATTTCTAAAAACTCACCGCATTTAGGGCACTTATCCTTAGTAGGAATATTCCATGAAGAAAATTTACATTCAGGATAATTACTGCATGCAACATATTTTTTACCTGTTTTCGTTTTCCTGTAAATGAGATTTTTACCGCAAGTAGGACAATCTACTCCAACTTCTTCGATAATCGGTTTAGTGTTTTTACATTCAGGATATCCCGGGCAAGCCAAGAATTTACCGAATTTGCCTGTTTTAATTACCATCATTCGACCACATTTGTCGCAAGGAACGTCACTTTCAGGATCAGAAAGTTTAACATGCTCCAATTCTTGCGTTGCTTTGTCTACTTCTTTTGAAAAATCACCATAAAAATCTCTTACAACATCAACCCAATTAACAGAACCCTGCTCAACTTTATCAAGATTTTCCTCCATCTGTGCTGTAAATTCTATATTTACAATATCAGAAAAACTGTTTTTCATTAAATCATTAACTACTCTACCTAACTCAGTTGGATATAAGGATTTTTTCTCTTTACCAACATAACCTCGCGCTAAAATAACAGACAACGTTGGAGCATAGGTACTTGGTCTGCCAATACCATTTTCTTCAAGAGCTTTCACAAGAGTTGCCTCTGTATATCTTGGAGGTGGTTGAGTAAAATGTTGCTCAGGTAAAATACTGTCAACAATTACTTTTTCACCACTTTCTAATATAGGAAGCTTCGAGTTATCTCCGTCAGATTTATCATCATTTGATTCTTCATATAACTTTGTAAATCCGGCAAATTTCACAGAGCTGCCAACAGATCTGAAAGTATGTCCGCTTACATCAAAATCAACAGTACAAACATCATAAACAGCATCTGCCATTTGACTTGCAATAAATCTGTCATAAATCAACTTATAAAGCTTATATTGATCTGATGTCAATTTATCTTTAATTTCAGCCGGTTTAAATTCAATATGAGATGGTCTTATCGCCTCATGTGCATCTTGAGCCGCATTTTTATTTTTATAAACTCTCTTATACGGAGGTAAGTAATTCTCACCGTATTCACTTAAAATATGAGCTTTTGCAGCAGCTGCTGCTTCGTCAGATATACGGGTCGAATCTGTTCTGATATAAGTAACAAGACCTGTTGGTCCTCCCTTACCAACGTTTACACCTTCATATAAACCTTGAACAACTGACATAGTTTTAGATGCAGAAAAGCCAAGTTTTCTTGATGCTTCTTGTTGAAGTGTACTTGTGATAAACGGAGCTGCAGGCGAACGTTTCTTCTCAGTCTTTTTAACTGATGAAACTATAAAATCTTTACTTAAAACATCATTATAAACTTTATCTGCTTCTTCTTTATCTTTAAGCTGATATTTTTTACCGTTTTCTCCATAATACTTAGCAACAAAACAATCATTTTTTGAGATTTTTTCTTTACCTGTATTTTTTCTTAGATTAACATTTATAATCCAATATTCTTGTGGTTCAAATGCTTCAATTTCATCCTCACGATCACAAATCAATCTTGTTGCAACAGACTGAACTCGTCCCGCACTCAAACCTTTTTTTACTTTTTTCCATAAAACGGGACTTATTGAATAACCTACTAATCTATCTAGTACTCTTCTTGCTTGATATGCATCAACCAATTCAGCATCAATCATTCTAGGAGTTTTAAAAGCCTCTGTAATTGCGTTCTTTGTGATTTCATTAAAAGTAACTCTGCAAACAGCTTTATCATCAATACCAAGTATTTGAGAAAGATGCCATGAAATTGCTTCACCCTCACGATCAGGGTCGGTAGCTAAAAAAATCTTATCAGATTCTTTTGCTTCTTTTTTTAAATTTTTAATCAAATCACCCTTACCTCGTATGTTCATATATTGAGGCTCAAAATTATTTTCTATATCTATAGCCATCTTACTTACAGGTAAATCTCTTAAATGACCCGCAGATGCTTCTACTTTATATTTTTTTCCTAAAAATCTACTGATTGTTTTCGCTTTTGCAGGCGACTCTACTATAACCAGATATCCGGACATAAATCACTCAGCCTTTCAAAATTTCAATGTTGTATATAATAACTATAAAATACCAAATTGTAAAGTATCTTATTTATTTACTTTATAGGCTCCATCCAAGCCTTTTGATACAATACCTTTTATTTCTAACATTGTCAAGGTACTTAAAATATTTCCTGCATTTCTTTTTGTAAAAACCGATATATCATTTGCTGTATAATTTCCTTTAATGATTGCTTTTACCACATCAGTCTCAGATCCCGACAAACCTTTTATCCAAACATCAAAATCAGAATTATCTTTGTACCTAATGTTGAATTCATCTAATATTTCCCCGTACGAAGTAATTAATATCGCTCCATCACGAATCAGCAAATTGCATCCTGCAGAATTTTCAGAATTTATATTTCCCGGCACAGCCATAACTGTTCTGCCTTGATTAATAGCAGTATTTACTGTAATCATTGCACCACTATTTTCTGTTGCTTCAACAACTAATATTCCTTTAGACAATCCTGAAATTATTCTGTTTCTTGCAGGAAAATTACTTTTATACACAGGAAATCCCGGAAAGTATTCTGATATAACACAACCCGTTTCTGCAATTTTATTATACAATCTTATATTTTCTTTGGGATATACTTTATCAATCCCGGATCCCAAAACAGCAACCGTATACCCATTTGCCATCAAAGAGCCATTATGTGCTTCACTGTCAATTCCTCTTGCCATTCCGCTTACTATGCCGAGTCCACATCGTGAAAGAGCATTAGAAAATTTGTATGCAATTAGTCTGCCGTATGCAGAGCAGTGCCTGGAACCAACTATAGAAATCAAATTACTATCATCTATCCCCTTCTCAGAAGGTAAAATCCCCCTATAATACATTACATATGGTTTATTATCTACATATGATAAATTTTGAGGATAATTTTTACAATGTGAAGTTATAATTTTAATATTATCACTTTTGCACCTATCATAAATATTTATAGCTTTTTCTTTAATTTTATTATCATATATTCTTTGATTCAAAACTTCTTTCTCAAATCGTAAAAGTCCTGATGTATTTTCACTTTCGAACCATGCATTTTCAATACTGCCATATACTTCATTAAGAATTCTCTCTACCTCTAAAACAGGTTTAGCAAGTAATGTAATCCAAATTCTGATTATATAATACAAATCATTCATTATAACACCTCAAAATCAAACTGCATCAGGAGAGAATGTATCAAGAAATCTATATTGTAATGATTCGGCTATATCAGATTGTTGTATGTTATCTCGCCCATCTAAATCTGCAATAGTACGTGCAATTTTAATACATTTATTAAAAGCTCTCATACTAATTAAATTTTTTTGAGCTACATCTTTAAGTAATCTTTCACACTCATTTGAGATTTTACAATATTCTTTTATTTCATTATTTGAAATTCTGCCGTTAATATTAAAATTAGAGTTTTTATATCTATGTTTTTGTCTTTCCCTGGCTTCAATAACACGACATTTAATTTTATATGTAGAATCGCAACTATCTAAATCATAAAAAGAGACTTGTCTTACAGGAACATGCAAATCAATTCTATCTAAAATAGGTTTAGAAATTTTAGACAAATATTGTTTTGCTTGCAGAGTTGAACAACTGCAATGATCACTCCCTTCAAGTAGTTTACCACATTTACACGGATTACTTGCAGCAACCAATAAAAAATCAGACGGAAATTCAACAAAATCACCACATCTTGAAATCAAAACACGCTTATTTTCAATTGGTTGTCTTAAACTTTGTATTGTATTTCTGTTAAATTCAGCAAATTCATCTAAAAATAAAATACCTTTATGCGCAAGGCTGATTTCACCGGGTACCGGATGAGAACCACCACCTATAAGTCCTGCTTTAGATACGTCAGGATAAACCGTCCTAAAAGGTACTTTTTTAATTAATCCTGAATTGTTATTCAATAGTCCAAGAACACTGTAAACAGGAGTGACTTCCATTGCCTCATCATCAGTTAAATCAGGCATAATCCCCGGTATTCTTGATGCTATCATGGTTTTACCACAACCGGCAGCACCTAAAAATAAAATGTTATGTCCACCGGCAGCTGAAATTTCCGCAGCCCTAACGGCTTCACTCTGACCTTTGATATCTGAAAAATCAGAATAAGAATCCTCTTTATAATTTAACAAATCAAACCTTTTCCAAGGTTTGCCATGGTGATTTATAATATTAATTACTTCGTTTATTGTTGCTGACGGAAATATTTCGCACTTTTCTACTAACGCGGCTTCATATGCATTTTCTAAAGGCACTACACATTTCGTAATGCCGTGAGACAGAGAAGCTTGAATCATTGGCAATATACCTTTAACCGGCCTTATATGTCCATCAAGTGACAACTCACCAATAAAAGAAATATCTTTAATGCTTTCAGTAACAATACCTGTACATTTTAAAACACCAATCGCTATAGCCAGATCAAAATATGAGCCTTCTTTCTTTATAGAAGCAGGTGCTAAATTTACGGTAATTCTACCTAAAGGAAAAACAAAACCGCTATTTTCCAAAGCTGGTTTTATCCTGTCTGCTGATTCTTTAACAGCTTTGTTTCCCATACCAATTATATCAAAATACGGCAATCCTTTTGTGAGGTTTACTTCTGCATTAACATAAAAACCCTTTATACCGATTAAGCCGAATGTGTTAACATGAACTATCAAAAAAATCCTCCTTTACTTACTAAAAGTGTTTCTTGAAATTCATATTAACAGATTCGGCTTATTATCAAAAGGTCGATATTATTTCCCGGGAAATAAATTAGTTTTTACTTTCACTTATAATTTTTGAAAGTTCTGACATGAACGTATCAACATCTTTAAACTGCTTATACACAGATGCAAATCTAACGTATGCAACTTCATCAAGCTCTTTAAGACGTTTCATAATCATTTCGCCGATTTCAGACGACTGAACCTCTCTTTTAACAGTATTCATCAACTGTTGTTCAACATCTAAAGCAAGATTTTCAGCCTGCTGAAGTGATACCGGTCTTTTACCGCATGCTTTCATAACACAATTTACAACTTTATTTCTGTCATAAATCTGTCTTGTGCCATCTTTTTTTACAACCATAAGAGGAGTATCTTCAATTTTTTCGTAAGTCGTAAAGCGTGAATTGCATTTAATACACTCTCTTCTTCTTCTGATTGCACTACCTTCCTCCGTAGGACGAGAATCAATTACTTTATCTTCCATATGACCGCAAAACGGACATTTCATAAAATCAACTCCTATTAATAATTATAAAAATTTCACAAGTATACCGTATCCACCGGCTTGTTTTATTATACTATAACTTTTTCCGACCAAACAATCAACTTTTTTTATAATTTTATTCAAATTTTCAAGCAAAAAGTCTTGTCCTCTGCCAAAACGATCACAAACAAGTAAAAGCATTTCACTTTTAATATCGCCAAAACTTCTTAAAAGAGCGAAAACATTTCCGTCGCTTTCACTGAAATATTTAGATTCACCCCAAACGAGAGCCTTATTGCATTTTCTTACATCTGCAAGTTCAGTAAACCATGTTATCATGTCAGTATCCTCGTTACACCAAGGATAAGTTCTGCGATTGTCAGGGTCTTTACCACCTTCTAAGCATGTCTCGTCTCCATAATAAACTAACGGAACTCCTGCCGACGAAAATTGTATTAAAGAATAACATTTAACTAAATCACGAGCAAGTCGTCTGTCTTGTTTGGTAATATCAAGCATCAATGTAAATAATCTTGCCACATCGTGAGAACCGGTCATATTTACTTGCGCCAGGAAATTGTGTTTCGGATAAGTTTCTTTAATTGTCTCAAAAACCTCAGAAACATCAAAACTATTAATATTGCCTGCAAGAAAAGATATCAATGTATCTCTAAATACATAATTTGTATGAGTATGTAATTCGGGCTTTGTAAAATACATTTTTCTCTGTCCGTAACTCATTTTATTGGAGGCATTTTCCCACACTTCGCCAATGATTACAGGTTCATTAATTTCTTTCTCTGCTGCAAGTCTGATTTTTTGCAGCAACTCGTCTGACAGCTCATCCGCAACATCGAGTCTCCAACCGGATATGCCCCTTTTACTCCAATATCTTACTACGGAATTCTCGTTGCCCGCCACAAATTGAGCGAAACTTTGGCTGGTTTTATTAATTGCCGGCAAATCATCAACGCCCCACCAACAGTCATATGTACCATCATCATAAAAATTAAACCATTCTTTATAAGGAGAATTTTCATCTTTACAAGAACTAAAATACTTGCTGTGTTTGCCTGTATGATTAAAAACTCCATCAAGAATTATATTAATATTATTCTTTTTAGCATTTTCAATCAGATCATCAAAAGCTTGGTCGCCACCCAAAAAAGAATCTATTTTAAAATAATCTGCGGTATCATATCTATGATTACTTCTTGCTTCAAAAATCGGATTAATATAAACCGTAGTTGCACCAAGTTGTTGAATATATGATAATTTTTCTTGTATTCCTTTAAGGTTTCCACCGAAAAATTCCCATCTGGCAATTCTATTATCTTTATCTTTAATATAAAAAGGTAAATCATTCCAATCAGAATAAATAAAAGAATTATTTTTGGGCGCAGCTCTGTCATCATCAGCCCTGAAAAACCTATCAGGAAAGATTTGATAAATAACAGTATTAATAAACCAATCAGGTACATTAAGATCCTTCTCATAAACAGTAATTTGAAACTCTTTAGTTGTTTCACCTGAATCAGACGAAAATTTATAAAAATACAATCCGGGTTCAGCAAGCATTTCTTTATTTAACAAAAACTCTGCTGTATACTCATTACCGTTAAAATAAACATTATTTGGATATATACATTGAGATTTTGAATGGTTATAAGCTTCAAATCTCAAATACAAACGTGGCTTAGAAGGATTTAGTGAGAAATCGCATCGAAGCAGTACCGGTGTTTCACACGGTACTGCTCCATATGGTTCTCTATAAAAATTTTGTCGAGAATTATGTGTTAAAATCATAAATTATACGTTCCAGATTTCCTCAGCATATCTTAAAATAGTATTATCACTTGAGAAGATACCTGATGCTGCAATATTTACTGTAGACATAGTATTCCACTTATCAGTATCACGATACAAAGTACCAACCTTTTCTTGAGCCTTAACATAAGAATCAAAATCTCTCAATGTAAAGTAAGGATCGTTGTCTATTGTAAGATGATTGATAACAAGTTCAAATTCACGTTCAGAAGCAATGCCGAAGTAGCCTTGTTTCATTTGGTTAATAATTCTTTGAAGTCTCGGATCCGAATTAATTACATCCATTGCTCTGTAGTTACGATTGTTCTGATAAGCAATAACCTCATCTGACTTAAGACCAAAAAGAACAATGTTGTCATCACCTACTGCTCTGTGAATTTCTACATTAGCACCATCAAGAGTAGCCAATGTAACAGCACCATTCATCATAAGCTTCATGTTACCTGTACCTGATGCCTCTTTAGATGCTGTTGAAATTTGTTCACTGACATTACCTGCAGGTATCATAATCTGGGCAAGACTTACACCATAGTTAGGCATAAATACAACTTTAAGTTTATTCTTCATTTTGGGATCGCTGTTAATCTTATCGGCAACGGTACAAATCAACTTGATTGTATTCTTAGCAAGCTGATAACCCGGGAAAGCTTTAGCACCGAAAATGAATGTTCTCGGAGTAATATCGAGATTCGGATTGTCACAAAGACGATTATATAAATCCATTACATGAAGAATATTTAAAAGTTGACGTTTATACATATGAAGTCTCTTAACTTGAATATCAAATATAGACGATACATCAACATCAATATTATATTTTTCTTTAATAAAACTTGCGAGTTGCTGTTTTTTAACTTGTTTTACTTTTGCACATTCACGAATGAAAGACTTGTCCTTTGTATAAGGCATAAGTTCTTCAAGTTTTAACGGCTCTGTACGCCAAGCTGTACCAATTGTAGTGTCAATTAATTTAGAAAGTTCAGGGTTAGCTTGCATAAGCCATCTTCTGTGAGTAATACCGTTTGTTTTATTATTAAATTTACCGGGATAAAACTCATGGAAATCTTTAAGCTCCTGATGCTTTAAAATTTCAGTATGAAGTTCAGCAACACCATTAACACTATGGCTACCAACAATAGCCAAATGAGCCATTTTAACTACACCGTCATTAATAACTGACATTCTGTTGATTCTATTCCAATCTCCGTTGTAACGATTGTAAAGATCACTTGTAAATCTTCTGTTGATTTCTTCAACAATCATATAAACTCTGGGGAGAAGCTTTTTGAACATATCAATATTCCATTTTTCAAGAGCTTCAGCAAGAATTGTATGGTTTGTATAACCGAGAGTTTTAACTGTAACATCCCAAGCATCATCCCACGAAAATCCTTCTTCATCAATTAAGATACGCATCAATTCTGGAACTGCAAGAGCCGGATGGGTATCGTTAATTTGAATGGCAACATGATTATGAAGATTATAAAGTGAAATGCCGTTTTTCTTAATTTTTCTTAAAATACTTTGAATACCAGCACTTGTAAAGAAGTATTCTTGTTTCAATCTTAAGAGTTTGCCTCTGGGTGTAGAGTCATCAGGATACAACACGTTAGTAATAGCATTTACATTGTTCTGACTCTCAATTGCTTTTTCATGGTCACCTTTACTAAACATAGCAAAGTCAAAACCCGGACCGTCAGTTTCAGCACTCCACAGACGAAGTGTATTTACAGTACCATTGCAGTAACCTGGAACAGGCATATCATAAGGTACAGCAAGAATAGGCTCATAATCTTTATGAGTGATATACATTTTGCCGTCAAGACCCCAATGTGATTCAATTTGACCGCCAAATTTGATCATGCAGGCATCATCATCACGTCTTGTTTCCCATACGTTTGCAATTTTAAGCCAGTTATCAGGACTTTCAATTTGGAAACCGTTACTAATTTGTTGTTGGAATAATCCGTAACGATAACGAATACCGATACCGGTACCTGCAATACCAAGTGACGCCATTGAATCAATAAAACAAGCTGCCAATCTGCCCAAGCCACCATTACCGAGACCTGCATCAGGCTCAACTTCTTCTAATGATTTCAGTTCAACACCGAAATCTCTCAAACCCTCTTCAACTACATCTCTGATGCCTAAATTAACCAATGATGCATCCATCAATCTTCCTATGAGATATTCAAGTGAAAAATAGTAAACTTGTTTACGTTTTTCTCTTTCATATCGAACTTCAGTATCGTGCCAATCTGTCGCCATATAATCTTTAATAAGCGAACCCAACGCCATATACTTAAGTGTATCATTTGCATCTTCAATAGACTCTCTATAAAGAGAAATTAACTTTCTCTTATAATCATTCTTAAACGTTTCTTTATCCAAAAACATAAATTTTATTATTCCTCCAATAATTCACAGTAAATTTTTAAATATTCATCAGCTTGCGTTTTCCATTCAAATTTAGTTATCATTGCATTCTTAACAAGCTTTATCCAAGTCTTTTTGTCTTGGTAGCAGTTAACAGCATACTCAATTACATTAAGCATATCGTGTGCATTATAATTTGTAAATGAGAAACCATTACCTTCACCTGTAAATTCATTAAAAGGATTTACTGTGTCGCTAAGACCACCTGTTTCACGAACAAGAGGCAATGTGCCGTATGACATAGCAATTATCTGACTCAAACCGCAAGGTTCAAACAAAGACGGCATAAGTAAAATATCAGAACCGGCATAAATTTTAGAAGCAAGAGCATCATCAAAAGTAATAAATGCTGCAATTTTACCAGGATATGATGAAGCATAATACTCAAAGAAATCCTGATAATCCTGATCTCCCGTACCTAACACAACCAATTGAACATTCATTTTAAGAATATCTTCAATTACACGAGAAACAAGATCTATGCCCTTTTGACTGACAAGTCTTGTAATCATTGAGATAACAGGAACATCTTTATTAACCGGGAATCCACAGATTTTTTGAAGATCCTCTTTACAAAGTTCTTTATTTTTTAAGGTTGTAAGTCCGTAATTAGCTGCAATATATTTATCCTTTCTAGGATCATAAAGGCTGTAATCAATACCATTAATTACACCTGTAAGTTTATCGGATTTTTGACGCAAAAGACCATCAAGTCCTTCTCCATAGTATGCCTGTTGAATCTCTTTTGCATACGTTTTACTTACAGTTGTTACTTTATCCGCATAAACTATACCAGCCTTCATAAATGAAATACCATCATAATATTTGATTTTATCTTCACTGAAATATTCTTCACCAATACCAAGAAGATCAGTGATAACAGACTTCGAAAATCTACCTTGATATTTAAGATTGTGAATTGTATAAACAGACTTAGTCGCAGAAAACTCGGGACGATCTTTATATACATCAGAAAGATACAAAGGAATCATACCTGTTTGCCAATCATTACAATGAATAATATCGGGATAAAAATCATCCATATACTGTACAGATTCCATTACCGCACGATTAAAATAAGCAAAACGCTCACCGTCATCAAAATATCCGTAGCAACCATGACGTTTAAAATAATATTCATTGTCAATAAAATACACCGGAATGCCCTCGTATGATAAATATTGAAGACCGCAATATTGATTTCTCCAACCAACACTTACGCCAAAAGTCGCAAGTTGAGTAGTTTTAGATGTAAAATCGCTTGAAATATCTTCATATTTCGGCATAATGATACGAACATCTTCGCCCTTTTCGTGAAGAGCTTTGGGCAAAGCAAAAGAAACATCAGCAAGACCGCCTGTTTTTATAAACGGAGTCGCTTCAGATGTAACAAATAAAATCTTCATGTTTTAATATCCTCTCTTTATTTAAATAAATTTTTCTTTTCTATAACTAACGGGAAAGTTTCATTACCCTTTAGTTCTGTGCCTTCTTCAATGTCAACATTTTTATCAATGATAACATGTGAAAGTTTAGCGCCTTTGTGAATTCTGATATTTTGAAGAATAATACAATTTTCAATTTCAACGTCATCTTCAATATCAACATATCTGCCTACAACAGAATTTTTTACAGAACCTTTTATAACACACCCATCGGCAATAAGTGAATTTTTAACATTGCATCCTTTCACATAGAGCGTAGGCGGTTCATCTTTAATCTTTGTATAAATAGGTCTGTCTGAACGGAAAAGTTTGTCGCTCACTTCAGGTGTAAGCATCTTCATATTACTCCTGTAATATGAAGAAATTGTGTTAATACAAAGAACAATTCCGTCATATTTATAAGTATTTATATTAAGATTACTCATTTCGTTAAAAATAAAGCTTGTAAAACTTTTTGAATTCAAATTATGAGCACTCTTATAAATTAGTTCAACAAGTTTTTCTTTTTTCATAAGGAAAATTTCCATACAAATATTCGCATTTTTTCTGAAACCAATATTTTTACCAACGCCAAGAAGTTTATTAGTATCTGCATCAACATCAAGTGTATAACAGTTAAGAAACTCTTCATCTGCTTCATCAGTAGAAGTAAAAACAACAGTCATATCTGCACCTGATGCCTCATGAGCGTGTACAACTTTAGCCAAATCCATATTACAAACCATATAAGATGAAGCAAGAATAACATTTTCGCTGTGACTTCTGTAAATGTACTCCATGTTATTTTTGAGAAGCTTCGAATCATGATTTACAAAATCGCAAAGGCCATGATTAAACACAAACAAACCATCTATTTTTCTATTCAAATCCCACGCTTTACCTGTACCTACATGGTCTGTAAGAGAGCGTGAGTTGCTACCGGAAAATATTCCGACATTTTGTATGCCGCAATTAACAATATTTGAAAGCATAAAGTCAATAACTCTATAACGGCTTCCCAACGGTATTGAAGCAATCGGTCTGTTAGTTGTGAGACTTCTTATATCGTTCTCATTTTCATCTAAATTTATAATAGCCATATAATCTTTAATCATTACAAGAACCCTCCTTACTCCATTTTAGCTTGAGTAGGTATTACCTTACCACTGTCAATAACAGCAATATCCTCACCGTTGCCGATAGCATTATGTGATTCAATTTTTACATTTTCAAGAATAATACTTTTGCTAACCATTACGTTATCTTCGATAACTGTATTTTCCATTATAATTGAGTTTTCAATTCTAGAATTTTTACCGATATAAACACCCGGGAAAACAATAGAATTGACAATTTGACCGTAAATAACACAACCCTCAGTAACAATCGAATTTTCAAGTTGTGCTTCAGGTCCGATATACTGCGAAGGTCTTGCTTCGGTTGATGTGTAAATCTTCCAATCTGTATTGAAAAGATCAACATCATTATCAGGGCTTAAAAGGTCCATATGGGCTTCCCAATAACTGTCAACAGTACCAACATCTTTCCAATATCCGCTAAAGCTGTACGCAACCATCTTTTCGCCGTTTTTAAGCATAGCCGGAATTATATTTTTGCCGAAATCATAATCAGAATCTTTATCCTCAACATCCTCAATTAAGTACTTTTTCAATTTGTCATATGTAAATATATAAATACCCATTGAAGCTAATGTACTCTTAGGTTTCTTCGGCTTTTCTTCAAACGATTCAATTATACCGTTTTTATCAGTATTCATAATACCAAAACGTGACGCTTCGGAAAGAGGCACGTCGATTACAGCAATTGTAGCATCAGCATCATTATCAATGTGATGTTTTAACATTTTGCGATAATCCATTTTATAAATATGATCTCCTGACAAAACAAGCACATACTCAGGATTGTATTCATCAAGAAAATCGAGATTTTGGTATATTGCATTTGCTGTACCTTTGTACCAATCTCCGCCAACTTCAGTCATGTATGGCGGCAAAGTAGCAATTCCTCCATGAACACGGTCAAAATCCCAAGGTGTACCTATACCAATATGAGCATTAAGCTTTTGAGGCTTATACTGTGTAAGTATACCAACTGTATCTATACCGGAATTACAACAATTACTCAAAGCAAAATCTATTATCCTATATTTACCACCAAAAGGTACTGCAGGCTTTGCCATTTGCTTAGTCATCAAACCCAATCTGCTGCCCTGCCCACCGGCAAGTATCATAGCTACCATATTTTTCTTTGCCATGAATTACACTCCTTACTTAATCTGTATTTTTATCACGGAATACAGGCTTATAAACCAAAGCTCCGTATCCGGGAAGATTCAATTTAATATTAAAAGGCAAATTATTACATTCGCCCTCGTTTGCATTACAAATAAGAGACATACCATCCTCACCTTTAGATGCAAATACCTTATGATACTCTGCATCTTCAGGGACACCTAAAACAAAATCTCTATGTTCAACAGGTGTAAAATTACAAACAACAATCAAAAAGTCATTTTTATCTTTTGCATATCTGATATATGATAAAATACTGTAATCACTATCATCCGCATTTATCCATTCAAAGCCCGAATAATCATCATCAACTTCCCATAACGCATTATTGTTTAAATAAAAAGCATTTAAGCACTTAATATATTCTTTAAATGACGAATGCTTCGGAAAGTCGAGCATCTTCCACTCAAGTTCCTCATAAAATCTCCACTCAAGAAAAGGCGCAAATTCGTTTCCCATAAAAGAAAGTTTCTTGCCCGGATGAGTCATCATAAACAAATAGTACAGTCTAAGTGCATCGAATTTTGTATCATAATCACCATGCATTTTATCAATAATCGTTTTTTTGCCATGCACAACTTCATCATGAGATAATGGCAAAATAAAATTCTCATTGAAAATATACATCATTGAAAAATTCATAAGATTATGATGCCATTTTCTGTAAATTGGATCTATACCAACATACTTTAATGTATCATTCATCCATCCCATACACCATTTAAAGGAGAAACCGAGTCCCCCCACATCCACCGGTTTAGTGACATTCGGCCACGAACTTGAATCTTCTGCTATCATTATAGGATTTTTGACATTGGAAAAAGCTGCTTTATTAAGCTCTTTTAAGAAATTAATACCTTCAAGCTTATCTCTGCCACCAAAAACATTTTTCAAATCAGCATGCGAAATTCTCTCATAGTCAATATAAATCATATTTGCAACTGCATCTACTCTAAGACCGTCTAGATGATATTCTTTAAGGAAGTATACAGCATTTGAAATCAAAAAGCTCATAACTTCTCCCTTACCGTAATCAAAGTTAGCAGTACCCCATAAAATATTCTCTCTGTAATTGCTGTCTTTGGGTTCATATGCCCAATCACCGTCAAAATTGTATAAACCGGATTCATCTTTACAAAAATGAGCAGGAACCCAATCAAGGATTACACCTATACCCTCTTTGTGCATTTTATCAACAAAATACTTAAAATCATCAGGTGTACCGTATCTGCTTGTAATACTGTAATAACCTGTAGTTTGATAGCCCCATGACGCATCAAGCGGATGCTCTGAAACAGGCATCAACTCTACATGTGTATAATTCATTTCTTTGACATATGAAGCCAAATCATCTACTATTTCTCTAAAATTGAAAAACGGAAAATTAGGCGTATTATTTTCATGCGGTCTTTTCCATGAACCGAGATGCACTTCATATACATTCATCGGAGCATGAAAATAATCTTTATCGCGACGTGAATCCATCCAAGATTTATCATGCCATCTGTATGTTTTGACATCGTAAAGAACAGATGCCGTATCAGGTCTCATTTCACTGTAAACAGCATAAGGGTCAGATTTGAGAACTTTCGTGAAATTCTGATGTTCAATTAAATACTTATATTTTTGTCCGAATTGAGGTTCAACAGAAAAGAAATACCAAATACCATTTTCATCTCTGTCCATATAACCGGACAAAGGATCTCTCCTACCCCAATCATTAAAGTCACCAACAACTCTTATACTACGAGCGGCAGGAGCCCATACCGAAAAAAGAATGCCCTCAATATTGTCTTTTTTAAACTTTCTGCTGCCCAAAAATTTATAACAGTCCGTTGACTTACCGGACTGAAATTCTTTTAATTTTTTTGCAGAAATATAATTAGACATTTAAGACTGTTCCCCTTTCTCAGTTTAAAATAAGCATTCCAAAAACATACGATATTAATTCGCAAATATGATTAAATGTTTATTAACAAATTGTAACTGATTCGCCTCGTTTTGTCAACAAAATCAAGGCAAAAACAAAGCACAATAAACAATTTGCAATGGTAAAAAAATAATGATAAAATCATGAAATATTAATACTATTTTGAAAGCGGCGATTAAATTTGGAACAGAAATTTTATTTTACTTTAATGTGGCCTGATTATCAAACTGGCAGACAAATAGAAGCCGATATAAGAAGCGGTAAAAAAGCTCTTTTTAACCAAGAATTTTTAGAGCGTGACATTAATGCCGATATGCTTCTTGAAGGCATGGAGATACGTAACGAAAACAAAGGCTATATAAGAATGCGTCTTATGGATATGGTTCTTGACGATAAGGTTATTAAATACAGACAAGACATACTCAAAGATTTTATGGATCATCCTGAAATAGAGCAGGCATTTGACAGGACTCTCTTACCACTTATAACAAGATTAAGAGAAATGAAAAAAGCTAACATTGCTCATGATGACAGTTCACGCAAAACAGCTTGGCGTATTGAAATGCTAAAAATGTATATGCAATGTGTAGATATGCTTCACGAACTTATTTGTATTGACGGTAAAACATTTAAATCTGAAGGTATGAACAGACTTCGCAATATGATAAGTTCTATTTATGATGGCGAAGGATATAAAGAATTAAAAAGAATACTCCCTGATTTATATGACAAACTTCAAACAATGAAAAGCGTGACAATCGGCATCAATCTCGATAACGAATTAAGACCCGTAGAAGCAGTTTTACTATCAATTGAAGAAAAACCTTTTAAACAAAAAGGTCTTGTTACATCGTTGCTCGGACTCGGCAGAAATGATGAAAGTTATTTTGGCATCGGTGCATTTTACTCAATATTAAGAGAAAATAAAGCAAATAGTTTAGACCAAGGTATAATGCGTGATTTAGAAAACGTCATGAAAGATACATTTAAACATTTGGCAGAGGTTTTAACACGTTTCGAATGGATAGAAACAGAATTTTTATTCGAGTTACTTCCGGAGGTATATTACTATATCGGTGGTACAAGACTCGCATATAAACTCAAAAATGCAGGCCTTCCTGTTTGCTTCCCCGAACCGGCACCAAAAGACGAACGTATTTTTAAAGTAAACGATATGTATGATGCAAGCTTTGCTTTTCGTATTATGAGTGATATCGGCCTTGACGATTTAAGAAATGTTGTCGTTGGCAATGATGCGGAAATGTCTGACGCAGCCGGCAGATTGTTTATTCTTACCGGTGCTAACCAAGGCGGTAAAACTACTTTCACAAGAGCTCTCGGTATATGTCAGCTGTTATTCCAAGCAGGCTTCCCCATTCCGGGAACTTCCGGGCGAATCAGTCCTGTTGATAATATTTACACTCATTTCCCTGAACTTGAAAAAAATTCCATAAGTGAAGGTAGATTGGGCGAAGAATGTATAAGACTTGAAATAATTTTACCACGCCTTACAAAATACAGTATGATTCTTATGAATGAATCTTTATCAAGTACGAGCCATCAAGAGTGCTTGTTTATTGCTGAAGAAATCATGAAATACCTACGAAAAGTCGGCGCGCGTTGTGTCTTTGCCACACATATACATGAGCTTGCAGAAAATATACCTGAACTTAATAAAGAGCCTGCACTTTCCGACATGGTAAGCTTAGTAGCCGGTGTTGACGAGGACACTGACTTTGACGTACTGACTGAAGAAGGTCGTAAAACACACAAAGGTTCAAAAAGAACGTATAAAATCAGACCAATGCCTCCCCAAGGTAAAAGTTTTGCGATGGATATTGCAAGAAGTTACGGCATAAGTTTTGATCAACTTTGCAAATCTCATGAAGAAAAATTTTCGGATCCTTCAATAGATCCTTCTAGAGGAGAATGATTTAATGAAAACACTAAAAAAAATATTAGAAACATTTTTACCAAAAATTATTGATGCGGGTTTCCATTTGGTTTTAGCTATATTAATATTTGTAATAGGTTTTAAAGTAGTTAAATTAATTATAAAAAGAATGTCAAAAAGCAAAGGCTTTCAAAAGATTGATAAAAGTGCGCAGTCATTTTTAACAAGTTTCTTAAAAATACTCGGGTATGTTATTGTCTTTGTAATTGCTGTCTCAGTTGTCGGCGTTCCGATGGCTTCAATAGTTGCCTTGCTCGGTTCTGCAGGTCTTGCTATTGGTTTGGCTTTGCAAGGAGGTTTATCCAATGTTGCGGGTGGTTTTTTAATTTTATTTTTTAAACCTTTTTCAGTCGGCGATTATATCAAAACCGAAAACAACCACGAAGGCACAGTAATGAAAATAGACATTTTTTATACTACTTTAAAGAAGGGTGACAATACTAAAATTGTTGTTCCTAACGGTACATTATCAAACGAAGCTATATACGATGTTTCTCATTACGGCACAAGACGTGTTGATCTCAGATTTTCAACCAGTTACAATGCAGATGTAAAAGGTGTAGTACGACTTCTTTTAGATGTTGCTACGAAGCATGAACTTGTACTTGATGAACCTGCTCCTTTTGCCGCTTTGGCAGAACACGGAGCCAGCAGCTTGGATTTCGTATTGAGAGCTTGGACAGATAAGGATAACTATTGGACTGTATATTATGATTTATGTGCAGCGGTTAAAGAAGAATTTGATTTAAGAGGTATAGAAATTCCCTATCCTCAAATGGATGTTCACATAAAAAACGACCCTAAATAATATTTAACCAAAGTATTTTTTAATATCATCTTGTGTTAAAGAAAACACATTGGCAATACTATCAATGAGCTCTTGGCAGCGGTCATGGTCAATAACATACGATTTAATATCATTTACGTATTTGTTCCATGTTTCAATATTACCGCCCCAACGAGCTCTTTCTTTTGCTATTTCAGGCTCAATAATATTATAAAGTTCATCTATTATATTTATTAAATTCGCCGGATCTTTAAATGTATTTTGTGTATGATACGCCAAACGCTCTATAAAATATTGTTTGTATTCATTATTTTTGAGCATAGGTTTTATTATATAACTTGTGTACCACAGACTTTTTACCAACAAATTTTCAAAAGGATTTTCATGAGCATAAAACGCCCAATCAAAATCGTGTGCAACCCATTTCCATTTACCATTATTGCCGAGTTTTACATATTTTAAATTTTGAGTAACATCTGTATTTCCCGAATAAGCCTCTAAAATAAACCAATCAGTCATACTTTCAATATCTATTTTATTTGTAATATATTCATAATTGCTTTTAATAGACATATCATTCGATCTGCAAAAGTTCATTATCGCCTCAAGTTCGCCGCCTTTTTCAGGAGAAAATTCTTCAATTATTACTTCATTTTCTTCTACATTATATTTCTCGGAAATAAATTTCTCAGTAACACGCTCCATCAAATAATAAACGCCGAAATATTCCCCATTTATAAACAAAGAACAATACTTACCATCACGAGTTACAAGTGAAGGGAAAAACTTTTTTGCATAAGCAACTACCATTTCATTTCTGAAAACTGAATATCGGTAATCCTCACCGGCTCTTATAACAAGTGAATCGTATTCATCAATACCATTATCAAATAGATTACATTTAAGTGAACTTGCTCCGTATTTACCTTTAAAAAGGACTTTAAAAGATTTTTTCTCATCACTTTGACGGCTTCCCTCGCCATTTAATTTCAACCCGCAATTCAAACTGAAAGTGCCATCATCTCCAAAATATGAAATAGAAGCAGGTCGTTCCCAATCTTGGAAATAATTATCATATTTACCTTTTACATATATGCCGATTTCTTCGTCCCATAAGTTATCGGGTGCTGTAACAAGACTTAAAACAGGTAATGTCGTATCGGGATTAAATATGTAAGAATAAGTAGTAATTCTTGATGGTAATTTATCTTTTTCGTATACAAGTGTTCTGATTACCGTGTTATTTTTAATTGTAATCGGTTTTGAATAAACAGGCGATTTTTGTGTTGGCTCAGTACCATCCGTTGTGTAATAAATAGTACCTTTTGCACTAAGTTCAATTGTTAATGATTTAATATTATATACACCTGACGTAAAATTACTTATTGCTTCTGAAGAAATCCCTCTAACTCCCAAAGCATTTTTAGCTAAAGGTGTAGGTTTGGTAAAATAGTAAAAATTTTCCTCAAAATCCATTCTGCCATACGAACAACCGTATGGAATATTTTCAAGATGTACAGAGTCAATTAAAACGCCTGATTTATTATATAAAAATAAATCATCAGAAGTAGAATTCAAAGCGAATCCTGTATTGCTATCAGAGCAAATAACAACATACAAATTATTGGGTTTTAATACAACATTTGGTAATGTGTATTTCATTTTATTCTTTTTATCAGTGATAATAAAATTTGAAAGATTAATATCTTTTTTTGAAACATTTTTAATTTCTACCCAATCATAATACTCACCATCAGGTTGTTTTAAATACCAATCATTCAAAACCATTACTTCATTTATTATAATATCAGAGTTATATTCAAAAGGATCAGTTTTAGGAGATGAAGTCACTAACTGGGTTGTGATTGGAGTAGTAGAAGTAACTACCGACGAAGTAGGCTTAATAGTTGAAGTTGTTTCTGCAGTTGTTACTACAATAGGAGTGCTTGTTGCTTCTGAAGGAGAAGCTTTCGTTGAGGTTTGAGTTGGAAATGGAGAGTGAGTGGTTATATCTGTGTTTTGAGGCATAACAGTATTATTGGGCACATCTCGATTTTCTGTACATGAAGAAAAACTTAATACAAAAAGAAATACAGCAAATAACAAAATTAATATTTTAATTGAACTATATCTGTTATTAATAAAACTAAAATATTTCACTAAATCCACAACCTTATTTACAATTCTGTTAGATTTTACCACAAAATACAATTTTGACAATACAGATAATAATTAATTGAAAATCATAATTACTAATGATAAAATTATATAAATTTCACGAAAGGTATTATATTAAATGGACAAAGAAAATAGAGCAAAATGGATATGGGTAATGGGAGATTATGAGTTATATCATTCAATTAAGTTACATTCAAGACGAGAAGAATTCGGCATAGATCTCCCCCACTTTTGGGATTTATCTACACCTTACCCAAATGTAAGCTTCACCAAAACTTTCATTTCCGAAATCGAATCAACTTTTATAGTCAAAGCACACGGTACAGGTTATCTGACTTTAGATGGCAAAAGACATAGACTTAATGAAGAAGTCAAATTCTCGCCCGGTTCTCATGTGGTACAAGTATTTATACTTGGAGCACCATGTAGTTTGCCATGCATTTTTATAGATAGTGAATTTTTAAAAACAGATGAAACATGGACATCTACTCATATGACTACGGAAATTTTGCCGGTTGGCTCATATCCTGAGTATTATTCAGAAAATGACAACCCGGAAATATTCAAATTTGAATATGAAACAATTTTACCAAAATCAATCAAGAAGAAAACTAATAATCTTATAGCCGATTTTGGCAAAGAAACTTTTGCAATATTGTCAATCGAAAATGCCGATCCTAATGTAGAATACGAAATATTCTATGGTGAATCTGAAGAAGAAGCAACAGATACTGACTACACACTAATACATATAAAAATCAACGGACAAAGCTATTACAGATTGAATGCTCGAGCTTTTAGATATATAAACATTATAGGTCACAAAGCTGATAAAATTATTCTTAAAGCAGAATATGAATATTTACCGTTAAATGACAGAGCATATTTTTCTTGTAATAAACCCAAAATTGCCAAAATTTGGGATATTTGTGCATACACTTTTCATTTAAATTCAAGAGAATTCTTTCTTGATGGTATCAAAAGAGATCGTTGGGTGTGGTCAGGTGATGCGTATCAATCATATATGGCCAACAACTATTTATTCTTTGATAATGAAATTACCAAACGCACAATTCTTGCCTTACTTGGCAAACCACCATATGAACAACATATAAATACAATAAACGACTATTCAATGTATTTACTCATTACTATATCAGAGTATTACTATAATACAGGAGATCTTGATTTTATAAAATTTGTATGGCCAAGAGCTAAAGCATTATATAATTTTATTTCATCACGAACAAACGAAAAAGACTATATCATCCCTCGCGAAGGTGATTGGATATTTATTGATTGGTCTGAGATGGATAAAGACGGTCCATTTTGCGCTGAACAAATACTATATTGGCAAACAAAAAATGCTATGGCAATGCTTGCAGATATATGTAATGAAAAAAATACAGAATATACCAAAACTGCCAATAAGCTTAAAAAGAACATTATTAAAGACTATTGGTCTAATGAAAAAGGTGCATTTATCGACAGTTATACTTCAGGCCGTAAAAATGTCACAAGGCATGCAAACATTTTTGCTGTAATTTATGACTTTGTACCAAAAAAGAAAGCTAAAAGTATTTATAAAAATGTACTTAAAAACGATCAAATTACACAGATAACAACTCCTTATTTTGAGTTTTTTCAATTAATTGCTTATTGTAAATTAAATGACATAAAGCACATGCAAAAGAAGTTCGAAGAATATTGGGGCGGCATTGTTGCTCAAGGTGCTACAACAATCTGGGAACAATATATCCCCTCTCGTAAAGGCACAGAGCACTATGAAATGTACGGAATGAAATACGGCTGTTCACAATGTCACGCTTGGGGCAGCGGCCCAATTTACTTGCTTGGAAAATATTGTCTTGGTGTATATCCCACATCGGTCGGCTATAAAACATTTACAGTTGCACCAAATCTTGGCAAATATAGGACTATAAAAGGTTGTGTTCCCCTTCCTGAGGGAGAGGTTTATATTGAATATACGAAAGACAAAAAACTACACGTTAAAGCAACTGCAGACGGCGGTACATTAAAATGGAAAGGTAAAGAGTATATACTTAAAAAAGATGTTGAATACAATATTTGAAATTTAAACTATTAATTGTTAAAGTGATATAACAACAAAAAGTGCAGGATTTACCAAAATAGCTTATCCTGCACTTAAAATTTTTATAATAAATAAATCAATTAAACTCTAACTGTCCAGTTCATTGTATCTTCAATCTTACCTGATTGAATACCTGTGATAGAGTCATAAAGTTTTTGTGAAATCTTGCCGATCTCGCCATTGTTAATAGTCATAACGTGATCATCCCACTTGAGTTCTCCAACAGGTGATATAACAGCTGCTGTACCTGTACCAAAAACTTCGTCAAGTTTGCCTGCTTGATAAGCTTCATAAACTTCGTCGATTGAAAGTTTACGCTCTGTAACTTTATATCCCCAACTCTTTAAGAGTGCTATAGATGAATCTCTTGTAACACCGGCCAAAATACTGCCATTAAGTGCAGGAGTGATAACTTCGCCGTCAATAACAAAGAATACGTTCATTGTACCAACTTCTTCTATGTATTTACGCTCAATACCATCAAGCCAAAGAACTTGAGTATATTTGTACTCATAAGCCTTTTCTTGTGCTCTGATACTTGCTGCATAGTTACCGGGAGTTTTTGCAAAACCGATACCGCCGCGAACTGCACGAACATAATCGTCTTCAACAAAAATTCTTACAGGATTGAGACCCTCAGGATAATAAGCACCAACAGGAGAAAGAATAACCATAAACATATAAGTTTCTGAAGGTTTAACTCCAAGATAAGGGTCAGTTGCAATGATAAAAGGACGAATATAAAGTGATGTACCGGGTGCTTCGGGAATCCAATCTCTTTCAATATCAACTAATGTTTTGATTGCTTCAAGTGCAAATTCTTCATCAATTGCAGGAATGCAAAGTCTTTCATTTGAAATGTTAGCACGCTCAATATTCTTCTGAGGTCTGAAGAGAAGAACTTCGCCGTCAGCTGTTTTATAAGCTTTAAGTCCTTCAAAAATACCTTGTCCATAGTGGAAAATCATAGCTGAAGGATCAAGAGCGATAGGAGCATAAGGCTCGATTCTGGCATCATGCCAACCCTTACCTTTTGTATAGTTCATAACGAACATATGATCTGTGAAAATTTTACCAAAACCAAGCTTATTCTCATCTGTAGGTTTTTGCTTGGGAGCAGTTGTTTTTGTAATCTTTATCTCCATGATATATAACCTCCGTAAATTAAAATAAATACAAGGTTTATTATATCATTGCTAAAATATTATTCAAGAAAAAATTTCACGCTGTTTTTCAAGCTTTTTATTTCTGAAAAACAAAGCAATATCTATACTTACGATTGTTATATTTAATATATAAAAATAAAACGCAGGAGTTACATTATTCATCATTAACTTTCCAAATATTCCGGCAACGTACCCTATCCAAATCGCAAACAGAAATACAAAGCTCTTACCCGCTGTACTTCTTGATTTATATGATTTATAAACAGAAAGCGGCCAAGATATACCAAAACAAATCATCATTACAGTTTCTAAAATTTCTCCAAAAGCAGCCATACTATAAATTCTCCTATTTGATAGTTTTGTAAAACTTTCTTTTACGTTAGATATTATATTAAAAATTAAAATTGATGTATAATACCAAAAAACTATTTAATTAATAATGTTGATATTATTAATTAATACAGCTAATATTGAATTTTGTATTATAATTTGATATAATTATTACTCAAAATCATTAAAGAAAGTCAGCTATCCAAATAGCTTGATACGGTAAGTTTATGGAATTACAACAATTGAGATACTTTACAATCGCTGCAAATCAGCTACATATCACACGTGCTGCGGAAATTTTACACATTGCTCAACCTGCTCTGACACAATCAATTAAACGATTAGAGGAAGAGCTGGGTGTTGAACTTTTTCACAGAAAAGGCAGAAATATAATATTAAGTGATGCCGGTAATTTGTTTTTAAAAAAGATTACACCTATACTGAACCAAATCGACTCGCTAACAGACGAAATAAGGGAAGCCGAAGGCCATTTCCGTCGCACAATACATGTAAACATTCTCGCGGCGTCGGCAACGATAACTAAACTGTTAATTGAATATAAAAAATCACATAAAGAAATAGAATTTCAACTTACACGTAACGAAAAATCAAAAGATTATGACATCGAAATCTCAACACTACCCTTTGAAATTGATTCTGCAGGTAAAAACAGTACAATAATTGATGAAGAAATTATGCTTGCAGTACCTGCAGATTCGAAATACGCACAAAAAGACAGTGTTTCTTTAAATGAAATATCAAAAGAAAGTTTTATAAGCTTATCACAATTTTTGCCGTTAAGAGAAATTTGTGACAACTATTGTTCTGATGTTGGTTTTTTGCCACATATAGCTTTTGAATGTGACAGCCCGGAGGCTTTAAGAAATCTTATTGCAGCAAACATGGGAGTTGCATTTTGGCCGGCTTTTTCTTGGGGTAAGCC
>JBGVNN010000047.1:0-6280 GCA_045125595.1 Candidatus Egerieisoma sp.
TTCCAATACGGATATATCGGCAAGATTAACCTTAATTGGACTTCTCAAAATGATGCTGATACTTTAGGAAATGTAATTGCAACGCAGATATTGATATGGGAAACGGTTGTAGGAGAGCGTGACAGCGAGTTTAACCACGTTACTCCCGGTGCTGCTTACGATGCAGTCTTAGACATCGTAACACCAAGCCACCCGGTATATAGTCAAATTATGAAAAACTATAACCGTATAGTAAATTCAATGCAAGCGCATTTAGGTTCACCAAGCTTTATGGCAGAAGACCCAAATTTAGCTCAGACGGTAGAGCTTAAATGGAACGGCACAGAATACACAGCGACCCTTACCGACACAAACAACGTGCTTTCAAATTATAGGTTTGAACCAAGTAACAGCAATGTAAAAGTGACTGTTAGCGGTAACAAATTAATACTTGCATCAAAGGTGGCGGTAAATAATGTGACTATTTCTGCAATCAGAACGCTAAAACGAAGCGGGCTAATTACGTGGAGTTCATCAACACGACAAGATATTGCGACATATTCAGCCGAGGTATCAGACCCATTGCAAGCATTTATAAAACTAAAGACACAAGAATTTGGCAGCATTAATGTTATTAAGACATCATCAGACGGCAAAGTAAGCGGCATCGAATTTACTTTGACAGGCGGTGACTTAACAACGCCTTTAAAAGGTAAAACCGATTCAAAAGGCTCTTTGACATTTTCGGGTCTGAAACCGGGAATGTACACAGTTAGCGAGACAGTTCCGCCCAAATATGAATCGCAAAAACCGCAGACGATAACAGTTAAAGCAGGTCAGACTGAAACCGTGATTTTTGCCAACAAGTTAAAAACACACGATCTTGAAATTATTAAAGTAAACGAAAAAGATGAAGCTGTTTCAGGGGTTGTTTTTGTAATTGAGAAGTCATTGGATGGCAAATCGTGGACAGAATTAATGCAAAAAGAAACAGATGAAAATGGAAAAGCGAGTTTTGCAGGGTTATCACCTGATGTTTACTATAAAGTAACGGAAATAAAGACTAAAGATGGTTATTCACTTTTGTCAGAGCCGGTGTTTGAAGGTCAAATATCAACAGCAGATAAGCCTGTAATCACAATAAAAGCAATAAACAATCCCGAATTTGAA
Organism: Candidatus Egerieisoma sp.; assembly: GCA_045125595.1. GTDB lineage: Bacteria > Bacillota > Clostridia > UBA1212 > UBA1255 > Egerieisoma. Next base: position 1,150 of record JBGVNN010000047.1, read on the forward strand.
TTACCCCCAACAGGCGGTAATTCTTTTTTATATATTCCAATTGTTCTCGGTTTGAGTATGGGAGCAATAGTAACAATTTATTATTTAATTAAGAAAGAAAGAGGTAAAAAAATATGAAGAAATTTTTAGTAGTAATTATGGCACTTGTGATGTGCTTCACAACAATAACAACAGCATTTGCAGCAGATGCAACTAATGCAACAATTGATAAAAACAAGACATGTTCTCTTACAATCAATAAGTACGCATATGAAGTAAAAGAAATGAATGCAATTGAAGGTGTTGAATTTACAATTCTTAATATTGCAGGAATTATCACTTTTAAAGATAGTACGGCAACACAGCTTTTGTATGGTTTTGATAAGAGTGAATCAGCAGAGCTTTTAAAAGTAATAAATCTTGCAGACGGAAAAGATAGATTTGTTCAAGCGGATAAAATTGATGCAAATAAATACTTTTATCAGCAAAGTGTCATCAGCAAAGCATTGGCTGAAGCACTTTCCAAAAATGAGATAAGAGTAAAGAATGCATTGGAAAGTTATGTGTCCAAAAACACTAACGCACAAAAAATGCCACTTACTAATTCTAAAGGAAAATCCGTAAAAACAGGACTTAATGTAGGTTTGTATCTTGTGGTAGAAACAAAAGTACCCGAGAATGTAATCGATACTACAAACCCATTTTTTGTTTCACTTCCTATGACAGTAAATGGCGATACTTGGAACTATGATGTGGTTGTTTATCCTAAAAATGAAACAGGTAATCCGACATTGGACAAAGAGGTAAGAGAATCACAGTCAAGCACAGGAAAAACAGCAGAGTATGGTTCTTGTGCCACAGCAACTGCCGGAGATATTGTAGAATACAAGATACAATCAACACTTCCTGTTGTTAAATCAAATGCAACATTTTTAACAAAGTATTGTTTTGTGGATACACTTTCAAAAGGTATCAGTTATATCGAAAATGAGATTGTGTTTGAAATCTATAGCGATGCAGAATGCACTCAAAAGGTGGCTGATTGGACAGAAGATAAGAGCTTATTTACAGTGACTTATGATAATAACATAATGACAGTCGATATCACCAAAAGCGGACTTACAGAAATAAATAACAAATACTCCGAACATACAGTAGTCATAAAGTATAAAGCTAAAGTAAATTCGGATGATTCGTTAATTCTTGGCGAAAGCGGAAATCCCAATAAAGTCGAACTTACTTGGAAAAGAACATCAGAAAAATATTATGACACGCTTGAAGCAGATGCAATTGTTTACAGCTTTGGAATAGACATTACAAAACACTTTTCGGATATAACGGATAACGAAGCGTATGAATCAGGATTGTATGATAAAGTCGAGTTTAAAGTATATAACGAAACAGACAAAGTGTGGCTTGTGGCTGAAAATCTTGATGGAATATACTATGTAACAGGATATACAGCAGATGAAAATATTGCTACAGTGTTTGTTCCTATAAAAGTTTCCGATGAAGTAGGCAAAGTTAAAGTGTTTGGTGTTGAAGATGATGTCTATACAATTATAGAAACAAAAACTGCAGACGGATATACTTTGCTTGAAGATGATGTGGAGCTTTCAATAGTGTTTGAAAACGAGAAACCCACGGCATCTATTGCAGGCAAAGCTGTAGAAATGAATGCAGATAAACAGTCTCAAAATGCAATGGTTGCAATTAGTGTTGTTAACGATAAAATTCCTGATCTTCCCGTAACAGGTGATACCGGAATGGTTATGATTGTGGCAATAGGCGTGATCATTATGACAGGTGCAGTTATTACTGTTGTTAAAATCAACCGTAAAAAGAATAATGACTGATTAATATGAAGAGAAAGAAAATATATGTAGCCATATGTATCTTTATCTTTGTTATTGCTCTTTTAGTAACTATATATCCGATTGTGTCTAATTATTTAGCAGAGCGATCACAAACAAAGGTTTATGCAGATTATTCTGAAACAATAGAAAAGTATGGAGATAAAAGGCTTAATGAAGAAAAACAAAAAGCAATTTCATATAACGATAAACAGATTTCAGAAGATATTTATGAAAATGTACTTAATATAGGCGGTGACGGGATAATGGGGTATGTAAAAATACCCCAAATTGATGTTGTTTTACCAATATATCACGGAACAACGGCTGAGGTTTTGGAAAAAGGAGTAGGTCATCTGTTTGGTTCGTCTCTTCCGGTGGGTGGAAACGGAACGCATTGTGTTTTAACAGGACATTCAGGTATGTCAGGACAAAAGATGTTTTCTGACTTGGATTGTTTAAAAAAAGGAGATATTTTTTATATTGATGTTCTTGATGAAACATTGGAATATCGTATAGAAGATATTTATGTAATAGAACCAAGCGATACAAAAAGTTTGCGTGTTGATACTGCAAAAGATGTGTGCAGCTTGATTACTTGCACACCTTTTGGAGTGAATTCTCATAGGCTTGTTGTCAGAGGAATACGGTTAGGAAATTGTGAAGTATTAGCACAAAGCGAAAAATGTGAAGATTTCGCACAAAATAAAAAAAGGGCAATTTCAACATGGGAAAGAGAGTATCTAAAGGGCATTTTGTACGGAGCAGTAATGGCTGTATGTATTATTCTTTCGCTTTATTTATACAAAAAAATAAAGAAAAGGAACAAATAGTATGAAGAAAAAAGTATACATTTGTTCTCCCTTGGGTGGAAACATTGAAGAGAATCTTTCAAAGGTAAAAAAGTACACAAGGTATGCACTAAAATGCGGAACAGCACCGATTGTTCCGCATTTTTATGCACTTTGTATAAATGATAACAATAAAACAGAAAGAGAAATGGGAGTAAGTGCGGGATTATCTACTTTGTGGTTTTGTGACGAAATGTGGATCTTCGGGGAGAAAATAACAGAAGGAATGAAAAAAGAAATCGGTTTTTGCAAGAATTTAAATATCAGAATGAAAACAATAAAAGGGAAAGAACTTGAAAAGGTTTTAAAGGAGGTAGAAAATAATGAAGAGAAGTAAAGTAGCGATATTTGTTGTTCTTATTGTGTTATGCATGGGAATGTTAAGTATGACAGTAAGTGCGACAAATGCAACCCCAGCACCAACACCTTCCGGCGGAAATGGTTCTGGTAATGTATCAAAGGCGATAGAAGATACTTGGAAAGACGCAAAAGGACAAGTGAAGACGGTAGTTAATAATGTTGTGTTTCCTGTGGTTGATTTAATACTTGCTGTACTGTTCTTTGTGAAACTCGGTACAGCATATTTTGATTATAGAAAGCATGGACAATTTGAATTTACGGCACCGGCTATTTTGTTTGCATGCTTAATATTTACACTTACTGCCCCATTGTATATTTGGTCGATATTGCCATAAGAAGACAAGCATACCAAGAGGGTGGTGAAAAAACATGTTTGATTGGCTTGAAGATATCATAGAGGCAGTAACAGAAGCTGTTCACTATGGCTTTTCAGAGTTAGGACAGCAAATATCAAATAACATATGGGATATTATGCTTAAATGGATATATAAAGTGATTTTTGATGCAGTAGCCGGTTTCTTTGGAAAAATCAACAATATGGGCGCGGAAATATTTGAGCTTGATTGGATAAAAGCAACAGTATTGTTGTTTACATATTTCGGTTGGGCATTATTTGTTGCAGGTGTGGTAGTTGCAATCTTTGATGTAGCAATAGAATACCAAAACGGCAGAGCGAATCCTAAAACGACAGCGCTAAACATATTAAAAGGCTTTTTTGCGTGTTCGTTAATTGGAGTTTTGCCTATAGAACTGTATAAGTTTTGTATTACTTTACAGTCTGATTTTTCGAGCGATCTTGCAACATTGTTTGCAAGCGGAAAAACCGTCGATATATCCAGCACCAGTTTGTATGTTTTGCGAACGGAATTTGCCTCGCCCGGTTCAATGTCGGGGCTATATATAACACTTATGTTAACAGCTTTTGCGTATTGCGTTATTAAGCTGTTTTTTCAAAACATAAAAAGAAGCGGAATACTTATTGCACAAATTGCAGTAGGGTCGCTATATATGTTTTCAGTTCCAAGAGGCTATAGCGATGGTTTTATTCAATGGGTAAAACAAATAATAGCATTGTGTTTAACAACATTTTTGCAAACATCTTTACTGTATCTTGGATTGATAACATTTTCAGACCATATGCTTTTAGGATTGGGAATAATGTTGTCAGCTAACGAAGTACCAAGAATAGCACAGCAATTTGGATTAGATACAACAGCGAGATTTAATGTGATGAGCATTGTTCATGCAACATCTACAGCAGTTCACTTATCAAAAGCATTATTAAAGAAATAGGAGAAAAACAATGAGGGAATATATTTATCCGCAAAACTTAAAAGCCACATCCAATATATGGATGTGGTCTTTAAGAGATTTTGTGATTTTGATTATCAGTACACTTATATCAGTATTGGCAGTAGTACACGCAAAAACATTAATGCCGGGTGTGGCAACATTAGTTTTTGCTTTTTTGGCAATGAGATTTGATGAAGTTACCGTAATAGACTTCATCAAAACAGCAACGAAATATTTTATAACATCGCAACAATATTATGAATGGAGATGAGAAGGATGCGAAGAAAAGGAAATTCCGTACAAGAACTAATTGGTATAAAAAGTTTTGGCAAGTATGGGTTGATAACAGACAAAGGAGAACTGTTGTTTTATAGCGTGACTCCTACCAACATATCAGTCTTATCGAATACAAGCATTGAAATAAAAATAAGGCATTTATTAATGGTATTGTGCTCTGTGCCGGACATAGAGATTGTTTGCACGGACTCTTCTGAATGCTTTGATGAAAACAAATCGTACTTGTATAAAAAAGCAAATCAAGAAAATAATTCAAAAGTTCGTGAATTGATAGAGAAAGATATTTCATTTCTTGATCACATACAAACGGAAATGGCAACAGCAAGACAGTTTTTGTTTGTTATAAGGTGCAACAATAAAAAGGAAGAACAAATATTTAACACAACAAACAGAATAGAAAAAATATTGGCAAGCCAAAATTTCGAGGTTAGAAGAATGGATAAGAAAGAAATAAAAAGAGTTCTTGCCATATATTTTGATGCAAGTTTGAACGGAGAA
>JBGVNN010000048.1:0-15086 GCA_045125595.1 Candidatus Egerieisoma sp.
GTTATGTTATGTCAGGAGATCCTACATATATTACAAGCCACAAGAACGCGCGCGCTATGATTACAAGACTTGAACGTGATGAAATTATAGAAGAGCTTTTCTCTTTTTATATTAATGAACATTTGGAGAAAGAAATAAAGGATTGATATGAGAATTTTAGGTATTGATTACGGTGACAGCAGGATAGGCGTTGCCGTTAGTGATGACGGTGCAAAACTTGCTTTTGATTTGTGTGTTGTTGATGCAACTTTAGGTCGCAAACACGCTGTCAACGAGTTAATAGCTTTAATACAAAAATATTGTGCGGATACGCTTGTTATCGGTTTGCCTACAAACATGAATGGCACAAAAGGTGACAGAGTTGTCAAAACAGAAAAATTTGCCAAGGCACTTTTAGAGGCAGCTCCCGACTTGAAAATTGTATACGAAGACGAGCGTCTTACGACGAAATATGCGGACAGGCTTATGTTAGAATCCGGCAAGCATCAAAAGCAAAAAGGAGTAAGCGATAAGCTTGCCGCTATGATTATTTTACAGGGCTATTTGGATAAGTTGAATAAATCTTAATTCTTACAGATTAAGGAGATAGTTATGAGCAGAGATATTAAAGATGAATTTTTTGATAATGGCATGAACACTTTCATTCTTACGGATGAAGATGGTGTTGATTTTGAATTTGAATTGCTTGATTTTGTAGATTATAACAATAAACTTTATGCAGTTCTTGTACCAATGGAGACAGAGGGTGTAGAGGACGATATGGGAATCGTTATAATGGAGACTGTTTTTGAAGGTAAAGAACCTGTCTTTACTTTTGTTGAAAACGAAAAGCTTGCTCAAGCAGTACTTGATGAGTACGCTATGAGAAAAGAAAACGACGATTTTGAGGAGGACTAATTATGCATATTAATACAAAATGCGTTCAATCAGGCTACGAGCCTAAAAATGGCGAGCCCAGAGTAGTGCCTATTGTTCACAGCACTACATTTAAATATGACACAGCAGGCAACATGGGAGATTTGTTCGACCTCAAAGCTTCCGGATTTTTCTACACAAGACTCGCAAACCCAACTGTTGACGCAGTAGAGAAGAAACTTGCAGACTTAGAAGGTGGCGTTGGTGCCGTAATGACTTCCGCAGGACAAGCTGCAAACTTGTACGCAGTATTTAATATTTGTCACGCAGGCGATCACGTTGTTTGTTCAAGTGCTATTTACGGCGGTACTTTTAACTTATTCAATAAGACAATGCGTGAGATGGGCATTGACTTTACTTTTGTTAAGCCTGATATTAGCGAAGAAGAACTTCACAAAGCTTTTAAAGATAACACAAAGTGTGTTTTCGGAGAAACAATTTCAAATCCGTCACTCGACCTTATTGACATAGAGATGTTCTCGAGAGTAGCACATGAGCATGGCGTTCCGTTTATCATTGATAATACTTTCGCTACACCTGTTAATTGCAGACCTTTTGAGTTTGGAGCTGATATTGTTACACACTCCACTACTAAATATATTGATGGCCACGCTTGTGCTATCGGCGGCGTTGTTATTGACAGCGGTAATTTCGATTGGAATAACGGAAAGTTCCCGGGACTTACTACTCCCGATGAAAGTTACCACGGTATTACATATACTGAGAGCTTCGGAAATGCAGCTTATATTACTAAAATGAGAACACATCTTATGAGAGATTTAGGCGCAATGGCAAGTCCTCAAAATGCTTTCTACACAAATCTCGGACTTGAGACACTTTTCTTAAGAGTAGAAAGACACGTACAAAACGCTCAAAAAGTTGCTGAATATCTTGAGAGTCGTATAAAAGACGGCAGCATCACATGGATAAAATATCCCGGACTTAAGAGCAGTAAGGATTATGATCTTGCTCAAAAATATATGCCTAACGGTACATGTGGTGTAGTTTCGTTCGGTGTTAAAGGCGGCAGAGAAGGTGCTGTTAAATTTATGGAGGGATTAAAACTTGCTGCAATCGTAACTCACGTTGCTGATGCAAGAACGTGTGTACTCCATCCTGCAAGCACTACACATCGTCAAATGAATGATGAAGAATTGTTGGCGGCAGGTGTATCTCCTGATTTGATAAGACTTTCTGTTGGTATAGAATATGCGGATGATATCATTGCTGATATTGAGAATGCTTTAAATTGTATTTGATATGATATGAGAAATAGAGAAGGATAGGTATTTATAGTATGAATGTAAGACGTATTTTTGTTGAAAAAATAGCAGGTATGGATGTTGCGGCAAAAGCTGTTGCCTCTGATTTAAAGAACAATTTAGGCATAGCAGGTCTTAAAAACGTTAGACTTTTAAACAGATATGATGTAGAGGGTATTTCAAAAGAGGAATATGAAGCTGCTAAGTATCTTGTATTTTCAGAGCCTAATGTAGACAATGTTACAGATGAAGAATTTGTTTGCCCCGAAGGATGCAAGCTTTTTGCAGTTGAATATTTGCCCGGTCAGTATGACCAAAGAGCAGATTCAGCAGCTCAATGTATACAAATCCTTACACAAAAAGAAAGACCGGAAGTTAGAGCGGCTCAAGTGTATGTTTTGGAGGGAGACATTTCCGAAGCAGATTTGGAAGCTATCAAAAAGTACAGCATAAACCCTGTTGAGTCAAGAGAAGCTTCATTGGAGAAACCTGATACATTAAAGCTTAAGCTTGATATTCCCGAAAAAGTTGATACTCTTACAGGATTTATAACACTCAGCGATGATGAAATTAAAAAAATGAGAAGCGATATGGGTCTTGCGATGTCAGCAGAGGATTTACTTTTCTGCAGAAATTATTTTAAAGATACAGAGAAAAGAGATCCTACAATTACAGAAATCAGAGTAATTGATACTTATTGGTCAGACCATTGCAGACATACAACATTCCTTACAAAGTTAAACAATATTACTTTTGCAAAAGGACCTGAAAACGAGCTCGTTGAAAAGGCTTTCAAAGAATATCTCGCAGCCAGAGAAAATGTTTATGCAGAAAGAGCGCAAACTCGTGATATAACACTTATGGATGCAGGTACAATTGCAACTAAATACCTTAAGAAAAACGGTAAGATTAAAGACCTCGATGAATCTGAAGAAATTAATGCTTGCAGTATTAAAATAAAAGTTGATGTTGATGGTGAAGAGCAAGATTGGCTCTTGATGTTTAAGAACGAAACTCATAACCATCCTACAGAAATTGAGCCTTTCGGTGGTGCTGCTACTTGTCTCGGCGGAGCCATTCGTGACCCGCTTTCAGGCAGATCTTATGTATATCAAGCTATGCGTGTTACAGGTAGTGCAGATCCTACAGTACCCGTTTCACAGACAATTAAAGGCAAACTTTCACAAAGAAAGATTACTACAGGTGCTGCTGCAGGTTATTCATCATACGGTAACCAAATCGGTCTTGCGACAGGTCAAGTTCGTGAAATTTACCACAAGGGCTATATGGCTAAGAGAATGGAAATTGGTGCTGTTATAGCTGCTGCTCCTGCTGACAATGTTGTTCGCGAGCGTCCCGATGCAGGTGATGTGGTTATTCTTCTCGGTGGCAGAACAGGTCGTGACGGAATCGGTGGTGCTACAGGTTCATCTAAAGAGCATACAGTTGAGTCAGTTACAACATGTGGCTCAGAAGTTCAAAAGGGTAATCCTCCTACAGAGAGAAAGCTTCAAAGACTTTTCAGAAATCCTAAAGCAAGCAAAATGATTAAGCGTTGTAATGACTTCGGTGCAGGCGGTGTTTGCGTTGCTATAGGCGAGCTTGCTCCCGCACTTGATATTGACCTTGATAAAGTGCCTAAAAAGTATGAGGGACTTGACGGTACAGAGCTTGCGATTTCCGAATCACAAGAGAGAATGGCTGTTGTAGTAAGAGCTGATGATGCTGATAAGTTTATTGCTCTTGCAAATACAGAGAACTTAGAGGCTGTTAAAGTTGCCGATATTACAGATACAGGCAGATTGAAGATGTACTGGAACGGAAATACAATCGTTGATGTTGCGCGTGAGTTCCTTGATACAAACGGTGTTAAGCAAAATGCTGATGTTACTGTTGATGTAACAAAATTCCGTCCTGAAAAAGAACATGTTTGCAAATGTGATGCAAGCAAGAGTATAAAAGAAAATTGGCTCAATCACTTGGGTAAGCTCAATATTTGTTCACAAAAAGGTCTTGAAGAGCGATTTGACAGTACAATCGGTAACAATACTGTTGTAATGCCTTATGCAGGTAAATATCAATTTACACCTTCTGACGGTATGGCTGCTAAAATTGCTGTAGAAAAAGGCGATACTACAACGGGTAGCATTATGACATATGGTTTTGACCCTTATATGATGGAGGACAACCCGTATGTTGGTGCTATGTATTCAGTTGTTTCATCTCTTGCAAAACTTACTGCAATGGGTGGAGACTATAAGAAGAGTTATTTAACATTCCAAGAGTATTTTGAAAGATTGGGAACAGACCCGTATAAGTGGGGAATTCCGTTTGCGGCACTCTTGGGTGCTTTCCGTGCTCAAGTTGAGATGGGAACATCTGCTATCGGCGGTAAAGACTCTATGTCAGGTACATTTGAACAAATTCATGTACCGCCTACGCTTGTTTCTTTTGCGGTTGCTGCAGAGAAAATTGATAATATGAGATCACAAGAGTTTAAGAAACCGGGTAATAAGGTTGTTCTTTATACAATGCCTAAAGATGAGAACGGCATACCAGATTATGCTGATATCAGAGAAATGTATTCATACATTCATGAGCTTATTGTAAGCGGCAAAGCGATTTCTGCTAAAGCTGTTGGTTTTGGTGGTATTGCAGAGTCAATCAGCTATATGTGCTTTGGTAACAAATTTGGATTTAAGTTTGAATACAGCCCTGAGCTTGAAGATTATAATCTCTTTGAAAAGGGTTATGGTTCAATTGTTCTTGAGCTTAACGACAATGTTAATTTGAGTGAACTTGACAGTCGTTTACTTTTCTTGGGTGTAGTTACAGATAGTCCTGTTGTAACTTACGGCGACAGTGAAATTTCCGTAGAGGACATGCTTTCTGTATGGAGAAAAACACTTGATAACGTATTCCCTGAAAAGTCTGCAAGCACAACGGACAATGTTGATATACCGCTTTATGAGGAGAAAGCTCGCAAGGTTTCTTCAGTTAAAATTGCTAAACCTCGCGTATTTATCCCTGTATTCCCGGGTACTAACTGTGAGTACGATACTATTAAGGCTTTTGAGAAAGAAGGCGCGATTGCTACTCCGTTTATATTCAAAAACTTGAGTGCATCAGATATAGAAGAGTCTGTTGCTGAAATGAAAAAGCTTATAGACAATGCTCAAATTATTATGATTCCCGGCGGATTCAGCGGCGGTGACGAGCCTGACGGTTCAGGTAAATTTATTGCTACTGCTTTCAGAAATCCTTTGATTAAAGAGGCTGTTGACAATCTTCTTAATAAGCGTGACGGTCTTATGCTCGGTATTTGTAACGGTTTCCAAGCGCTTATTAAACTTGGCCTTGTACCTTACGGCGAAATCAGAGCTTTGTCTAAGGATTCTCCGACGCTTACATTTAATACAATCGGCAGACATATTTCAAGATATGTTTATACAAGAGTTGTTTCCAATAAGTCTCCTTGGCTCATGAACAGCAAACCGGGCGATGTACACGCTGTGCCGATTTCACATGGCGAGGGTAGATTTGTTGCTGATCCTGCTGTATTGGAAGCTTTAATTAAAAATAACCAAATTGCAACTCAATACGTTGATGCTCAAGGTAATCCCTCAAATGATTCTGAGTGGAATCCTAACGGCAGTATTTGTGCTATTGAGGGTATTACAAGTCCTGACGGCAGAATACTTGGTAAGATGGCTCACTCTGAGCGTTACGGAAACTTGATTGGTGCAAATATCCCCGGTAATAAGAATCAGCAGATTTTTGCTTCGGGTGTTGAATATTTTACTAAATAATTTTCCTTTGATTTACAAGGAGTGATTTTAATGAAAATCGGTTTTATCGGTGCAGGTAATATGGGCGGTGCAATACTTAAAGCTATTGCACCGATAGCTCTTTATGAAACTGCTATATACGAAAAGTCTGCTGAACGTGCGGCTTTGATTGCAGGCGAGACGGGAGCACAAGTTAAAAATTCAGTAAAAGATTTGATTGATTTTGCTGAAGTTATACTTGTTGCAGTTAAACCTGTTCATATTGATGCTTTAATTAACGAGATTAAAGATTGCGGCGATTATGAGTCAAAAATATTTGTTTCAATTGCTGCGGGTGTAAAGGTTGAGCGTTTTACAAAAGTGCTTGGTGAAATTGCAATTGTGCGTACAATGCCAAATCTTCCTGCGATGGTTCAAGAGGGCCTTACAGGAGTTTATTATCATAATATGGATTCTGATTCATTTGTAGTTGCAAAAGAACAAATTAAGGGCATATTTGAGGCTTGCGGTAAAGTTGTATTGCTTCCCAATGAAGGCGCTGTTGATAAGATTATTTCCGTAACATCAAGCAGTCCTGCATATATTTGTATAATGATAGACGCTCTTGCTGACGGTGCCGTAAGAGCGGGATTTTCAAGAGCTGATGCTTATACTATGGCAGAGCAAACAGTTTACGGTACAGCAAAGTATTTGTTGGAGACCGGCACACTTCCGTGTGTTCTTAAAGACCAAGTTTGTTCTCCTGCAGGCACTACCATTGAGGCTGTTGCTTCACTTGAAAAGAGTGGCTTCAGAGGTGCGATTTTTGATGCTATGGAGGCTTGTGAGAATAAAGCTTTAGGCAAATAATAATGAGGTAGTTATGAAAAAAGTTATTGTTTATACTGATGGAGCTTGCTCCGGTAATCCGGGTCCCGGTGGCTACGCTGCTATTTTAATGTGCGGAGAAGTCAAGAAAGAGATTTCCGGAGGAGAAGCAGATACAACGAATAACAGAATGGAGTTAAGAGGGCCTATAGAGGCTTTAAAGCTTTTAAAAGAAAAATGTGATGTCGAGATTCATTCTGACAGTTCATACGTTGTGGATGCCTTTTCTAAGGGGTGGGTACAATCGTGGAAGAACAATGGCTGGAAGCGCAAAGATGGTCCTTTGAAAAATCCTGAATTAATTAAAGAGCTTTATGATTTATGTCAAATGCATAATGTAAAGTGGGTCAAAGTTAAGGGACACGCTGACAATGAATATAACAATCGTTGCGATGAGCTTGCTGTTAAGGAGTCTTTAAAGTACAAAAATGGTGGAGTTTCATCTACTGATGATACGGAGCTTATTGTTGAAGCTGCATCAAAAGCTGTTCGAGATACTGAATATTCAGGAGAGCTTTATGAAAAGATTATAAAGACCGATACAATGTTCGAAGGCAGAGTTTTTAAAGTTGAAGTATCTGAAGTTGAACTTCCTGACGGTCAAAAGTCAACGAGAGAAATAATTCGTCATAACGGCGGTGCGGCTATAGTTGCCGTAGATGAGAATAAAAATATTTTTCTTGTAAAGCAATACAGGATTGCTACCGGTCAAGAAATGCTTGAAATCCCGGCAGGTAAGCTTGAGATTGGCGAAGATCCTCTTATATGTGCCAAAAGAGAGCTTGAGGAGGAAACCGGCATGCAGGCTGGAGAAATTAAGCATTTATTTTCTATGTATGCTACTCCCGGCTACTGTGCGGAAAAACTTCATATTTATTTCACTAAAGGCTTAAAATCCGGCCAAATTCACAGAGATGAAGAAGAGTTTCTTCATGTTATTAAAGTACCTTTTGATATTGCTTATAAAATGGTAATGAACGGTCAGATATTTGATGCGAAAACCATTGCCGGTATTTTAGCGGCTAAAGAGTTTATTTAAATTAAATTGTTAATAATATAAAACGAGGCTCATATATAATAATGAGCCTCGTTTTTTTACTGTTAAAACACAGTTTTAATTTGATTATTTAGAGTTTTTGTTCTTATAGTTTTTACCTGTATATTGCTCAAATACTTTTTGAGTAATTCTACCACCTATAGCACCGTTTTCTCTTGCTGTTTTATCTCCGTTGTAACCGTGATTGAGTTGGATACCCATTTCGTTAGCAACTTCGTATTTCATTTGATCAAAAGCACTGTTTTTCTTTGACATAAAATTTCACCACTCTTTAAATAATTGCCTTGTTTAAGGCAATTGTAATATTTGCAGAGTGGTGGATAAGTATGCAATGTAAATTTTGTAAATTATTAAATAAATAAAGAAAATAATCTGTAATACAAGCTTGTAAAGAAGTTCAAAACACTTCCTGCAGGAATATTAATTATGCTTGCTGCGCCGGGCACAAAATCAATTAATAAAATGAATCCGATAAATATAAATAAACTGTATTTTTCGATTTTATAAAGCGCTACATAATGCTTATATGGCAAGAAGTTTGCAATTAATTTATATCCGTCAAATCCGGGCAAGGGAAGTAAGAAAAAGACAGCAAGTAATATTGAAATTTGTGCTGTTAAACCTAAAATACATAATATTGCTGTATATGGTATTGAAACTCCGTATGAAGATGATGATAAAAATTGTAAAACATCATAGCCTCCGTTAAAGTATACATTAGGATGAAACAAAGGTGAAACCAATTCTGCTTTTATACCGATGAACCATAATACATACAGTAAAAAAGAGCAAACAATCATTAATACTACACCACTCAACGGTGCTGAGAGTATTTGTATTGCGTTGTCTCTTTTAATTTTTTTGAAATTTCTTGTATTAACAGGTACGGGATTGCTGAAACCGAATCCGAATACTATCAAAAAAATAAAACCTATAAGATTAATGTGTTTTAATGGATTCATTGTCATATATCCTGTTAAATAAGCTGTGTCATCGCCTAATTTATGTGCAGTCCAAGCTTGGCAAAAACCTCTGAAACACAAAAACAGTACAAAGCCGGGTATTCCCAATAATTGATCAACAATATATCCCGTTGAAAAACCTAATTCTGATAATATCATTATTTTACCTCTTAAAATTTATTTGTTTCATTAATAAACATTGTAGAGTATAACACAATATACAAAAATTGCAAAATTGAAAAAGTGTTTGACACAAAGCATTTGCTTTGCTATAATATCAATGTTGCACACGAGCTGGTGTGGCGAAATCGGCAGACGCAAAGGACTTAAAATCCTTCGGGGGAAACTCCGTACCGGTTCAAGTCCGGTCACCAGCACCAAAAATCTCTTTTGTTCATTAACAGAAGAGATTTTTTTTATTTAAAATCTGTACTTAAAGGGTGTATATTATTAAATGTTTTGTTGGAAAGTATCTCACAAATACAAACTTATAGATCATATTGAACGAAAGGATATTGGACTCTATAGTTCTATTGATAATGCAAAAAAAGCAATAGAATTATTAAAAACAAAGAATGGTTTTAAAGATACACCGGATAGTTTTATAATAAAAAAGGTGTTTAGATTTTTTAAACCACGTTTATTAGATAATACCTATTGGATTGATGGGTTTGACACAATCTTTTACTAATAATTTAACCACTTTATAATCATATGTGACTTTTGTCTAATCTACAGTCGCGATTAAATTGAAGCAGTAAAGGGGAGTTAATTAAAATTTGTCCGAAAAACAGGCGGTTTTGGGGATAAATGCGAAAAGCCATCGACGGTTCGTCCGAAAAACAGGCGGTTTTGGGGATAAAGATGAAGAGCCATCGGCGGTTTCTCCGAAAAACAGGCAGTTTTGGGGATAAAGGCGAAGAGCCATCGGCGATTTGTCCGAAAAACAAGCGGTTTTGGGGATAAAAGCGAAGAGCCACAGATGGTTCGTCCGAAAAACAGGCCGTTTTGGGGATAACGACGAATAAGCTGCTATTAAGATTTAGTTTTTGATAATTAATAATGATATGTTATAATCAATTTGATAAATATAATTTGTAGGTGCAATTATGATTGTTTTGATTACAGGTGCGTCTCATACAGGCAAAACAGCATTATCACAAAAATTGCTTGAAAAATATAAATTTCCGTATCTTTCAATTGATCACTTAAAAATGGGGTTGATTCGTAGTGATAATACTACACTTACACCTATGGACGATGATAAATTGACCGAATACTTGTGGCCTATTGTTAGTGAAATGATTAAAACTGCCATTGAAAATAAACAGAACTTAATTGTAGAAGGCTGTTATATACCGTTTGACTGGCAGAAAGACTTCAACTTAGAATATCTTAAAAATATAAAGTATTACTGTCTTGTAATGAGTGAGGGATATATCAGAAATCATTTTGAAGATATAAAGAAATATGCAAATGTTATTGAAAATCGTTTGGATGATGAATCGTGCACTTTGGAGAGTGTGTTAGCAGATAATAAAGAAATGTTGTCGCTTGCAAAAAAGAATAATGTGAACTATGTACTCATTCAAGATAAGTATGAAATTAATATAGATATATATAAATAGAGTCACTATAATCGTTTTAATCATATAATGTATTAAAACATTATAGGAGTAAAAATTTGGATAACATACAATTTACAAACAAATTAATTGAAGCTTCATCAGATTATAAGACTGTATATGCAAACGGCATGTTTGGGCAGCCTATTACTGAAAGTATTATTGCGCAAAAAACAAAACAGTTACCCAATTGGTATACTGCTAAAAGACAACAAGAGCTGAGAGCGTTAATAGGCAAAGCGTATTTCGGCTTTGACTGTATCTGTCTGATTAAAGGAATTCTTTGGGGTTGGAACGGCAATTTGAATGCTACAAACGGTGGTGCTGTATACGAAAGTAATGGTGTACCGGATGTTACTGAGTACGGAATGTTGCAGCTCTGCTCAGGTGTAAGTGATAATTTCACTTCTGTAGAAGTAGGAGAGTATCTTTGGACAGACGGACATTGCGGAGTGTATATAGGCGACGGTCTTGCTGTAGAATGTACAACAAGATGGGATAATTGCGTGCAGATAACCGCTGTCGGTAATATTACTTCTAAAAGCGGATACGAAGAAAGAATATGGAAAAAGCATGGCAAATTACCTTATGTGACATATCTAAATACAGACGTTGAAAAAAAAGATTATTTGCTTTGTACAATTACACTTTATGAGTTATCAAAAGGAATATTAGACAAAAATCCTCAAATATATACACTTCAAAGACTTTTGAAAGAGATGGGATATTACACTTCTGACATTGACGGTATTTTCGGCAGTGGTACGGAAAAGGCTGTTAAAGCATTTCAATCCGAGAAAAAAATCGCTGCTGACGGAATAGTAGGCCCAAACACATGGAATAAATTATTAAAATAGTAAAGTCATGATTTAACAATCATCACTTGTTTACACTTTGGGCAGGTTACTTGTAACTTGCCCTTGTTTTTAGGAATACGTAAATATTGTTTACATTGTGGACATTTAAAATATTTGTGAGTTTTCCTATCTTTAAACATACGCTTGCGTAAAGCCAAAAAAGATACCAAAGGTTTAAAAAAAGTTTTAAACTTTAAATTCTCATTATAGCGTTTTTGTATGTTACGTGAAAAACAACGGAAATAAGAATATCCGATAATAAGTAACGGAATGAATATCAATATATCAAGTCCGACAATGATGAATACTAAATATAATATAAAAGAAATAATTAATAAAAAATTTGATAAAGCATCAAAACCGTATCTACCATACATAAATCGCCTTAACCAATTCATAAAAATTACCTCCGTGAAATCAAAGTTTACCGTGTAAAGTATAATACGATATTGCTAAAAGTCAAATTATATAACAACAACTAACGATGTACATAAATTAAATGCTCAAGATTAATAATATGGTTAAAGCTTATTACCAATGCTTAATAATGATAAAAGGATAATATAATATGCAAATCAGAACAGACTTAGCTCTTGAAGCAAGAGAAATGATAAATGAGAAAAAATCAGAGAAAATGAAAGAAAACAACTCATTGCCGGAGGGGATGTTTGTTGATACAACAGAGAACGAATACGTAACAATCACAGAAATACAAATTAAAAGTGATGAAGCAATGAATGCAATAGGCAAGAAAAAAGGAAAGTATATAACCTTAGAATTAAAACAATCACTTCTTGATACAATTGATATACAAGAAAATACAGCTATGATACTTGCTGAAGAAATTAAAAAAGTAATAAACGAAACCGCTAAAAATTCACCACAATTTATGATTGTCGGACTTGGAAACAGAAATATAACAGCCGACTCACTCGGGCCAAAAGTAACAGATAAAATTGTGGTTACACGTCATATTAAAAATTTACAAAACAAGAAAAATAATGAAAATTTAGGAATTGACAACAGACTCGGAAATATTTGCGCAATAGCACCCGGGGTTATGGGTGTGACAGGAATAGAGACAAGTGAAATTATTAAAGGTATGATATCAACTATCAAACCTGATTTGTTGCTTGTAATAGATGCTTTGGCTTCAAGAAAAGCGACAAGAGTAAACAGTACGATTCAAATTTCTGATACAGGAATTGTACCGGGGTCGGGTGTAGGAAATCACAGAATGGAACTATCGAAAGAAGTACTGGGAATACCCGTAATTTCCGTAGGAGTACCTACAGTAGTGGACGCGCTAACACTTGTAAAAGACATCCTTGATGTTGAAGAAAGAGATTTTACTGAATTGGAAAATAATGATAATATTGCCAATATGATAGTTACACCTAAAAACATAGATATTGCAATAGAAAGAATTTCTGATGTTCTTGCATCAGCAATAAATATGGCAATTCATCAGGGTTTTAAAATGCAAGAAATAAATGAATATTTAATATGAAATATAAATCAGTGTCTTTGCGATAATACATTTTTGTAGTATAATATCAATAATTTTATTGCAAGGGAGAGCCTTTTATGCACGAGAGACTTAATGAGCTGAAAAAACTTCTTAATGATTATTCATATAAATATTATGTTCTCGATAAGCCGGAAATTTCCGACTTTGAATATGACGCACTATATAAGGAGTTGCTAAAAATTGAACAAGAAAATCCTGAGCTGATTACTCCTGATTCTCCATCACAAAGAGTTGGAGGTCAAGTGCTTGAGGGTTTTGAAAAGTTTATGCATAATGTGCCTTTGCAAAGTCTTGATAATGTATTTAACGAAGCTGAAGTTTATCAATTTTGTCAAAAAATTCAAGATGCTTTTCCCGATGAAATTGTTGAATTTGTTGTTGAGAAAAAAATTGACGGTCTCTCTGTTGCACTTACTTATGAGGATGGTATTCTTACTGTAGGTGCGACGCGCGGTGACGGAAAGGTTGGCGAAAATGTTACGCTTAATGTTAAAACCGTTATGTCAGTACCGCTGAAATTAAATAATCCTGTTGAAAAGCTTGTTGTCAGAGGCGAGATATATATGCCAAAATCATCATTTATGAAATTAAATGAAGAACAAGATTTAAAAGGACAGTCTACGTTTGCTAACCCGAGAAATGCTGCTGCAGGTTCTTTGAGACAACTGGATTCTAAAATAGCAGCCAAAAGAAATCTTGATATATTTGTATTTAATATGCAAGAAATAAGCTCTGACGCACCAAATATCAATTCGCACAGTGAAGCTCTTGAGTATTTAAAGGCTCAAGGATTCAAAGTAAGCAGCATGTATAAAGTATGCAAAACTCCTGCTGAAGTTTGGTCTGCAATTCAAGAAATCGGTGATAAGCGTGAATCTCTTGAATATGATATTGACGGAGCAGTAATTAAAACAAATAATTTTAAGCAACGAGAAAAACTGGGAGAAACCTCTAAATTTCCAAAGTGGGCAACAGCATATAAATATCCGCCGGAGAAGAAGTTTACAAGGCTTAAAGCAATAGAAGTTCAAGTCGGCAGAACAGGCGTTTTAACTCCGCTTGCAATACTTGAACCTGTATTTTTGGCAGGTTCAACTATATCGAAAGCTACGCTTCACAATTTAGATTATATAAAAGAACGAGATATAAGAATAGGTGATATGGTTCAGCTTATGAAAGCAGGGGACGTTATACCGGCTGTAGTTGCTGTAGATAAAAGTGCTCGAGAAAAGGAGAAAAATATTTCCCGGGAAATATTTGAAATGCCTGAAAAATGTCCGGTTTGCGGCGGAGTTGTTTTGCGCGATAAAGATGAAGCAGCATACAGATGTACAAATAATGATTGTCCTGCAAAGTCTTTCAGAGGCCTTGTTCATTTTACTTCTAAAGATGCGATGAACATTGAGGGACTGGGACCGGCTGTGTTGAAGGTATTGTTTGATATTGGCCTTGTGACAGATATTAGTGATATTTACAGGCTAAAAGACCATAGAGAAGAACTTATTAACTTGGAAAGAATGGGCGAGAAATCTGTTGATAATCTTCTTGCTTCAATTGAAAACACTAAAAATAATGAGTTGTACAGATTGATTTTCGGTCTTGGAATCAGACAAATAGGTGCTGCCGCATCAAAAACTTTAGCAAAGCAGTTTGGCTCGATGGATGCTGTGATGCAAGCTGATTGTGAAACTTTAGAAAATCTTGAGGATTTTGGCAGGATAACGGCTGAAAGTGTTCGTGAATTCTTTACTGAAAGCAAAAATGTTGTTTTAATTAATGAGCTTAAAGAGTTAGGATTAAATATGACATATAAAGCTCCTGCTGTAGCAGATAATGTTGAAGGCAAAACGAATCATGTAGAAGGTAAAATTTTCGTATTAACAGGAACTCTGCCGACGCTGAAACGTTCTGAAGCTCAAAAGATGATTGAGGATAGAGGCGGCAAGTGTTCATCGTCTGTATCAGCAAAAACAGACTTTGTTTTAGCCGGAGAAGAAGCCGGCAGTAAATTAGAAAAAGCACTCAAGCTTGGTGTTAAAATAATTTCAGAAGAAGAATTTTTAGCGATGCTGTAATTTTACAGCGTCGCTTTTTTTTTATTATTAATTTCACTTATTAAATAGTTGTATAAATCTGAAATAACCTTTGAGTTTTCGTTTTTTATATTTTTTGAAATTACAAGATTTCTTTTACAGTTTTCAGGTTCGGAAATGTTTACTAAA
>JBGVNN010000049.1:0-101086 GCA_045125595.1 Candidatus Egerieisoma sp.
CTCAAGGCAACAATCCCCGTTATCAACGCAGGTGACGGCGGTCACAACCACCCCACACAGACTCTTGCCGACCTTCTTACAATCCGTAAGGAAAAGGGAAGATTTGACAACCTCACCGTCGGTGTTTGCGGTGACCTTAAATTCGGCAGAACAGTTCACTCTCTCATTACTGCTCTTTCAAGATACAAGGGTATTAATGTTGTTCTTATTTCACCTGATGAATTAAAACTCCCCAGTTACATAAAGAAAGATGTTCTTAAAAAGAACGGTATTCCTTATAAGCAGACTACAGACCTTGAAAGCGTAATGCCTGAGCTTGACATTCTTTATATGACAAGAGTTCAGGGAGAGCGTTTCTTTAATGAAGCTGACTATATTCGTCTTCGTGACTATTATATTTTGACACCTGATAAGCTTGAAAATGCTAAAAAGGATTTGTGCATTATGCACCCCCTGCCACGTGTTAACGAGATTGCACGTAGCATCGACAG
The DNA here is from genome assembly GCA_045125595.1 of Candidatus Egerieisoma sp. Lineage (GTDB taxonomy): Bacteria > Bacillota > Clostridia > UBA1212 > UBA1255 > Egerieisoma. The sequence goes on from JBGVNN010000049.1 coordinate 492, forward strand.
CGATCCTCGTGCTTGTTATTTCAAACAGGTTGAAAATGGCAAATATATGAGAATGGCTCTTATTATGAAGCTTTTGGGAGGTAATTGAAATGACGATTGACCAAATTGACAACGGAATAGTTCTTGACCACATCAAAGCGGGCAATGCTATGGCTATTTACCGCTACTTAAAGCTTGATGAGCTTGATTGCACAGTTGCTGTTATTAAGAACGTTAAAAGCGTTAAAATGGGCAAAAAAGACATCATTAAAATTGATTCTCTTATTGACATCAATCTTGATGTTCTTGGCTTTTTTGACGAAAATATAACTGTTAATATTATTCAAGATGGCAAAAAGGTTGATAAAAAGCATGTTAGTTTACCGGAGAAGATTGTTAACATCGTAAAATGCAAAAACCCTCGTTGTATTACATCAACCGAGCAGGAGCTTGATCAGGTATTTCGTCTGACAGACTCTGAAAATCGCGTTTACAGATGTATGTATTGCGATTCGAGCAATAATTATTTGCCGTAATAATAATTTGAAAATTTTCTGAACCAGTTCGACAAGCGCTTTTATACGAAAAAGCGCTTGTTTTTCGTACAAAGCATTCTCGCCACTTCGCCTCTATCCCCAAAAACGCCTGTTTTTCGGACAGATCGCTCTCGCCGCTTCGCGTTTATCCCCAAAAGTGCTTGTTTTTCGGACAGATCGTTCTCGCCGCTTCGCCTTTATCCCCAAAAGCGCTTGTTTTTCGGACAGATCGCTCTCACCGCTTCGCGTTTATCCCCAAAACCGCCTGTTTTTCGGACAACCCGCTCACAGCTCCTTACGCACACTCTCAATGCTGGGTTCATTGCCCCTTGAGCATAAGAATTATTTGCATAAGCAATTTCACATCCCGCCGAACAACTTCATTATTATTGTCAGTACAATCACAAAGCCAAAGTTAAATAATGAGAAAAGAAGTATATAGCTCTTTTTCTTATCCGGGTTATGTTTTGAATATTCACGAAAGGTTATTAAACTTGCAAGAGATGCAATTAAAGTGCCTGCTCCGCCGATATTCACTCCAACAAGAAGAGCGCTGTAATTTTCCGTAAACTGAGAAAGCAAAATTGCAGATGGTACGTTACTCATAAATTGACAAGAAAAAATACTTACCAAGAGCACATCTTTATTTAAAATATTTGAAACAAAGGAGTTTACTATATCTATTCTTGCCATATTACCTGCAAATATGAAGAAAAATACAAATGTGAGCAAGAGCGGATAGTCTACATCTTTTAATGCTTTTTTGTCCATAAAAAACAATGCTATAGGAATAATGATTAATCCTATCCAGTATGGTATTCCTCTGAACACAATTAAAATTGACAAAGCAAATAATACGAGATAAATCGATGTCTTTTTTATATTTATTGTTTTGTTCTCGCCTTGTATTTCGAGCTGTTCTGATTTCACGAACAAGCAGCATACTGTTATCAATACGATTGCTGCAATAAAGGGCAAAGCCATAATCTGCATAAATTCTATTGTGGGTATAGAGAATTTGCTGTATAAGTAGAGGTTTTGCGGATTTCCGAAAGGTGTGAGCATACCGCCGAGATTTGCAGCAATGTTTTGCATTATAAATGTAAACGCCATATATTTCGTCTTGCCGGTCGAACTCAGGACAAAATAACCCAGGGGCAAGAAAGTCAAAAGCGCCATGTCATTCGCAATAAGCATCGAACCGATAAATGTTATATAAACCAAAGCAAGTATACAAAATTTTATATTTCCGAAAATACGAACGATTTTTTGAGCTAATATGTAGAAAAAATTTACATTTTTCAACGCACAAACTACGGCGAGCACACAAAAAAGGCACGTCAGCGTTTTGAAGTCGAAATATGAAATATATTGCTTATCGGGTGTTATAATCAATGATGTGATAAATGCCGCCACGAATGCGACTGTCATCACAACATTCTTTTTAATAAACAATCCTATGGCAGAAAGTGCGTTGAATATATGAACGCGCAAGTTGATATGTAAATGTTCGTGATGATGTTTGTGTGTATGTCCGTGTATGACAGGTCTTTTCATTTCACACCTCAAAAAGTTAATCGACAGCGAGATATTATACTACTTTTTGGCGGAAAGTCCAGCATCCATTATCCATTTATAAACATTTAAATTTCTCTGCCGATAGGCACCTACTTGATTGCCTGTGTCTGTCAAAAGTGCAGAATACAAAGTATTAATTGTATAAAGCTCTCCCGCTTTTATAAGTATGCGATTAAATTCACTCACACCACCAAAATGCATGATATTTATACACATAGGGATTAATATTGATTTTCGCATAGCCTACCATATAAGTTCCGGAATCTGCAGCCGTTAAAGACAACGCCAAAATTCCCACTACTATAGATAGCAGACATAAAATTGCCGGTATTTTTTGCTTCACATATATACCTCATTTCAAGATTTATCTCTAAAATAATTAGACAGTTTTAAAGTAAAAAGACAAGCAATAAAAGAAGTATTTAATATTCCTAAAAAAAATATTTCAGCTATTTTCAGCAAGAATTTTTTGTTGTAGAATATATGATATAAATAATCAAGGAGCAATGCATATGAATTTCAAAGAAATGGCACTTAATGAATATAACACCGAAGAATTTATGGTTCGCCCCGGCAGCGTTAACGGCAGAGGATTTTGGAACATTAACTCTACTCAATTTATTTATACCCCCTGTTTTGCTTTTCCTAATATTCCTAAAGCAAATGGCTATCTTTTTACCGCCACAGATACAAACAATAATATTCATACGTTCACAGCCTCAAAGCCTACAGCTAGCCTTGCCCCTATTTGGAAAAATATTCCAACCGGCATGGTGACTTTAAAAGTTGAATCTTTAGATCAAAACGCTCAACCTCAATATCTTGTCGGTGCCCGTACATTTTTTAAAGCTGACGGTTTTCCCGGCAGAGATGCCCTTCCGGAAAAAGCGTGTTCTTATAAGGAATGTGCTCTAAAAGCATTAAAATATGTTTATAACGAAAACTTTGTTCAGCATTGGCTCCTTCACGGTAAACCTGACCCTATGTATCCGCATAATGTATATCCGTCAAAAACCATCAGCAGCATTGTAAATGCTATGATTTCCTATTCTAAAATTGACATTCAAAACAGCGAAAACGCATTAAAACTTGCAAAAAACGCCGCTGATTATCTTATATCTATAAGTTATGGCGATGATACGGAACTTTCCGGACTCCCCCCTACTTACTCTTTTGAAGGACTCGACTTTGACACAGTTAACAGAACTGCACCTATGGCAAAAAACCGCACAGATAAAATAATGCTTATATACCCCGCTTCTGCGGCACTTGCATATTTTAATCTCAGCAACGTAACAGGTGACCAAAAATATTACAACGCAGCAATGCGCATTGCGAATTATTACAAGGACAATGTGTTGGAATGCGGCAGTTGGCATTTGCTTCTTTCTACGGAAACGGGCGAGCCCGAATCCAATAATGTTTGTGCTTCGTACCAAATTCTCGAGCTTCTTAACTTAGTTTACAAAAAGACAGGCGAAGAAATTTGGCACACCCTTGAGAAAAACTATTACAAAAATCTTCAATTAAAACGCTTTGAAACCTACAACTGGGAAGGACAGTTTGAAGATGTTCTTCTCACAGGCAATTATGCAAATCTGACACATATAGACGCTGATAACTTGATAAAATACATGACAGAAAATCTTTCAGATGACCCTGCATCAGTAGAAAATGCCAAGGAGCTTTTGCGCTTTGTCGAAGATCAGTTTGTTGTGTGGGGTCAATTTTCACCGCTGAATAATAACTATAACCCCGAAAAAGATTACTGGTATTCGCCTGCAGGTCTTGAGCAATATTATTGGTATGTGCCAATCGACGGAAGTACATCAAAAATAATGAATGCATTTCTCGATGTATATTCAATAACTAAAGAACCTTTACTCTTTGAAAAAGCTTGCGCACTCGGAGATATGATAACAAGAATGCAAAACAAAGAAACCGGTGTTATACCAACACACTGGATGAAAAAAGATTGTATCGAAAATCTTTCAAATTATTGGATTAACTGTCAGATAGGTACAGCAACATATATGATGCGCCTTGCAAAGGCCGTCGGAGAGATTTAACAAACAGCAACTAACCTCGATATATACCCCCTCCCGACTTGACAAAATTTTCACTAATATTATAATAATCCATGTAAATCCAAATTGAAAGTCGTGATATTTTGAAACAAGATAACAGAGATATTTTTGATATAGATTTTAACACTAAAAAAAATAATCCCGTAAAGAAATCGCCATCTTCTGATTTCTTTGATTTTTCGATGTCCGAAAACAAAACGCTTTCGGATAAAGCTGAGTTTCTCAAAGACACAGACGAAACCGAGTTTGCAGATGAGACTCATTTAATTGTTGAAGATTCCCCCTTTGATCAAGACGAAACGCCCGTTGAGGAATCTCTTCTTGAAAACGACTCCCCTCTTGAAGAAGAGTCTCCTATTGAGGATGAATCTCCTGCTAAAGAGGAAGCACCTGTTGAAGAGGAAGTACCTACGGTCGAGGAATCTATTACTGTTGAAGAAATCGCTGCTGTCGAGGAACCAACTGTTGCGGAAATTCCGTCGCCCGCCATTACTTCCGTAACTGTAGAAGACACAGCAAAAATCGAAGATGACAACGTTTCAATAACAAAAGTAAATTGGCACAAAAAAGCACAAACAAATGCGCCTTTATATGATCGTACGAATGTTTCTCCAACATCCGTTTCCGCCCCGTCACCTTCTAAGAAAAAAAGTCTTGTCATAGATACAGACGATGGCTTTGAGATAAAAATTTGTGACTTTAGAGGCTTAGCCAACAAATAAAACTTAAATTTGAAAACTTTAGTTTAAAATACTCTGAGATTCATTTTTAATATGACTCTCGGAGTTTTTTTATAATCACTTTTACTATCGCATAAAAAACACTTACGTTTCATATAAATTCTTAGAGCATAAACAGTGCGAAGGGAGTTTTATATGGATACCGATAACATACTGATAATAGATGAAGCATACGGCTTAAAATCAACAAATCACACACAAACGCGAGACGGGATTATTTTTAGTACCAAATCCCCTTTTACAAAAACTTACATATTAAAACCGGTTCAAGAAGACATAGAAAGAAAACTCTTTGTCTATCTGGTTCATACATTTTTGTATCAAAAAGGATTTACCAATACTGACAAAATTTTACTCACTAACCAAAATTCATTAACAATCGAAATAGACGAGCAGCAATATATTTTAAGCAAAGTACCAAAAGGAAACCAGTGTTCCGCAGAAAACATACAAGACATAAAATTTGCCGCAAAACTGCTGGCTGAAATGCATAATTGTGCAGAGGGTTTTACTACGGAAATTGCCGAAGAAATTGCTTCTACCGTTAATACTGATATTGGGCTCCTTAATATAAAAATCGAATTGGGAGGATTGCAAGACTTATTTGAACACAGAAGCAAAGAATTGGCACGCTTAAAAAAAATCGCTTTAAAAAGAAGAAATATCTTTGACTATGAATACGTTGCAATAGCGGATAGATATTGCAACTTAGCAAGCGAAGCGTGTATGGCACTCAAAGAATCAAAATACAGTATACTTTGTGAAGAATATGGCAAAAAAGGTATAATTTGCCATAAAGAATACTCTCCACACAATATAATTTTATTCAATGATTCAGACGGTGGTATTATAAACTTTGATAAAGCATCTATCGACCTACCGCTGTTTGATATTGTAAATCTTCTAAAGAGATATATGAAAAAAAACAGTTGGGATGCTGAAGCCGGCACAGAAATCATAAATGAATACAGTAAAATCAGAAACATATCAGATGATGAGTTAGATATTATAAAAATTATATTAGCTTTCCCTCAAAAGCTTTGGAGAATAGTAAACAAATACTATAACAGCCGACGCGCATGGTGCGAAAAAAGCTGTCTTCTCAAATTGTCTGAGATAAAAAAAGAAAGTGAAGAAACAGAAAAATTCTTAAAGAATATCACTTTTTAATGCCGTGCATTTTAAGGCCTGCTTCATATGCTACAAGTGTTGAAGCAAAACCGACATTAAGAGACTCACATGATCCGAGCATAGGAATAATAACAGGTTCAGCGATGGGCAGTGTTCTCCAATACGCAGAAATACCTGTATGCTCATTGCCGGCAACTATAGCAATTCTGCCGCTGTAGTCAACATCGCAATATGCTTTGGTTGCCGTCAAATCTGTCAAAACGGCTTTAAATTTATTGGCTGTGAGCCACTTGCCTGCCTCCTCCATATCAGCTTCGACAACTGGCATTGTAAATGAAGCACCCAGCGCAGAACGCACCAGACGGCTGTTTGAGAGCTTTACTCTTCGATTGACTACGATTGCACCTGAACCACCCGCACAGTCAAGAGAGCGCAAAATAGCGCCGATATTGCCAGGTTGTTCTTGCCCGTCCAATATCATTATGAGCATATTGTCTTTTAATGGCATTGTATCTAATGTATATACCTCCGGACGAGCTATAATAAAACAAAAATCCGCACCATCACGGTCACTAATTTTCTTACAAGCTTTATCTGAAATTGCATAGGAATTGTCTGCATATTTTGATATCTTATTGACAGTTTCAAGCTCTGCATCAGACAATTTTCCTGCTTGAAGTGCATCAGAACTTATAAAAAAGTGCGTTACTTGCAAATTTCTCTCCATAAGCTTTTCTGCTGCCCATAAACCCTCACAAACGAAGCTTTCTTTGTCTGATTTTACAGCTGCACCCTTTCCTGCAAGCAACTCTTTTGCAAATTTAACCTCATCTGAGGCTATACCGCATATATTACAATTTGATAATATTGTCTCAATAAGTCCCATTTTAAACACCTATCTGTTTTACTTTTACTTAAATGTATGATATTGCCAATGCATCGCAATGCCGGCTGCAATCGTGAGATTTAAAGAATCAACTGTATCGAGATGACGAATACAAAGCGGAGTACCAACCTTCAAATAACTGTCGTCAAGTCCTCTTGATTCATTACCGAAAATCAAGCTGCAAGGCTTGTTTTTATCAATTATAGGTGAAAAGCTTTCTAAATCTCTGCCTTTAAGCATAAATGGATAAAACTCTCTCTCCCCTGCATCTTTCAAATATTCATCAAAACTCTTATATGTATGAATTCTTACTCTAAAAAAAGCTCCCATTGAAGCTCGTATTGTTTTAGGATCGAATTGGTCTGCCGCAGGCTCGATAATAGCAATATCAAAAAATGAAAAAGCTGCAGCCGTTCTCAATATAGTGCCCAAATTTCCCATATCTGCCGGATTAACAAGGACTATATGATTATTGTTTTTATTAAGCTGCTGCTGTCTTTTAGAAAAAACACCTACTGCCATAACACTGCCTTTGGGGCATATTCTTGCAATAGTGTTATCTTCCTCTGTGAAAGGAATATTTAAAGCGCAGCACTTCTCTTTAAGAAGCGCTACGCCTGTATTATTATTGCTTTTTGATGAAGTGATAATACGCAAAACCGTCTCCGGTGCGTAATCAATCAATTCAATAGTCGGGAAAACACCCTCTGTATATGAATATGTAAATTCTTTTTTATACGGCTTCACACGCATGTCGCGTGACTCGGACATTTTCTCCATAACAGCATCAATATTTGTAAATTGTCTTTCTTCTCTCGAATTCTTCTTGTTCGATCATCTTCTCTGCTTGGTCAGAAAGTTGCTGAGCCCAATCAGCCATATCATCAAGTATAGCTTGTGTTTCAGAATCTTCGTCACACCAAATAGGCTCAACACAATGCTTTGTGCCGAGAATAACAGAGTCATCAAGCCAATCTTTCTCAAGCTTAGCAAGAGCCTTAGTATCATCCTTCATACCTGTAGAGAAAAGAGCAACTTTTCTATCATATACTTTAATAACATTGAAAAGTGTATTATAAACAGGATTATATGAATCGTACCAAACAGGAGTACCAATATAAATAAGATCGTAGTCACGAGGGTCCCATTTAAAAGGGAAAATATCAGGTTTTTTCTTAAACATAACTTCTAAACGAAGTTTGAGATTGTTAATGAAACCAAAACCTTTAACTTTCTTAACTCGTACAAGACGAGCCATATCAGCGCCTACTTTATCAGCAATTGCACGAGCAACTGCATCTGTATTGCCGTCTACTGATGTATACAAAATCAATTTCTTCATTATAAAAGAAACTCCTTTCGAACTTAAAAAAATTCTCTTTATAGATTACAATTTTTTACACTCTTTGTCAACTTATATTTTTATTCTGAAAGCATACAACTCATGTCATAAAAGCCTGCGGGCTTGTCCTTCAAAAAGAAAGCCGCCTTTACAGCACCGTCCGCAAACAAGCTTCTCGACATAGCCTTGTGTGTGATTTCAATCACTTCATTTTGTCCTGCAAAAATAACCTCGTGATCACCCACAATATTGCCTCCACGTACAGAAGATATTCCTATTTCATTAGTTTTTCTCTTAGCACGTTTTGAATGTCTGTCATATTCATAATTAAACTTGTCCCCTTCGGACTCGTTTATAGCATCTGCAATGGCCAAGGCAGTGCCACTCGGAGCATCAAGCTTGCGATTATGATGTTTTTCGACAATTTCGATATCATATCCCTCACCCAAGAACGCAGCTGCTTTCTTTGCAAGCTCTTTGATAAGACATATACCTAAAGACATATTTGCTGACCAAAAAAGAGGAATTTTTTTAGCCGCATCTTGCATAAGCTGCTCGTCCTCTTTCGAAAGTCCCGTTGTTGCCACAACAAGCGCTGTTTTGCGCTCAACAGCAAACTCAATAAGACCGGGAAGAGCTACCGGATTTGAAAAGTCAATTATCACATCAGCTTGCGCTTCAGCAGGAATATTCTTTGCACCCGCATACACCGGAAAAGCACCGTCATCACTTGCATTAACATCAATACCATATGACACACATGCTTTATCACAAAAGGCAGTGGTAACAATCTCTGCTACCACTTGACCCATTTTGCCATTACAACCATTGATTGCTATTTTTATCATCTGATACCACCGATTTTTTTGAAATCTTCTATAGCTTTTGCCAATTTAGCCTTATTTGCATCTTGCATCTCAACTAAAGGCAAGCGACACTTTCCGGCCGGAAGACCTATCATATTAACTGCCTCTTTTACTGGAATCGGGTTAACCTCACAGAACAACGCCTTGACGATATCCTGGCAAGCAACTTGCATTTCCCATGCCTTCTTAGTATCACCATCAAGATAAGAATGAACCATTTCGCTCATATATCCCGGTGCAATGTTTGAAAGCACTGAAATAACACCCAATCCGCCGGCGCTCATAAGATATTGAACCAATCCGTCCTCACCTGAATAGAAATTAAGCTCATCACCGCAAAGCTTTGCTATCTCGGGAATCTGTGTAAGATTACATTCTTTAACAGCATTGATGTTGGGTATCTTGCAAAGTCTTGCATACGTTTCGGGAGCGATATTAAGGTTAGTTCTACCCGGTACATTATACAAAATAATCGGAATAGAAACGCTCTCCGCAATAGCTTTAAAGTGCTGATAAAGTCCCTCTTGAGTTGTTTTGTTGTAGTAAGGTGTTACGGAAAGCAACGCGTCTGCTCCCAATTTCTCTGCTGCTTGGCTGAGTTCAATAGCATGAACTGTGTAGTTACTGCCCGTACCGGCAATAACAGGAACTCTCTTATTTACCTTTTTAACAACATACTCAATAACTGACAAATGCTCTTCATCGGGCATAGTTGAAGCTTCACCTGTTGTACCGCAAACAACTATAGCATCTGCGCCACCCTCGATTTGAAACTCTACGAGCTTGCCCAAAGCATCAAAATCAACTTGAACATCATTTATAAAAGGTGTAATTATAGCAACTGCCGCACCTGTAAAAATCTTTTCTTTCATAATAGGATTGCCTCCTTAATTATAATTGCAAATTAATCAATATATCCTTCTTTGCAAAGAAGCTCTGCCATCAAAACAGCACCGCCTGCAGCACCTCTGATAGTATTGTGTGATAAGCACACAAATTTAATATCGTACTGTGTATCTTTACGCAAACGACCAATTGAAACACCCATTCCGTTTTCAATTTCTCTGTCGAGTCTTGTTTGAGGTCTGTTATCCTCTGTAAAATATGTGAGGAAGTGCTTAGGTGCACTGGGAAGCTCAAGCTCCTGTGCTCTGCCTTTGTAATTTTTCCAGATTTCGATAACTTCATCAAGATTCTCAGGCAAATTGTCAAAACTTGCAAATACAGCACCCATATGTCCGTCAGAAGCAGGAACTCTTATACATTGAGCTGTAAATGAAGGCTCATCAGCAGAAACAATAACGCCCTTTTCTGTATCAATTTTACCGAAAAGTTTCAAAGGCTCTTGCTCTGATTTCTCTTCTTCGCCACCAATGTAAGGGATAACGTTATCAATCATTTCAGGCCATGTCTCAAATGTCTTACCTGCACCTGAAATAGCTTGGTATGTGCAAACGAGAACCTTATTAAGACCAAATTGTCTCAAAGGATGAAGTGCGGGCACATAGCTCTGGAGTGAGCAGTTTGATTTAACTGCAATAAATCCTCTCTTTGTACCGAGACGTTTCTTTTGATAAGGGATAATCGCAGCATGCTCAGGATTAATCTCAGGAACTATCATAGGAACATCAGGTGTGAAACGATTTGCGCTGTTGTTAGATATTACAGGGCACTCTGCTTTAGCGTACATTTCCTCGAGAGCTTTAATCTCGTCTTTTTTCATATCTACTGCGCAGAAAATAAAATCAACAGTCTCAGCAATTTTCTTAACATCAGCTTGTGCATCACAAACTATCATGTCTTTGTATTTCTCAGGAATTTCTTTTTTCATATTCCATTTTTGACCAACTGCCTCAACATAAGGCTTGCCTGCTGATCTGCTGCTTGCTGCCAAAACTACTACATCAAACCAAGGATGGTTCTCCAAAAGCAACATAAAACGTTGTCCAACCATACCTGTAGCACCTATAATACCAACTTTATACTTTTTCATAATTTTCCTCCATTATTCTTTCAATAAATTATATGTTTATTCTTTTATCGCTGTTACAATACAAATTACTGCAATACCTTCGCCACGACCAAAGTCCGTAAGTCCTTCTCCTGTAGTAGCAGTAATTCCCACTTCACTCGGTGCAATACCGCAAAGCTCACCTATTTTTTCTCGCATACTTGCAACTTTCGGTGTAATTTTCGGCTTTTTGCACTCTATTGATACGGAAATATGCACAAGTTTCATACTTTTCGCTTTTAAATCATCAAGTGCAAGTTTCAAATATTCTGTTGAGTCTGTCACACCTTTTTTACAAAGCTCATCGGCGGGCGCACCTAAAATATTCCGTGCCGTCAACCCAGAAACAGCATTTGTCAATGCGTGAAGTACGACATCACCGTCACTGTTGGCGAGCATACCTCTGCAACCCTCGAAAACAACTCCTCCAAGTATCAGGGGCTTATCTTCGTCCGTAAAACGATGCGAATCCTGTCCGATTGCGCTTAAAGTATATTTAAAGTCACTCATAAAACTCAACCTACTCCCGTAGAACCGAAGCCGCCGCCTCTGTCCGAGCCGATTGCTTTAACGTTATCTACAGATTTAAAACAAATCTTCGGCACTGCTTGAAGCACAAACTGAGCAACTCTGTCACCTTTATTTATTGTTATATCCGTATCAAGAGATGTATTTTGCATTATTATGCAAACCTCGTCACGGTATCCCGCATCTATTGTCCCCGGAGCATTTGCAACTCTCAAAGGAGTTTTAAGCGAAAGTCCGCTTCTCGGTCTTACCTGTATCTCATAACCGTCAGGTATAGCAACCTTTAATCCTGTCGGTACAAGCACCGTTTTGCCCGGAGCTATCACAACAGTTTCCGCAGCTCTCACATCCATTCCGGCATCGCCTTCTCTGGCGTACTCGGGGATTTGAACATCATCTCTGCATACCTCTACGAAAACTTCTACGTTTTCTCTCATTTCGGTATCCCCTTTTTATTTTTTCTTTTGAATAACCGCTGTGCCACCCATATAAGGACGAAGTACCTCAGGTACTCTTATGCTGCCGTCTTCGTTGTAGTTATTCTCAAGAAGTGCGATAAGCATTCTCGGAGGCGCTGCAACAGTATTATTAAGGGTGTGAGCAAAGTAATTACCCTTCTCACCCTTAACTCTGATACCCAAACGTCTGCTCTGCGCATCAGTGAGATTTGAGCAACTGCCAACCTCAAAATATTTCTTTTGTCTTGGGCTCCATGCCTCAACGTCAACACTCTTTGACTTAAGGTCAGCAAGGTCACCGGAACAGCATTCCAAAGTTCTTACCGGTATATCCATACTGCGGAAAAGCTCTACAGTATATGACCACATTTTCTCATACCATTCTTTGCTGTCCTCAGGCTCACAAACAACTATCATTTCTTGCTTCTCGAATTGGTGAATTCTGTAAACTCCGCGCTCTTCGATACCGTGTGCGCCTTTTTCTTTACGGAAACATGGTGAATATGATGTCATTGTATACGGAAGCTCTGCTTTAGGTAAAAATTGGTCTTTGAACTTGCCGATCATTGAGTGCTCACTCGTACCGATAAGATACAAGTCCTCACCCTCTATTTTATACATCATAGCGTCCATTTCTTCAAAGCTCATAACGCCTGTAACAACGTCACTTCTTATCATAAACGGAGGTATGCAATATGTGAAACCTTTAGATATCATAAAGTCTCTTGCATACGCAAGAACTGCTGACTCAAGTCTTGCTATATCTCCCAAGAGATAATAGAAACCGTTACCTGCAACACGTCTTGCTGAATCAAGATCAATGCCGCCCAATGCGCTCATAATATCTGTATGGTAAGGTATCTCATACTCAGGTACAAAAGGTTCACCATACTTTTGTACTTCAACATTCTCGCTGTCATCTTTACCAATCGGCACAGACTCGTCCAAGAAGTTCGGTATCTTCATCATACGCTCTTTAATAGCCGCCTCATATTCAGCCTCTTTAGCCTCAATATCAACCAATTCTTGATTGATCTGACCAACTTTAGCTTTTAATACCTCAGCCTCGTCTTTTTTACCCTCACGCATAAGCTTACCGATTTGACCGCTTATATCGTTACGTTCTTTTCTCGCGTCATTACCGCGCTGAATTGCTGCACGGTTTTTGCCGTCCAATTCCAAAACTTCATCAACCAAAACAAGCTTGTGGTCTTGGAACTTCTTTTTTATATTCTCCTTAACAGCCTCCGGATTATCTCTGAGCACTTTAATGTCAATCATTTTCCCGAATCCTCCGTAAAATATATTTAATACATTATTGCATAGCACAATATACGCACTTACCCAATGCGTCAACCTATATTTTATAACAAACAGCATTATATCGCAACTGTTTTTTTGCCATTTTTAGCGTTTTACTGCTTGCTTTACACCCATCATAGTGTTAAAATTTTACAGCTTAAGCACATTACCAAGGAGAAACGTATTAATGAAAAAATTATTTTCAAAAAATACTGATATAAATAAAGGCTTAAAAGACGGTTTGCCCATCGGTTTGGGGTACTTTTCAGTATCATTTGCTTTTGGCCTTTCAACTGTCACCGCCGGTTTTGCGATTTGGCAGGCACTTTTGATTTCAATGACAAACTTAACATCTGCAGGTCAGCTCGCAGGCGTTACGCTTATGGCTGCTCTTGCTCCTTTTGCGGAAATCGCCCTGGCGCAGCTCGTTATTAACATTCGCTACGCTTTGATGTCTATTTCCCTTTCGCAAAAGTTAGACAATTCCTTTACATTATTAGACAGATTCTTTTTATCTGCATTTATTACAGATGAAATATTTGCGGTTGCTTCAAGCTATCCGTCAATCAGTCGCAAATACATGCGAGCATTGGCAATTTTACCATATATTGGTTGGACTACAGGTACGCTTGCCGGAGCTGTTTTAGGACAAATATTACCGTCTGATTTAGTATCAAGCTTAGGTATTGCAATTTACGGAATGTTTATTGCGATTATTATACCACCTGCTAAAAAAAGCAAAGCCGTTCTCGGAGTTGTTTTAACCGCAGCAGCCTTGAGTTGCTTGATTAAATACACTCCAATATCAAATTATATTTCTGAAGGCTTTTCGATTATTATTTGCGCGATTGTAACCGCAGCACTTTTCGCTGTACTGTGCCCTGTAAAAGAAAAGGAGGATGACGCAAATGAATCAGCTTAAGTATTTCTTTATTGCGCTTTTTATTATGGCAGGCATAACATATTTGGTTCGTATGCTTCCTTTTGTTCTTTTCAGAAAAAAAATAAAGAACAACTTTTTAAAGTCATTCTTTTATTACATACCCTATGCAGTTTTGGCAGCAATGACAATTCCTGCCATTTTATACTCTACATCATCTATGACATCTGCTGCCGCAGGACTTGCCGTAGCTTTGCTCCTCGCCTTTTTTGAGCGAAGCTTGCTTACCGTTGCCGTAGGCGCCGCACTCGTTGCCTTTTTAGTTCAAATAATATTTTAGAGCAAAACAAATTGTTATTTTTTTAAGCTCAACTTTGACTCTTCGCCTTTTATAAGTCTTTTTATATTGGCATGATGTCTTATTATAATAAGTGCCGCCACAAAAACACACAAATAAAATATAGGAGTTAATCCGCTAACACTCAATAAATAATCTCCGGCAAAAAATACTATCACAGGCAGTGCAAATGAACCTATCATAGATCCCAAAGACACATATTTTGTTATTGCAACCAAAATTACAAACAACGCAAACACGATTAATGTCGGTATCGGCACTACTATTAATAGCACTGAAAAAGAAGTGAGCACACCCTTTCCGCCTTTGAAACCGAAGTACACCGGCCAATTATGACCTATTACAGCAAGTGCACCCGCAATGCAAGCACCGTAAGAGCTGTCAAATCCTGCTAAACCAAGTACAAGCTTGCCAAGAAGGACTGCTATAATACCTTTGCAAAAATCCCCCAAAAATGTAAAGAGTGCGGCTTTCTTGCCATATACTCTATTCATATTTGTCATTCCGGCATTACCGCTGCCTTGTGTTCGTATATCTTGTTTATATACAATTTTGGATAAAATTACCGCAGTATTTATGCTGCCCAACAAATAACCAACTATAGCAACAATTCCTAATAATAAGTAGTACATCATATGCTTCGCCTCTAAATCTTACACATCGGTGCTGTCTTTTTCTCGGATTTTAAACACTATCGGAGTACCTTCAAAACCAAAGTTTTCTCTTATCCTGTTTTCTATATATCTCATGTAGGAGAAATGCGCCAAATCTGCTCTGTTTACAAATACTGCAAACGTGGGCGGTTTTACCTTTATTTGAGTCATATAGTAAAGTTTGAGCCTCTTGCCTTTATCAGAAGGAGGCTGTACCATCGCCACTGCTTCATTAAGAACATCATTGAGCATTCCCGTAGATATTCTTTGTGCCGCTTGATCTGCTACAAATTTAATCATTTCATAGAGCTTTGTTACTCTTTGGCCTGTGAGTGCTGAAATAAATACAACCGGCGCATAAAGCATAAATCCAAGCTTGTCTTGTACTGTCTTTTTATATTCGTCCATTGTATTTGTTTCTTTATCAATCAAATCCCACTTATTGATGGCCACTATACAAGCCTTGCCTTTATTGTGGGCATAGCCTGCAATTTTCGTATCTTGCTCAGTGACACCATCTTGTGCGTCTATCATAATAACCACAACATCACTTCTGTCTACTGCGGTTAAACTTCTCATAATACTGTAACGCTCTATGTTATCTGTAATCTTACCGCGTTTACGCATACCTGCCGTATCGATAAAACAGAAATCCTGTCCGTCTTTGGTGGCATAAGTATCAATTGCATCTCTTGTAGTTCCGGGTATATTACTTACAATAACTCTCTCTTCTCCGAGAATTCTGTTAATAAGAGAGGATTTGCCGGCATTAGGCTTACCAACGACAGCTACTCTGATGAGATTACCTTCTTCATCATCATCGCTATAATCAGGCAAATTTTCAAGAACTGCATCAAGCACTTCACCTATGCCCAAGCCATGTGCTGACGAAATAGAATAAAAATCACCCAAACCGAGATTATAAAACTCATAAATATCAGCCGGTGGCTCACCTACTTTATCAACTTTGTTTACTACAAGAATAACAGGCTTCTTAGTCTTGCGAATAAGAGTTGCTATATCCATATCACTTGCGGTAACGCCGTCTTTCATGTCACACATAAATAAAATAACATCAGCAAGTTCAACGGCAAGCTCTGCTTGTCGCTTCATCTGCTGAAGAATTGTATCAGTAGATTGCGGCTCCAATCCACCTGTGTCAATAAGAGTAAAACGCTTGCCGCTCCACTCTACTTCTTCATATATTCTGTCTCGCGTAACGCCTGGAATATCTTCCACTATCGAAACACGTTTACCTACAACATAGTTAAAAAAGGACGATTTACCGACATTAGGGCGGCCAAGTATGGCAACTGTTCCTTGTCTGCTCATTTATCCTTCACCTCCAAATAAGCTTCAACGTAAGCTATTTAAAAACTCCATAAAAAACATATACCCGGCATAATGTCTCTATGACATCAGCCGGGTTTGTCATGTCTCAATTCACAAACTGAATGATATTATTTCTCATCTTCAGCCATTGCAACGACTTCACGGCCTTTGTAATAACCGCAGTTGCCGCAAACCGTATGTGATAATTTGAATTCGTGGCAATGAGGACACTTTACAAGATTAGGAGCCTCCAATTTCCAGTTTGCTCTTCTTGTGCGAGTTCTCGCCTTTGACCATCTTCTCTTAGGACAAATCATCTTATTTACACCTCCCGTGTATTACACTGCCGAAACAGTCTTATGCTCATAAAGCAACAGACGGATTATATACATTTATGCGCCTGTTGTCAAGCATTATTTTTATTTTGTAAGTCTGGCAGTTTCTCTTGCTATTGCAAGCTCTTCATTTGTAGCAATTACAAATACTTTTACCTTTGAACCGTCTGCGGAAATCTCTACCTCGCCGCCTCTAACGTTGTTCTTTTCAGCGTCAACTGAAACACCGAGATACTCAAGACCGCTTGCACAAGCAAAGCGTGTTGCAATGTCATTTTCACCAATACCGGCTGTAAATACGATAGCATCAACACCATTCATAACAGCTGCATATTGACCGATATATGATTTAACTCTGTAAGCAAAAATATCGAGTGCCAACTTAGCTCTCTCATTACCTTCTTTAGCTGCTTGAGTTACATCTCTCATGTCGCTGCTAACACCTGAAACGCCTGCAAGACCTGATTTTTTATTAAGAACTGTATTCATTTCTTTTGAAGAAAGATTCTCATTCTCCATAAGGAAAAGTACAACTGCAGGATCAAGAATACCGCTTCTTGTTCCCATCTCAAGACCATCAAGAGGAGTGAATCCCATTGATGTATCCATACATTTACCACCCTTAACTGCTGCAATGCTGCCGCCGTTACCGATATGACATGTGATAATCTTAAGATCTTCGATAGGTTTCTCCATAAGAGCTGCACATCTTTCTGCTACATACTTATGTGATGTACCGTGGAAGCCGTATTTACGAATACTGTGCTTTGTGTAGTACTCATAAGGAAGCGCATACATAAATGCTTCGCTGGGCATTGTTTGATGGAAAGCTGTATCAAATACTGCTACTTGAGGTACTCCGGGCATAGCTGCTTGGCAAGCCTTGATACCGATGATGTTTGCAGGATTGTGAAGAGG
Organism: Candidatus Egerieisoma sp.; assembly: GCA_045125595.1. Classification (GTDB taxonomy): domain Bacteria; phylum Bacillota; class Clostridia; order UBA1212; family UBA1255; genus Egerieisoma. Next base: position 18,412 of record JBGVNN010000049.1, read on the forward strand.
AGCCAACGGCACGCAATCTTCAATAGCTTTCATAGCTTCGTCATTAATGATAACTGACTCACAGAACTTCTCTCCGCCGTGAACTATTCTGTGTCCAACAGCAGAAATATCTGCAAGGCTTTCAATAACACCGTATTCTTTGCTTGTCAAAGCTTTAACAACTTCTGCAATAGCAATGTTATGGTCTTTAAGATCAACATTAATAACTGTTGCATCCTTACCTGTTACTGTTTGTTTAATAAATGAATCTGCGATACCGATTCTGTCACAAAGTCCTTTTGCAAGAACGTTTTCGTTAGATGAATCGATAAGCTGATATTTAAGTGATGAACTACCGCAGTTAATAACTAAAATATTCATAACTCTCCGCCTTTCTGAGTTTTATTAACTTATATTATTATTCTTGAGCTTGAACAGCTGTAATAGCTACAACGCCAACGATGTCCTCTGCTGAACAGCCTCTTGAAAGGTCGTTAACAGGTCTTGCAATACCTTGAAGAATAGGACCGTAAGCTTCAGCTTTAGCAAGTCTTTGTGTGAGCTTGTATGCAATGTTACCGCAGTTAAGATCAGGGAATACAAGAACATTAGCATGACCTGCAACAGGGCTTCCGGGAGCCTTTGATTGTCCGATAGCAGGAACCAATGCTGCGTCTGCTTGAAGCTCGCCATCAAGCATAAGATCAGGAGCTTTTTCTTTAGCAAGGTTTGCTGCATCAATAACTTTTTGTGTAAGCTCACTCTTAGCGCTACCGTATGTTGAATATGAAAGCATAGCAACGATAGGATCTTCTTGAACGAGTTGCTTAAATGATTTAGCTGACTCAATAGCGATGTCCGCAAGACCCTCTGAAGAAGGATTCTCAACAAGACCGCTGTCTGCGTATACGAAAATACCGTTTGCACCGTACTCGCAGTTAGGAACTACCATTACGAAAAATGCTGAAACCATGCTTGTGCCGGGTTTTGTTTTAAGTATTTGAAGTGAAGGTCTTACTGTATCTGCTGTTGAGTGAGCTGCGCCTGAAACCATACCGTCAGCTTCTCCCATTTTAACCATCATTGTAGCGAAGTATACATAATCCTTCATTATAGCTTCTGCCTTCTCAGGTGTCATTCCTTTAGCTTTTCTAAGCTCATAGAAAGCATTAACATACTCATCGAATCTCTCATATGTAGCGGGATTAACGATTCTGCATTTTGAAATATCCAAACCTGCAGCCAACTCGCTGATTTTATCGGGATCGCCTACCAAAATGATATTAGCAATGCCTCTTTCTTGTACCATAGCCGCAGCTTTTATTGTACGGATATCTTCACTCTCGGGAAGAACAATTGTCTTAATGTCTTTCTTTGCTCTTTCGCAAATTTGCTCTAAAAAATTCATTTCAAAAAACGCCACCTTATCTTAGTATTATTTAATCAAAAAAGCTGTAGACAAAACGTCCACAGCTTATTGTACATCTTTCACTCTTTTTTATCAAGTACGAATTATGTAATTTTTTACATTTTCAAGTCCCTTTCGAATCGCTGCGAGGGCTTCTTGCTGTCCTTCAAATTCTACGGAAATATATCCGTCATACCCCGCTTCTTGCAATATCTTTATGCACTCTTTAGCATTTACAATACCCTCTCCCACTATCGTGCCGCACCAATAATAATTACCGCTCCTCGAGGGTTTAAAACCTGTCGGAACATTTTCTGCGCATTCTTCTTTGGTCTTGCGCAAAAAGTCTTTGGCATGTACATAAATAACATACGGAGAAACATTTTTAACAGCAGATGTATTTTCTTCATCAACACAAATAAAATTACCCATATCGCAAAGCAAACCGAAATTGGCATGATTGACAGCTTTGTACAATTTTACCATTCTGTCGCTGTCTTGCATAAAATATCCGTGATTTTCAACCATCGTGCGTATACCTTTTGTCTGTGCATATTCTGTAATTTCACGACAAGCAGAAGCAATGGTCGGGAGCACGTCCTCCAAAGTTTTACCCTCAGGACAAACCCATGTAGCATCGTGTCTCATAAAATGAACACCTAATATACTTGCTATATCTACCTCTTTTTTTATTCTCTCAACTTCACCCTCTGCAAGCAAGTCCGCTCCTACGGTATAACAAGATATTTCAATATTTGCTTTTTCTGCGGTAGCTTTAAGCTCTTTTGCATATTCATCCAAGGGCATATCTCCCGGCATCAATCCTACAATTTCAACGGCATCAAAACCCATTTCCTTTGCCATATTAATCATTTCCGTTTGAGAAAATGGATTGCCTTCTTTATCTTTTGCTCTTGCAAAACTATATGTGTTTACTGCTACTTTCATTATAATACCAGTTTCCTTTCTTGTTAAAATTTTACTATTTAGGATTATATACCTTCAAGCCATTTCACGCAATATGCCAAGCACTTTATCAATATCACTTTTTGTATTTAAATGATTCATACTGAATCTTACCGTACCGCCGCAAGTATCTGTTTTCAAAGTCTTATGTGCAAGCGGAGCGCAATGAAAACCTGCTCTTGTTGATATTCCGGCTTCTGCAAGCTCTGTACTTATATCAGCCGGAGAATGTCCGTTAATATTTAGTGAAACTATGCCTGCATTTAACACATCATCTTTATCAGGGTTTACCCCATATACTGTAATATTTTTAATTTTTTGTGCCTCAACCGAAAAATATCTCCACAATGCTGTATGAATATCTCTCATTTTTTCTATCCCTATTTTTGCAACATAGTCTATGCCTGCCCCGAGCGCAGATATTCCGTGTGTATTAACAGTACCTGCCTCGTAGCAATCAGGCATTTCCGTAGGTTGTTTAAGCAAGAAGCTGTGGCTGCCGGTACCGCCTGACATAAACGGTCTTACGGAAACATTCGGCCCTATATAAATGCCGCCTGTGCCTTGTATACCAAAAAGACCTTTGTGTCCTGTAAAGCACAAAATATCTATATTCATAGATTGAACATCTATTGGTATTATGCCTGCGCTTTGTGCGCAATCGACTATAAAAAGAACTCCCCTTTTATGGCAAATTTCGCCAATTTTGGCAATGTCATAAATTTCGCCCGTTACATTGGAAGCGTGTGTCATTATAACTGCGCCTGTAAGCTCTGTTATGCTGTTAATTATTTTATCATAATTCAAACTGCCGCACAGCTCGGCTTCAACTATGTGATAATAGCCTCTTGAGACAGTCGGTCTCAACACAGAGTTATGCTCCATTGCAGTTGTCACAATTTTACCGTAACATAAGTTTACAGCAATATTCAACGAGTGTGTAGCGTTAAGAGTAAAGGCAATCCTCATTGGGTCTGATATATTAAACATTTTTGCTGTTTTTTGCCTTACTTCATCTAATTTTAGCGATGACCATACTGCGTACGGATGCGTTCCTCTGCCTGGATTTCCGGCATTATTTATTGCCTCTATTACTGCTTCTTTTACTGATTGCGGCTTAGGCCAACTTGTTGCCGCATTATCCATATATATCATAAAAATAAAACCTTCTCAATTCATATACTATATTTTAATATATGAATCAGAAGGCTTTATTGCTCAATATTATTGTTTTATCAGCAATTTGTACATGTACCGTACAGCATTATTCTTATTTCATTTATACTCGAAATATCTTTGGCAGCTTCGCTGTTTTGCAACTCTGCCATCATTTGCTGTCCGTCAATGTGTTTTTCATAAAAGCCTGCAAGGTCGTACACCTTGCCACAACTTTGGCACGTAAAGTGGCCATGCGGCTTTATATTTCCGTCATAGCGTTCAGGCCCGTAACCTGAAGTGATTTTCAATATAACACCCTCTGCACTCAAGTCTGCGAGATTTCTGTAAACTGTGCCGAGACTGTAATTTGGCATAACTTTTCTGAGGCTTACATACAAGTCCTCTGCTGTGGGGTGGTCGTACCTGCCTCTTAATTCAGTTAAAAGGGCTTCGCGCTGTCTGCTGTATTTTTTCATACCATTGAGCCTCCTTGTATTAGGAATCGCAATAACAATAATGATAATTGTTATTAATATTATTATAATTGCGTTTTAATATATTGTCAACGCAAACTTATTTCCCTATACGGAAAGGCTCGCACGCCAGAAGTTTGCATTTTATATATTATTTACTTCATGCGCGGTCGCTTTTTCTGTACAAAAACGGCTGATTTGTGGGAGAAACTCAAAAATTTTTCCGAACAAAAGCGGTGTTTTGTGGGAGAAAAGACTACTTTAGAGAGTCATTTTCAATTAGAAAGTACTACAAAAGAGTTTTTTCTCTGTAAAAAGCCCATTTCTGTGGGAGAAAAACGAATTATCATTTAGGTTTTGCATTCCCTCACCTATTCTGTTATAATTCCCCATATTTCCAAAGGAATTGATAAAAGGAGTTGCCAATGTCATGGAGAGAATAACAAGTTTTCAAGTAGATCACAAAAAAATAGTGCCGGGTATGTATGTTTCAAGAATCGACGGTGATATAACGACTTTTGATTTAAGAGTCAAGAAGCCTAACGCAGGCGATTATATGAGTCATTTAGAGATGCATACGACAGAGCATATGATTGCTACATTTATAAGAAACAGCGATGTAAGTGAAAATATTATTTACTTCGGCCCTATGGGGTGCAGAACAGGTTTTTATCTACTCACAAGAGATTTGCCCAAGAAAACAGTTATGGACACGCTCAAAAAAGTATTAAAAGATATTATAGACTACACGGGAGAGGTTTTCGGCGCTTCCGAAGAAGAGTGCGGCAATTACAGAGAGCTTGAGCTTGAAAGCGCAAAAAAAATATGCAGAGAGTATCTGCATACTTTAAACAATTATTCAGGCATCGATGCCGATTTTGAATATCCGCAATAATTGTCAATAATCAGCGGACAGTTTTTTGAAGATTGCGTTTTATTTTCTCTATACCTTTTTTAACAGGCGGTATCAACAATATAATCACGCAAGCCACCATTTCAATCAGCACAAAACTGTTGTAAATGAGGCAATATGCTGTATCGTTGATTCCCGTTTGGTTAAACTCACGAAAGAATGCATATGCCGCGATAACATGAGAAGCATATCTTACAAGATGTGCCGCGATTGCACCAAGCAATATGTTCTTTTTGAAAAATCCTGCCACGCCGATAAGTGCAAACGCAAAAAGATAATCAAAACAAAATTGTACAACATTCAAGAAATATACACCTTGTAAAAGTTGCAACAAGAAGTACACGAAGGACACTAAAAAGCCTCTTTTAGGGCCATATATGTACGCAAATAAAATCACAGGCAACATACTCACAGGAGTAATTCCCCCACCCTGCGGCAAATCGACTATTTTAATAAAAGATAAAACAAAACCTACCGCAAGACACATGGCCGCGAACGACAGTGAGCGTATGTCAAAAAGCGGCTTTTTGACAAGTGGCTTTTGTTCTTCTCCTACGGAATTTGCCGCTGCTTTACTTTTCTTCTTTTTAATTAAAATAACACAAACAGCAATTATAGCAACCAATACAAGCACAACACTCAAAACGAGCGGCCAATTTTCCGAAATATCATCCCAAAGAGCAACCTCACTGCCTCTAAAAAATATATCATATATTTTTTTCATAAATAATTCCGCCAACCTTTCAATTATCTCATTTACCATTCAAAGATGTGTAATAAAAATCGGGAGATACCTGTGAAGATATCTCCCGTAAGAATACGTCTTAATCGCTTAAGTCCCATCCCTGCGTTAGAATTACCCAAATCAGGTTCAAAGGGTCGAAGATTGGTATCTTCCTCTCAGCCTGTCTTACAAGCTCCCCGAACTTTATTTAATTACAATCGAATTTTAACACCGCTTTTTTTGCTCGTCAAGCGTTAATTTTAGCATATATTGCTTCCCAACGAGACGCAAAGTCCTCACTACCTTCAAGGCATGGTTCAAACCCTGCTTTTAAGTATGTCTTGATAGCCGGTATCCTGAAATCATCCGTAGTAAGGTGTGCTTCTTGCATACCGCCCTCAATCAATTTATTCACAGCAAATTTAGCAAGTGCAGTGCCTACACCTTTGCCTCTAACCTCAGGTTTAGCCGCCACCATATGCACATAGCCGTGTTTTGTTTCATCATTGCAAAATACGGAAATTGTCGCGCACGCCACACCGTTTACTTCCACAAAATATACATGCTCAGGCAAATAATCAGGATGACCTTCCATTGCTGATTTAAACACCTCTACTGTTTGCTTGCCATTCGTTAAACCGTATTGAACTATATCAAGCCATGCGTCAATATCCTTTTCACTGCCATCAAAACTTCTGAAACAGAAGCCCTCGGGAAGAACAATTTCAAATAAATCCTCCGTCTTTTTATGCCAGTTTAATACGAGCTGTTTTCGAGGCACATCAGCAACCGCAGTTGCATCAGTTTTTTTCTGCGCCTTTTTCTTTTTTGATTTAATTATCAAAATAACAATTATGGCAATAATTACCAAAACAAGAAGAACCGCGCCAATGATGATAGTATAAAATAAATCTTTTGACATCTCAAACCCAAAAATCTCAACAGTTTCCGGAGCTAAATTAACTTTAATACTTGCAAACTCAAAAACATCATTAGTTTTTGTAACACCACGAACTGTTATTGTGTATGTCTCTCCGCCTTCAAGATGTGAAAGACCTATAACTCCACCAAAAGAGTTGAATGCATCACAATACGGTTTGTATGCTTTTACACTCTTATAAACATCAAGTCTGAAATCCGTTTCAAGAGTTGTCCAAAGACCATCGTTTATTCTATACTCAAAACTTCTCACTGACTCTGTGCAAACGCCCCAACCATTCATCGAAATTCTCGCTTCATCGGGAGCATCCAAATCAAGTTCACCTTTTGCAACAGTTGTTTTAGATGAATCCATAACAAGCCCTGTCATTTCATCAAAGCAAGCAAGAAAACTGTAATCCGCGTCAGCTTTACGCACAACAAACTCGGCAATTTGATATTCGCCGTCAGATGTAGTACCTTTCACCTTTACTGTATGTCTGCCTCTAACATTAAGCTGAGACGGAGCTTTGTATTTCAGTATATCTCCGCACTTTTCGGTGTCGGCTTTTTTCCAATCGCCGCCATCTACGGAATATTCTACTTTCTTGATGTTCTTTGTGTTATATGTCCAACCTTCAAGTGCATATGTATCCTCTGTTATTATCGCCTCTCCGTTAACAACGCCGTCGGAAACAGTCGCGCTTATCGGGTTACTTACATTATTTTTGTATTGCTCTTTATTAATTGGCACCGCATCGGATTGTTCAAATTTCACATCATCAATTCCTGTGTAACAAATAATGTCATAACCACTGCCGTCAATTTTAGCTTGAAGATCTTGCAATGTGCCGGCATTGCCGCCTGCTCCCCATACACGCATTCTCATAAACGGCGGTGTCTGTTCTAAAGTTGACACTTGCACGATATCTCCCCATTTGTCATAAACAATATCGTAAACGAGAATAATATGTGAATATGCTTTATTGAGTGCATATCCAACTTTTAATTCGTTAATATTTCTGCCAACATATTGAAACTTGGCATCTTTGTACTCTTTATCGCCTTTTTTATATGTAACTTCAGAAATCACTCCTGTAGTATTTCTGCCTGAAAGCCCCCAGCAATACGAAACAAATCCGCTGCAATCTGTCGCAAAATACGGACCGTATTTTATGGGATCTCCGTATTCTTCGAAGTACCATGTATTTTCGCCTCGTGTAGCATACATATTACTGTTTAAATCCTGAGTTGCTTCAATATAATCATTTAAACTACAACCAAATCCTACATAAACACCTTTGTGCACAGGCTGACCATAAGGTAAACCTTGATACTCAACGCCTTCTCTGAAAAACAAATTATTTCCATTACCGGGATAACTTTCAATTTCAGAAAGCGCCGTCCACTTTATTTCATATATTTGTCTGGCTCTTTTGATAACATTCTTAACACCTTCTGAGAGTTCTGCATGCTTCAAGCCGTCAATTTCCTCAAGGTCAGAAACAACAACTCCGTAAGGGTTGTTAATTTCCGCAGCATTTCCGACTCCCAAAGAAGAAAAAATGACAGCCGCCACAACCACTGCAAGCACAAATATTCTTATAAATTTGCTGTAAGTAATCTTGTTGCCTTTAATCATAAATTATCACACATCGCTTTCATATTTATAGCTAAAAAACAATGTTGTAATACTACCACAAACAAACTACGCTTTCAATCACATTATTCCTTATAAAACCGCTATTTGCGTCTTCTCGGCTACTGTCAAAAGCATTTTTTCGTGCATTTTACCCCCGTTTAGGGACGAAAATACACCGCCACCTAAGCTCGGCTACCGTCAAAAGCATTTTTTCGTACTTTTCACCCCCGTTTAGGGACGAAAATACACCGCCACCTAAGCTTGGCTACCGTCAAAAGCATTTTTTCGTACTTTTTACCCCCATTTAGGGACGAAAACCCACCGCCACCTAAGCTTGGCCACTGCCAAAAGCATTTTTTCGTGCATTTCACCCCCATTTAGGGACGAAAACCCACCGCCACCTAAGCTCGGCTATCGTCAAAAGCATTTTTTCGTACTTTTCACCCCCATTTAGGGACGAAAACTCACCGCCACTTCACTTGTTTTTTTGTCATTTATCATTATGCACTTTCATATAAATAGATAAACATACTGCTTGTCACATAGAGGAGGATTACATAGAATGAAACATAAAAAAATAAGCCTAAAATTGATAATGTGCATATTGCTTGTGGGTACAACGGCGGCTTACATAATTTCCGCATACTTTTCGAGCATTTCATTTGCAAACGATAAATTCCCGAGCGAACTGCCGGAGTTTCAAATGAGTATAGGTGATGTCGAAAAGCGCCTGAACAAGCTTATTTCGTACAGCATCGGCAATTCAAATGAAGAAACGCCGCAAGCTCAAGTTCCCGTTCTTTCTGCTTCAAGAGCAATCGTCTCTGATATGTCAACCGATCGTATTTTATTTGAGAAAAACGCATACTCAAAAGCTCCTATGGCAAGCACCACAAAAATTATGACTTTTATTATTGCTGTTGAAAATTGCGAAGATATTTATGAGACCGTAACTGTCAGCAGGATGGCGGCATATACAGAGGGCTCTACGATGCACCTTGCTGAAGGCGAGACTATCACGCTTCACGATTTACTTTACGGTCTTATGCTCAACTCCGGAAACGATGCGGCTGTTGCTATTGCAGAGCACATAGGTGGCACAATTGAAGATTTTTGTTTAATGATGAATGACCGAGCCGCAGGCATTGGTGCTTTAAACACTAATTTTAAAACGCCTCACGGACTTGACCGCGAAGGTCATTATACTACGGCTTACGACCTTGCCCTTATAGCAAAAGAAGCATACAAGCATCCTCTTTTCCGTAAAATAATCGCAACTTCCTCCATCACTTTAAACGGGCACAATTTAAAAAACACAAACCCGCTTTTAGGACGATACAGCGAAGTAATCGGCGGGAAAACGGGTTACACGGGAGGAGCCGGCAGGTGTATTGTGTTTTTTATTGAAAGTGACAATCTTAATGCAGTTGCCGTTCTTTTGAATTCACCCACCTCAAATGACAGAGTAAGCGACAGCAAGAAACTTATTAATTATTCGACTCAAAATTTCAACACATATACTCTTTTCGAGCGCGGTACAAAGGTTGATTGTTTTTCTGTTTCAAAAGGTCGCTCAAATAACATTTACGGCATAATTGACAAAAAAATCAATATAACGCTTGCAAAATGGGAAAAGAACTCTTTTTCTTTAAATTATACACGCCATTCAAATAACTTAACTGCTCCCGTGGTATATTCTGACATTCTTGGCAGCATAAGTATCTTTTTAGGAAAAGATGAATTATCTGCCGTTAAAATCAACATTGATGTGACAGCAGAGTCCTCTGTAATACGAAAAACTTACACCGACCATCTCAGCGATATGATAAAATCTCTGCCTTATGTTTTCGGTTGATTTTTTGTTGTAGGTTAGGTACGGTAGTGATATAATGTGGCGGGTGATTTTTATGGCGAGTAAAAACAGAATATGGGAACTGGACGCTTTCAGAGGTCTTTGCATTTTGGGTGTTGTTATAGTTCATACGATATATGATTTACAAATGTTTGGTATGATGTCATATGACACTCCTACCCTTTTTAATATTATTCGTGATTACGGCGGACTTCTCTTTATATTAATGTCCGGCATTTGCGTCACTTTGGGTCATCATAGTCTTCGCCGCGGAGGCATTGTTTTCTTGTGTGGCATGGTAATCACCGGTGTTACTTACGGCATGATGTACTTCGGCATGGCAGGCGAAGAAATACTTATACACTTTGGTGTACTTCACCTACTCGGCATATGTATGATGTTTTACACCTTATATAAATTCGTTCCCACTTGGGCCATCGGTATATTGGGCGTAGTAATAATAGTTTTGAGCTTTTTTCTTACGGATGTTCGTTCGGAAACATTTTGGACTGTTCCTTTAGGTATTTTAACTCGCGGATATATGGCATCTGATTACTTCCCTATCGTACCTAACCTCGGTTGGTTTATGGTTGGTACCGTTTTAGGTCGCACAATATACAAGAAAAAAGAATCTCTTTTGCCTAAATTTCCGTACGAAAAAGCGCCCGTCAAAGCTTTGAGTTTCTTAGGGCGCCACTCTCTTTGGATTTATATGGGACATCAACCTATAGTTTACGGAGTTGTTTATTTGATTTACACTTTTTCAAATAAATAACAATTGTTAATGTTGACAATATCGGAAATAGTGCGGCAACGAGCATTCCGACATTTAACCCTGCACTGTCAGCCACAGTTCCGGTGAGCCACGGGCCCAAAACACCACCCAAGTCTCCGGCTATGGCGAGGTATGCAAATAACCACGCTCCCGCCTTCGGAAAATACTCGGCAGCCACCACTAAGGTTCCCGGCCACAGCATTGCTGTCGCAAATCCTGTCAATCCGCAGAACACAAGAGCAATTGCCGGTATGTCAGTAATTGCCACTATCACATAGCACAAAACTGCCAGCAATGAGCCGAACAGCATATAGTGATAAATTTTTATTTTTTTCTCTGTCATAGCACTAACAACTCTGCACAGACCGAGCATTACTGCAAACATGCTCATTCCGGCAATATCACCTACAACTTTATTTAGTCCCATTGCTTGCTCCATAAATGCAGAGCTCCATTGAACCATTATGTTTTCTGAACATGCGCCGAAGAATATCATCAATAAAAACAATATAAACATTGGTTCTTTAAATATTTTAAAGCTGTATGCACTGTTTTCTTCCGGTTTTATCTCCGGTACCGGCATAATGCAAGACAATATAAATCCTACAACCGGAAAAATCATCCAACCAGTCATTATAATATCCCAATGTTGTCTGCCTAAAACTGCTAACAGCAAAGTTGTTATGACTACTGTCAAGAGCTGCCCCCACGCATAGAACGAGTGAAGAAGCGCCATGTTTTTTCCTTTAGCTTTATCGGGAAGTGCGTGAATAAGCGGACTGATTGTTATCTCCATATATCCGCTGCCTATTGACATAAAAATCATGCCTATCATAAGCCACAGATATGGCGAGCCTGTAAGTTGCGGTAACCACGCGAAAATTCCGTAACCTATAAATGCTGATGCGGCAGAAATCTGAAGTGCCGGTCTATAGCCTTTTTTTTCGACCATTTTACTGAGCACGATATCGACTGTAAGCTGTGTTGCAAAATTTACGGAAACGAGCGTTCCGAGCTGCATATATGATAATCCGAATTGTTCTTTTAACGGCACAAAAAGCACCGGAACAATGTTTAGCAATGTGCCTTGCAATATATAAAATAAGTAACATGTATATTTTGTAATCTTGTAATTCGGTTCCATTTCATCCCTCATAATTAAGAATCTCTTGCGGTGTTTGGGCAAAATAATCAACTTCTATATTTTCCCATTCTCCGTCAACTGCATAACCGTATGTAACAGCAATCGCTTTAAGCCCAAATTTTTTAGCTGCTATAGCATCAAATTTTCTGTCCCCTACCATAACCGTATTTTTTATATCTTTCTCAGCTATGGCTAATTTTTCTATAGCAAATTTGAGCACATCTTCTTTTTCGACATGTTTACCTGCCATATCACTTCCTTGCACAACGGTAAAATATTCTTTTATATTAAAATCATCGAGAATTTGTTCTACAAATAAAGTCGGCTTTGAAGATGCTATTGCAAGTATAATATCTTCATTTTTTAAAGCTTGAATTAACTCTCGTATACCGGGATAGAGTGTATTTTCGTGCACTCCCAAAACACTGTATCTTTCTCTGTATTTATCAATCAATCGTTGTGCTTCTTGTTTGTCACATCCTGTGATTTTGATGAATGTATCCGCAAGCGGCGGTCCTATCATCCATCTCAAATCCTGCTCTGCTTGTTCTTTATATCCCATTTCGCTTAGGGCAAACTTCGCACTTGTCGTTATGCCTACTTCCGGATCTGTAATGGTGCCATCCAAATCAAAAATCACATATTTGCAATCACTGAACATATCAGCGTCATCCTCTCACATGGCTTTATCGCCGTATTATTCTACAACAAGTTTTGATTATTGCAAGCCGAAGAGTTTTTCGTCCCTTTTAAGTACATGTTTGCACGAAAATTAGCTTTCCGCGCTCCTCATTGGCATACGCAAAGCTTTTTTCGTCCCTTTTGAGTATATATTTGCACGAAAAGTAGCTCTGCGCGCTCCTCATTGGCATACGCAAAGCTTTTTTCGTCCCTTTTAAGTACATATTTGCACGAAAAGTAGCTCTGCGTGCTCCTCGTTCGCATACGCAAAGCTTTTTTCGTCCCTTTTAGATATGGTTTTGCACGAAAAAAAAGAATCAAATTTTTCGTTTGATAAAAAACGATACCTGTGGTATTATCTCGACAATATATTTTCAGGAGGTATACTTATGACTTTTACTAAAGCATTTTTTACCGAAGAAGATATCTTTTATCGCAGATTAGTTAAACTCAAAAGAAGTCTTAAGGTAATCGCATTATCAAAATTAACTATTGATTGTTTAGACAAAATGGAAATTCCCAAAAGCAAAGTTAGATATCGAGAAACTAACAAAACATATACAAATAAAAAATCAGAAACAATTAATTTTTCATATACACTGGCAAACATTACATATAATAACAAAAAACGAAGTTTGTCTAAAACTAAAAATGCAGATAGAATTATGTCTGGTATGAATAATTTGCAATTGCAGTATTTGTTGGAATTAAGAACTGAAACACAGATAAATCTAAATTGCAATTTACAAAATGCCGCCATGTATTGCAACAGTCTTAATAGTTTGCCAAAACATATCAACACATACTATTTTAATGTTGAGGATGAAATCACAAAGGCTTGTATGGAGCTTGAAGCTTCAAATGAGTATTCCAGAATTATTAACGATTTGTATAATGTAAGTCAAAAAGAAGAAGAAGAAATCGAATACAGCAATTCATGGCGCGAGACACAAAAAAACACTTTTAATAACAAAATCATTGATTTGTACGGTGAAAAATACCGTTCTAAAAACGAAGTTATCGCCTCTGTATGTGCTGACAATTGCGGACTCTTTATTAACCCCGAGCCTTTTTATCCCGGCACAAAATTAAGAGCCGACTTCGGATTGATGTGTGCATCCGCATCGCAAGATAAGCAAGGTCGATTTATTATTAAAGAAAAATATGTTGAGATTCTCGGCAAGTGCGGAGACGAAGCCTATGATACCAAAACCAAACTAAAACAAAATACTGCTCGCAAGCTCGGCATACCAATTCTTTTCATTAATATGACAGACGAACAAAATGAAACAGGCACCACATTATCACGATTTGATATGAGAAAGATTGAGAATATTTTGATTGACTTTTACCTCAACAAAAATATTATTGAAAATAAAATTTGTTTGCCATATTAAAAGTAACAAAACACACTTTAAAACCATATAATGTTTTTGTAAAGCTTTGTCAATGATGTGGTGAAATATATGACAAAATACACTGTGAACGGAGGCCGTATTTTACAAGGCGATGTATTAATAAGCGGAGCCAAAAATGCGGTTTTGCCCGTACTTTCAGCAACATTAATAAACAAAGGTAAAACAAGGATTTTTAATTGCCCGAACATATCAGATGTCAGGATTACTGCCGAAATATTAGAAGAACTCGGTTGTAACGTCAAGTTTATAAAAAGAAGTCACGGAAATATAATCGAAATAGACGCTGCGAATGCAGATAAAACAAAAATCAATGCAGAAAAAGCCTGCAGATGCAGATCAAGCATTACCTTTTTAGGTTCATTGACTGCAAGATTTTGCGAAGCAGAAGTCTCATATCCCGGAGGTTGCATAATAGGAGAAAGACCTATAGACATTCACCTCAGTGCACTTCGCGATATAGGAATAGAAATAACACAAGACGACAAATACATAAAAAGCAAACTCTCGCGAACAGAATGTAATACAGAGAATACAAAAAATGTCTTTTTAAAATTTCCAAGTGTCGGTGCTACGGAAAATTCCCTTATGGCAGCCGCCGGTTTAGAAGAATGTGTAAATATTTACAACGCAGCCACTGAGCCTGAGATAATATGTCTCGGCAACTATCTCAAAGCATTGGGAGCACATATAGAAGGACTCGGTACTTCACACATCAAAATAAGAGGACAACGTTCATATAATACAGAAAATATATCCTTTAGAATAATTCCCGACAGAATAGAAGCTTCAACATATCTGACTCTTGGCGCTGCAGTCGGAGAAGGCATGAAAATACACGGATGTGTACCCGAGCATTTCCGTGAGCCCATTAATATTTTAAAAAAGATGGGTGTAAATATAAAAGAATACAAATACACATTCAATGACGAAGCACAATCAACCTTAGAAGTCAGCGAAAGCGCATCAATAAAAAAATTAAAATCACCCGAAATCATAATCGCAGACGCTTATCCCTCTTTTCCTACAGACGCACAATCATTAATGCTCCCCCTGCTCGCCGTCACATCGGGAGATACTATTATTATTGATAAAATATTTCCAAAAAGATTTAATGCCGCAGACGAACTAATTAAAACAGGTGCAAAAATACAACACAGAGATTTCGGAATTAAAATAAAAGGCCGCCGTCATTTAAGAGGCAGCACTTTACATTCACACGACTTACGAAGCGGCGCAGCAATGATAATAACCGGCCTACTTGCAAAAGGTCAAAGTATAGTTTTAGACGAAGACTACATCAAACGTGGATACGAAGATTTCACTTTAAAACTTCAAGCGTTAGGTGCAGACATTACGGAAATGCCTTGCTCGCCATAACTTTTAAGGTACGTTAAAACTTATCGTAATGAGACTGTTTTGAAATGTTAAGCAAAATTCCCATGCTGGCCAGCAAAATAGTCAAAGAAGTACCGCCATAACTGAAGAAAGGCAGAGAAATACCCGTAACAGGCATAGATGAAGTTACAACTGCAACATTCATCAAAACTTGAACTGTAATTAACATCGTAATACCAAAAGCAGTCAAAGAAGAAAACTTATCCGGAGCATGGCGCGCAATTTTAAAACCGCGCCAAATAAACAAAGCAAATAATCCAAGGACAAGCACAACACCTACAAAGCCAAGCTCCTCTGCAAGTATGGATAATATAAAATCATTATATGGTTCAGGAAGATAAAGATATTTTTGAACACCTTGACCAAAACCCTTTCCGAAAAGGCCACCCGAAGAAATAGCATATAGCGATTGCATTATCTGATAGCTGTCACCCGATGTATCGTGTTCAGGATCCAAGAAAGAAGTAAAGCGGTCACTGATGTACGAAAAGTCAACCATTCCGGACGCAAAAACAACTATTGCAAGGCCAATCACACCGCCGGCCATCAAAAGATATGTAGGAATCTTCACTCTGCCGGCAAACATCATAGCCACCATAACCAAACCGATAATCATAACGCAACTGATATGCGGCTGCAGAGCAAGTAAAAGAATACCGACTCCTATAGGAATGATGTATATAAATATACCCAAAAGACGCACAGCTTTATAAGCAAGCCCCGGTTTTGAAAAAACATACGCCAAAAACAAAATGACAGCTATTTTATAAAGCTCCGACGGCTGAAAAGAAATACCTACTTCAAGCCATCTTTTAGCATTATTTATCGTTTTACCCATCACCTGAACAAGCACAAGAAGTATATTACAAACCACAAAAAAAGGGATTGTGAATCTCGCAATAAATTTATAATTAACAAAGCTGGCAAAAATCATTGCCACAATACCAAGCGCAGCATATAAGAGCTGTCCCTTTAAAACAGCGTAAGCAGAACCGGCATCCGATGTATATGCCGTAGCAGAACTTGCGCTGAAAACCATCATTGTTCCGAGGCTTAAAAGAAGCAATATTGATAAAAGAAGCCAAAAATCCGGCTGATTATAGCGAATGCTTTCGCGAACACGACGCTTAACATCATCCATTGAATTATTTTCTGTTTCTTTCTTTTTAGACGAAAACATCTGCTACACCTCCCCTTTCGGCTTTAATTATTATCTGACACTAAAGAAAGTCAAAACACTACACAATAATGTAAATATCCAAAATACTAGAACAACTTTTCTCTCACTCCAGCCGCAAAGCTCAAAATGATGGTGGATAGGAGCCATACGGAAAAGTCTCTTACCCTTTGTAATTTTAAAATATCCGACTTGAAGAATTACTGACAATGCCTCAATTACAAAAATCAAACCGGCTATAATGATAATAAGAGGTCTTTGCATCATAATTGCACACGCACCCATAGCACCGCCAATCGCGAGAGAACCGGTGTCACCCATGAAAACTTTCGCAGGATTTGCATTAAAGAGTAAAAATCCAAGCAAACCGCCGGCCATTGCCACAGAAAAATACGCAATAGAATCATTCGGCTGAAGAACTATAGAAATCGCCGCAAATAAAATAAATACTATAAAAGAAGAGCCTGCACATAAACCATCAAGTCCGTCAGAAAGATTTACGGCATTTGTAGTAGAAAGAAGAATTAAAACAGAAAACGGTATAAATAACCATTTAAGATCAATTGTTTTCTCCCACGAGAAAAGCTCAATCGTTATAGAATTATCCACATAATTTTTATGCGCTATATAGAATACAAACGCTAACGACACAATAAACAAAAGTGCCATTTTCTGGTAAGCTTTCAAACCATCTTTGCTCTTTTTAAGGATTTTTATAAGATCATCGAGAAAACCCACAAACGCAAAACCCACAGTAGTCCATAATAAAGGTATAATCTGCGGCGCAACATCCAAAAAGTACATCACAAGTGCCGCCACGATTAGAGGAGTAATAAAAATCAGCGCACCGATGGTAGGTGTTCCCTGCTTTTTAAGATGTGTTTGCGGTCCGTTATAACGTATCGTCTGTCCGAATTTCAAACGTCTTAAAAGCGGAATATAAAATGGAGCCAAAATCACCGCCCCTGCCATTGTCGCTAAAAAAGCTATAGTTAAACCAGTTGTCATACCTTATAAACCTCCGTTATGAATCAACGCATCCGAGATTACATTCATTTTCATAGCATTTGAGCCTTTTGCAAGCACAGCAACACTTTTGCCGCACTGCACATAGTTTTTAATAATTTCAACTATCTCATTTGCACCGGACACAGAATCATTTACATGCAGTTTTCTTTCTCCCGAAAACTCATCATAATATAACACAGAAGACGCACCTACTGCAAGAAGTACATCTGCACAATCCGATGCGATTTTACCCACTTTTCGATGTGCTTCTTCTGTCATTTTACCTAATTCGAGCATATCTCCCAATGCCGCGATTTTAACATCTGCTTTTATTTCTTTGAGAACAGAAAGCGAAGCTTCCATAGACTCCGGTCCCGCATTATATGTATCATCAATCAGCACACCCCACGATGTGTAGATGATTTTTTGTCTCGATACATCATCACCAAACTCATTAAGTGCAGCGATTGCTTCCTCTACGGAAATATTTGCCGCTTTTGCCGCACATATCGCCGCCATACTGTTATAGACATTATGTACCCCGGGAACTTTAAGTTTTATTTGATATTCTCTGCCGTCCGGAGTCAAGAGCGAGTAATTACTTCCATGTATTTTCTCAGCAATGTAATCAGAATTTCCTTCTGTACCAAAATATACTATATTTGGGCAAATAACGCCGTATTCAGCCACAATTTTGCGAACCATAGATTCTTGTGAAAGCATATCGTTATCACCGTTAAGCACTAAAGTAGCATCAGAATTCATACCTTTGCATATCTCAAGCTTTGCTCTTAATATATTTTCTCTTGAGCCGAGAAGCTCCATATGAGCAATGCCAATATTGGTAATAACTGCTATATTTGGCTTTACAATATTTGTAAGATATTCTATTTGACCCAAACCGCGCATTCCCATTTCAGTAACAATAACTTCATGCTCATCTTCAAGCTTCATTACCGTAAGAGGCAAACCAAGCTCATTATTGTGATTGAGTTCTGATTTCAGTGTATTAAAATATTTAGAGAAAACAAAAGCAATCATATCTTTTGTAGAAGTTTTTCCTACGCTTCCTGTTATTGCCAATTTAATAAGAGTGTTTCCTCTGTCTTTTATAATGCCGGCTGCTATATCACCCATCGCTTTTGCCGTATCTTCTACTTCTATATAATTGTTATCATCTTGTATAGCAAAACAGCCTTTTTTTACCATTGCTGCCATAGCACCTGACTTGAAAGCGTTGCCAATATAATTATGTCCGTCAGTATTTTCACCTTTAAGCGCAACAAACAAGCTGTTGTCATCGGCTTTTCTTGAATCTATAGCCGCATGGGTTACGACCGAATTTCCGTCGCCGTAAACCTTGCCGCCTGTATATTCCGCAATTTTATTTAAAGTAATTTTCATGTTTACATTCCCTTCAAAATTTCTCTTACGATTTCTCTTTCATCAAAATGTATTGTTCTATCTGCAAAAATTTGTTCAACTTCGTGGCCTTTTCCTGCAAGAATAATAACATCGCCCGGCTGTGCGTTTTTCAAGGCGTATTCTATAGCTTCTCGCCTGTCTACTATACAAATATAGTCTGCGCCGGTTGGAATTATGCCTTTTTCTATATCCCTGACTATACTCTCCGGATCTTCACTTCTTGGGTTATCCGATGTAATTATCGTAAAATCAGCAAACTTTCCTGCAGTTTCGCCCATTAAAGCTCTGGGTCTGTTTCTGTCACCGCCGCATCCGAAAAGAAAAACACTTCTCTTTGCATATTCATTAACGGTTGTAAGTATATTTTCAAAACTGTCGGGATTATGAGCATAATCAATTAATACAGAAAAATCCTTTCCCGTAGGCACTTTTTCTGCCTTACCGGGTATAAAAACATCTTCAAGTGCCTCAATCGCATATTTAGGCGCTACCCCTTCAAGATATGCGCAAGCAAAGGCAGAAAGTGAATTATACACACTGAATTTTCCGGGCACAGGTACTTTTATATGATACTTTTCACTTTTGTATACAACATCATATTCTACGCCATTATGATTTTTCTCAATATTTATTGCTTTAAAATCACACTCATTGTCAATACCGAATGTATATATTTTTGCTTCACTTTTTTTTGCACTTTCAATCATCAAAGGCGAATACGCATTATCAACATTTATCAATGCATTGTTGCACATTGTAAAAAGCTTTGCTTTTGCTTGTGCGTACTCCTCCATATTTGCGTGTTCATTCTCTCCAATGTGATCTTTTGACAAATTTGTAAATATTGCTGTCGAAAATTTGCAAAAACCTATTCTGTCAAGGTTTAAGCCTTGAGAGGACACCTCCATAATGCATGTGGAAATTTTTCGCTCGATCATTTTATTCAACAACGCTTGCAGCACATTTGCTTCGGGAGTAGTTCTTTGTGTAGGTATTTCTTCTTCTCCGATTTTATTACAAATTGTGCCTATCAAGCCTGTGTCAAGTCCCGCAGCTTTATATATAGCTCTAATCATATAAGAAGTTGTCGTCTTTCCCTTTGTTCCTGTAATACCAACAAGACTCATAGCGTGCGACGGATTTCCGTATAAAGAGGCGCTGACAGCAGCCAAGGCGTAACGTGTATCTTGAGCGTACAACACAGGAACATCCGCCTCAAACCCATATTTTGCCAAAGACTCGGGGCTTTTGGCGAGCACGGCAACCGCACCGGCTTCCACTGCCTTTTGTGCGTACTTGTGGCCGTCTGTGACGTAGCCTTCTATGCATACGAAAAGTGCGCCGTCTTTACAGCTTCTGTTGTCTGTTTCCACTGAGGAAATATTTATCGTTTTAAGGTCATGAAGACCATTATATTTTACATCAAATTTATTTGTGTAAATAACATCATACAAGTTCATCATCCGGCTACCTCCGTATCGTTATTGATGAGTTCAAGCTCTATTATTGAGCCTTTGTTTACAACTGTACCGGGCGCAATGCTTTGTGAAATAACATTTCCTATGTTATTTGCATGAACATTTATACCGAGATTATTGAGGGTATCTACGGCTTCGGCGAGTGAATAACCCATTACATAAGGTACGGTCACAGTTTTTTTAGGACTCTCTGTATTTGTATAAAGTACGATGCTTGCGCCAGACATTACGTATGAATTATATCTCGGTATCTGCTCAGATACTGTTATTTGTGAATAATCAATATTTGCGTCAGCATCAGCAATTACATAAGAAAAACCTTTTGCTTTTAATTCTTCAATTGCTTTTTCTAAAGTCATATTAGTCACATTCGGTACGTATTTTTTTACCATCATGCTGTTACTGTCAAGTTCAGTATATCTTTTTTCTACTTCAAGGTGAGTAAGTATTTTTTCAATGAGGTCACCTGCCACAGGAGCAGCGTGCTTACCGCCTGAAGCTGATGAGCCGTCTGCCGGCGCGGGATGGTCAAGCATTACAAGTATAACAACTTCAGGATCATCTGCAGGCGCTATTCCGCAGAAAGACGCAATGTATCTGCCGTCGGTATCAGATGTTGTTGTTTGCGAAGTTCCCGTTTTACCTGCCACTCTGTATCCGGAAACGTACGCATTACTTCCTGTTCCCGATGCAACAACCTGTTCAAGCATTTCCATTACTTGTTTTGATGTACTTTCGGAAATTACTTGTCGCACAATTTGACTTTCATAGCTTTTTACTACTATGCCGTTACTGTCTGTAATTTCTTTTACGATTCTCGGTTGCATAAGTTTGCCGCCGTTTGCGAGTGCACAATATGCTGTTGCAAGCTGTATAGGCGTAATTTGAACTCTCTGGCCGAATGAAGTAACAGCCATGTCTATTTCCGTAGGATTTGTATGGAAAATACTGTTCGCTTCACCTGAAAGAACTATACCTGTTTTATTTCTGAAGCCAAAAGCTTCAACATATTCATAAAATTTACTCAATCCCAAATCAAGTGAAAGTCGTGAAAATACCGGGTTACATGAGTTTTTAACCGCATCTGCAAAAGTCTCCATACCATGGTCATTGTATTTTCTCCAGCAATGAATCTGCCAACCGGAGATATCAAGATATGCATCGTTTACTATAGAATTTTTATTTACCTTACCTTCTTCGATTCCCATTGCCGCAGTAATTGATTTGAATGTAGAACCGGGCTCATATGTATCAGTAAGAGCTTTATTTCTCCATACTGTTTCGTAGAGCTTTTTAACATCTTCTTGCGTATTTCCTATCCAATTACTTACATCTTCTCCCGGAGGTGCTGCATATGGGTCATTTAAATTAAAGTCGGGATAAGACGCCATTGCAAGAAGGTCACAAGTATCAGGCTGCATAACAACAATAGCGCCGCCTTTGATAACGTTATATTCTTTAATCGTTTCTTCTAACGCCTTTTCTACCATGCTTTGAATTGTCGCATCAATAGTAAGAACTGCGTTATATCCGTCCTTTGGTTCAAGCCTTGTCACTTCATCATACGGAAGCTCATTGCCCGCCGCATCTACTGCTGTAATAATTCTGCCGTCTGTTCCTGTGAGTAAATCATTAAGTGCGACCTCAACACCGCACACAAGACCTTGGTCATCTTTGCCCGTAAAACCAATGAGATGGCTCGCAAGATTTCCGTTCGGGTAATATCTTGTAGTGTCTTCATCTACATAAACACCTTTTATCTTCTCTTCTTTAAGCCAAGCTTTGATTTCTTCGCCCACTTTAATGTCGATATTTTCGGCAATCAGCTTATATCTGCCTTCGGATTTTATTTTAGTTAAAATCTGGTTATAGTCTATGTTAAGACGTTCAGAAAGACCTTTTGCAATCTTTTCTCTGTATTGTTCTACAGTAAAATCTTTAGGCGGATTGTCTTTTATTATTTTTTGGTTAACATTTACTAAATATGAAGATACGCTTATAGCCAAAACATTACCGTTTCTGTCTGTAATGGTACCTCTTTTGGCAGAAATACTTCTCCAAGAATTTTGCTGAGCATATGCCTTTTTAGTATAATAGTCACCTTTTATGAATTGAAAATATACAAAGCGAAAAAGCAGTACGGCCAAAAAAGTCATAACAACAACACAGACTGCTATAGATTTTCCTGCAATCTTATCGTCTCTGTCTTCACTTTCAAATGACATTACTGCTTGTAAAACATTCTTATTATTCTTTTGTTTTTTATTACTGACATTTTTGTCAGTATTACGGGAATTCTTAGCCACCCTACCATGCCTCCTGTCCTATACGGTAAAATATATGACGCGTTCCCGTAATTATATCACTCCGAAAAATAGCTTTATATCATTAAACAATCTTGTTGAAAAAGGAACATCTTTGTTTGTTTCTTCTTTTGTGAACTCTGTATTCCTGTACTCTGTCTGATCAGGTGTCTCCACATTTATATATTTAATTTGATAAGCAAACGGCTTGTGCATTCCAAGCTTAGTCTCTGCAATTTCAGCAATTTCAGCTATGCTCATATTACTTTCTATTTCCATTTCAAGATTTTGAACAATTGCTGCTTTTTGCTGATACTCTTGCTCAAGTTTGTGGTTTTCGTAGTTAATTTGTGTAACAGATGCATAACGAAAAGCCACTGTCAAGCCCATCGCCACAAGTAAAAATATGCTTACAATTATATTCTTTTTTATTAATTTATCTTCTTTTTTGCGTTTAAGCTCCGTCAGTAAAATTTTCTTTTCAACTAACTTTTGCTCAGGAATGGTATACTTTTCAGGAGTACTACCATACTCATAGTCAAATGCATCATCATAATCATATTGATATGCATTATTGCTGTTGTTATTCATTTTTAGTCCCCACCTGTTATCTTTTGTTCTTAACTAATCACAAATTGTTTGTTAGCTTTATCTTTTTTCAAAGACTCTCAACTTTGCACTGTGAGAGCGATTGTTCTCCGACTGCTCATTTTCGGATGCAACAATTGGCTTATTTGTAATTACTTCCCCTTTTGACTTCTTGCCGCACACACATATCGGAAAGCTCGATGGACATGTACACGGATTTTCTGCCTGTTTAAATTTGTTTTTAACAATTCGATCTTCTAAAGAATGAAAAGTAATAATGCACAAACGACCATTTTCGCTCAAAATATCGAGTGCTGCATCAATTCCTTTTTCAAGTACCTCAAGCTCTTTGTTAACTTCTATACGAATTGCTTGAAATGTTCTTTTTGCCGGATGGCCGCCTTCCTGCCTCGCTCTTGGCGGGATAGCGGCTTTTACCGCCTCTGTTAAATCAAATGTTGTTAAAATAGGTGCAATCTGTCTCATTTTGCATATTTTTTTTGCAATGGCAGCTGCCCATTTTTCTTCCCCATAATCACGAATTACTCTTGTTAATTCTCGCTCAGAGTATTCATTAACTACAGTTTTCGCATCAAA
Source organism: Candidatus Egerieisoma sp. (assembly GCA_045125595.1). GTDB lineage: Bacteria > Bacillota > Clostridia > UBA1212 > UBA1255 > Egerieisoma. The sequence continues at coordinate 42,434 of JBGVNN010000049.1, forward strand.
TTCAGCATCTTGATTCATCCTCATATCCAAAGGTGCATCAAAGCGATAACTGAATCCTCTTTCAGGTTCATCAAATTGATGTGATGATACTCCTATATCAAGAAGTATACCGTCAACTTTCATTTCCCTGTTCTTTTCTTTTAAAACCAAAGCCGCCGCTTCAGCCATATTTTCAAAGTTTGTCTTGACAACAGCATATTCTGCTTCGCTCTTGTTGTCATTTTTAACTTTTTCCAATCGCTCTGAAGCTGCTTTAATAGCATCTATATCTTGGTCTAAACCAATCAATATACCATCTTTACCTAATTTTTTTAAAATATGTGAACTGTGGCCCGCGCCACCCAAAGTCCCGTCAATATAAATACCATTCGGTTTTATATTCAACATTTCTATACATTCATTTAACAATACCGGTGCGTGATTGAACTCTGCCATAACCCATACACCCTTAGAACGCTAAGCTCTTTGATGCTTCTGCAAATGAATCACCTGTACAATATTGCTCATAGTATTTGTCATACTCTTCTTTATCCCATAATTCGATATGGTCACCTGTACCTAAAACATGAACTTCTTTTTTTAGGCCTGCAAACTCACGAAGAGGCTGTGAAATACTTAATCTGCCCTGAGAATCACTCTCTACCTCTTGAACAGAACCAAGAATTCTTCTTGATAAAATTCTGTACGCCTCATTAGATGTTTGCATTTCATTAAAAGATTGTTTGAGCTTTTCAAATCTATCTGCGGGATAAACGGAAATACATAAATCAAAGCCCCGCATAAGAAAAAACTTATCGCCGAGCTCTTCTCTAAACTTTGCAGGAATCGCTGTCCTGCCTTTTGTGTCAATGGTGACAAAACTATCTCCATAAAACACTGCCGCTTTCCCCTTTCAATAAACTTGTCTTTTGTACTTTTCGAAATTATCAAAATCGTATGCTAAATGCTTTAATTCTTTTGTATCCAAAAAAGTCTTTTGTAAATTAAAAATTTTATCTTTTGTAAATCTTTGTCCTGAATCAATAATATCAGGCTTTTTCTTTTGTTCTTAAAAAACTTATCTTTAGTAAATGTGTCTATCCAAGTATCTTTATGATTTGTAAGCTTGATTTTCTTATTTTTTAAACCAATAAAATCCACTAAAAACCCCAAAATACCTCAGTTCGCCACTGACAAGCTAATAATACACCATAATTTGCTACAATGCAATAGTTTTTTAGAGTTTTTTGAGAAAATTTTGTAATTTTTTTAAGGATTAAATTTTTAAGGTCATTTCGTACTTTTAGGCAACCTATTGGTACGAAATGTTCTTCCTTACAAAAAAACAAACCGCATACTTTTGTAACAATAACAAAAGTAATACGGTTTTAAAATTTGCTTTTACAAGAAATTATTCTTTTTCATATGAGACAGGTGTATCAAACATCTCCTCATATGATCTTGCCTCAAATTCACTATACGGCACTCTTTGCACATATCCTGTAACATCCGTTGCCGATGCTATAGGGTTAAACAAAAAAGCGTCTTCTGCAAATTTTGTACAATCTTTGTATCCTTCTTCATTCCCCAAAGGTTCATTTCTTGTGTTTTTTTGTTGTTTATCTTTCATAATGCACTTCCGTTTCAAAAATAATGGATGTGCAATAATTATGTACTGTAACAGTACAAACAATTCATTTCTCAAACGGAATATATTACCTGGCAAGAAAATCACTTTTAAACGAAACCGGTATATTGAGATTCATTCCTTTTTTAACGAAAGTTTTCATTTTAAAAGCCATCAAGTCCGGAGATACATTCATATTCGAACACAAACTGTAAAAGTCTGATTCTTCGTTTATCATTTGAAGAAGTTCTTCGTCGTCAATAAGAAGGTTAGCCGCAAAAACGTTAGCTTCATATTCAGGGCCTGATTTCATATCGTAAAATCCCAATTCTTTTATAGGCGAATTTTGAGCAAGACTTTGATGCAATACATGATGTCCCAATTCGTGCGCCGCTACGGTTCTTATCTGATATTCGTCTATATTCCCATTCAACACAACATAAGGACAGCCAAACATGACATAATAAAATGCTTTAAGTTTAGTAAAGTCATAATTATATTTAACCTTAACACCAAGCGCTTCAAGCAACTCGAACGGATCACTTGTGCCATACTCATTTTTTAATTGAGAAATTTTTTCAACAATATAATCGTCCATACAAATTAAACAAAAAACTCCGTTTATAAAAAATATTATTTCTTTGAATTGTTCTTTTTAGATTCAAAATACATCTCGGTAATAGCTTGAAAAAAAGCTTCTTTATCCTCTTCTTCAAGATCGCCGCCGGCAAACAATGCTTGTGCATTTTCTATTATCTGCCTTGCCTGAGCTTTACCGCTCTTACCAAATTTACTCTCTGCTTCTCCGAGAAACATCTCATTTTCACGCATGATTGCAAGCTCGTGCTCGGATAAAAAATAATTTACTTCTTCATTAAGAGCTGCAGCAAGTTTAATAACCATCTCTGTTGTTTGAGGTTTTCTAATGTTACTCTCATAATATTGAATACATCTGGTTGTAACATTAATCTTTGCAGCAAGATCTTTTTGTGTTAAGCCTGCTCTTTTTCGCGCAGCTCTGATTTTATCGCCAATTTCCATAAATAAACCTTCTTTCTGAAATTTCAATGCGAAATATTTTTCGCCACAAGATATTGACACGCAATATCGTTCGTGTTATAATGCCGTCACAACAGCGAATTTCCGTTCGTTAGTATGATACAACTGTTCGTTTGCATTGTCAATAGTAAACTTACAAAGAAAGGACGATTTTTATGGAGAGAATAATACTTCACTGCGATATAAATAATTGTTATGCATCAATAGAATGTGCCGAAAATCCTGATTTAAAAGGTAAACCGATTGCAGTTTGCGGTTCTTCAGAGGATCGTCACGGTATTGTATTGGCAAAAAGCCAAGAAGCAAAAAATTTCGGAGTACAAACAGGAGAAACAATATGGCAGGCAAAGCTTAAATGCCCTTCTCTAATAACAGTCAAACCAAATTTCGATAAATATCTAAAATACTCTAAAGCTGCGAGAGATATTTATTATCGCTTTACTGACAAAATAGAATCTTTCGGATTAGACGAGTGCTGGTTAGATGTTACGGGAAGTACAAAGCTTTTCGGCTCAGGTGAAGAAATAGCTCACATGATAAGAAAAACTATTTCAGATGAATTGGGCATAACCGTATCAGTAGGTGTCAGTTTCAATAAAGTTTTTGCGAAACTTGCTTCAGATTTAAAAAAACCAAACGCTGTTACAATTATCGATAAAAAAACTTTCAAAAAAACAGTTTGGCAATTGCCTGCTGAGTATTTGATGGGAGTAGGTCGTCAAACATTGAAATCGCTCAACTCAATGTATATCAAGACAATTGGAGATTTAGCAAAAGAGTCCCCCGATAAACTCCAAAAAGCTCTTGGTAAGAACGGCTATCAATTATGGGAATATGCTAACGGTTACGAAAGCAGCCCTGTGTCCGATTGTGATTTTTCCTCCCCTGTAAAAAGCATCGGACACGGCATCACTACTCCATCCGATTTGAAATGTAACGATGATGCTTGGCATTTAATATTTGCATTATCAGAAACAGTTGGCAAAAAATTACGTTCTAACAGACTTGCCGCAACAGGTATACAAATATCTGTCAGAGACAGTGAATTCAAAAACTACGATTTTCAGTGTATTTTGCCAACACCTACCCAAAGCTCCTTAGCTATCTCAAGACAAGCTTACGCATTGTTTGCAAAGAAATATAATTGGGCTCACGATATTCGCTCTATCAGTGTCCGCGCAATTAATCTTGTACCATACGGTAGTCCATATCAATTAGACTTATGGGGTACTTCTTTAAAGACAGACAAATTGGAAACAATAGAAAATACTATGGATAAGCTTCAGTATCGTTTTGGAGAAAACATAATCAATTATGCATTGATCATGTACAATAAAAATCACTATTCATTTAGCGAAAGAAAAGCACGATAATTTCCAAGACTTTAATCTTGCAGTATCTATCAGTTGTTGTATAATTAGTTGGATTAATTACTTATACAAGGAGTTACTCTTATGATAATAGATACACACGCACATACCTTTCCAGATAAAATTGCCGAAAAAGCAATTAATCGACTGGCAAAAATTTCCGGTATCAAACCGGCAACAAATGGTACTGTTTCAGATACAGTATCTTATATGAAAAAACTGAATATCGACCATTTTGTTAATTTAAACATTGCTACTGCCCCAGGGCAACAGTCTACAATCAACAATACCACATACGAGAATAACAAGATTTATCCGGAAATGATTTCTACCGGTTCTGTACACCCGGACAATCCGGATGCTATAGATGAACTCTACAGGATCAAGTCGCTTTCAATAAAAGCAATAAAATTACATCCTGATTATCAAGAGTTTTTTATAGACGAGGAGAAGCTTTATCCTATTTATCAAACATGCTCTGATATAGATTTACCTATTGTTTTTCATTCAGGTTGGGATTGTTATAGTCCCAATAAGGTACATGCAAGACCGGAGGCTAGTGCAAGCATTGCTAAAAAATTCCCGAAACTCAAAATCATTTTAGCACACTTTGGCGGGTTAAAAATGTGGGATGATGTTATTGAATTTTTAGCAGGTATTGAAAACGTTTATTTTGATACAGCTATGGCAGCCACATATATGAATGATAAAAATATTGCATTAAAAATTTTAAAGAAGCATCCAATAGAAAATGTTTTCTTGGGTAGTGATTGTCCGTGGGAATCCCCTGCCGAATCAATTAAATTTATCGAGTCTCTTTCTTTATCAGATGATCAAAAAGAAAAAATACTCGGTTTAAATGCTGCTTCTTTTTTTAACATCAAATAATCCATCAGCAGATTATTAAAGCTCTATACATATTCAAGATTATTTGCTCATATATATTTACAAACTTTATTTTATCGGTGTGTTATATATGAGCAATAATAATTTAAAAAATAATTACAAGAGCGCATTTTCAAAAAGAGTAGCTCGTGAAAAAGCGAAAGAAATCAAAAAGAAGCATATTATTGATTCTCACAGCAGAACTTACTATCTTTTAAAAGGATTAATAATTTCTATACTAACATCTTTACCGCTTTTCTTTATTATTTCGTTAGCTGTTACTATTACTGATTTTCCTGAGGAGTATATGCCACCAGCTCTTTTCAGTACAATACTTATCAGTATAGTTATATCTGCGTTTTATTCAACTGCTGCAGCAAAATCAAAGGGCTGGTTCAATGGTACTCTTATAGGACTCTTTTACATGTTTATTGTTGTCATTATAAGATGGATATTAGAAAGCCGCATTTCGCTTAATAAGGATATACTTACAATGCTACTTTGCGGCTTGCTTATCGGTTCTGTTTGCGGTATCGCCGGTTTAAATCTCGGTGACAAAATAAGAAAAACGGTTTTCAAAAACCATTAAATACTATTTTATATCAACCTCTTACTTGACCGTTACCGTTAATTATATATTTAATTGTTGTCAATTCTTTGAGTCCCATAGGGCCTCTTGTGTGAAGTTTTTGGTTACTGATGCCGATTTCCGCACCGAAACCAAATTCAAAGCCATCTGTAAATCTTGTAGAAGCATTTGCATATACACAAGCAGCATCAACATTATCTTGGAAATATCTTACCTTGTTATAATTCTCTGTAATTATAGCTTCAGAATGTCCTGTACCATGTCTGTTTATATGCTCAACAGCTTCTTTGTAATCGTCAACAAGCTTTACGGCAAGTATGAGATTATCATATTCGGTATCCCAATCTTCATCTGTTGCATGAATTACATTCGTACAATTCAAAAGTCCGGCTTTTTCAATAATAGAATAAGTCTCATCGCAACATCTGAGTTCAACATTTTTTGTTGCAAGCTCAGTTGCAATAACAGGTACAAACTTCTCTGCAATTTCTTTATTAATAAGTAATGTTTCCATTGCATTGCATACAGAAGGTCTTTGAGTCTTTGCATTCATTACAACAGAAATTGCCATTTCGATATTTGCTTCAGAATCTACATAAATATGGCAGTTACCTGTGCCGGTTTGAATAACAGGTACAGACGCATTATTTACTACAGAACGAATCAAACCTGCACCGCCTCTGGGAATTAATACATCTATATATTTATTGAGTTTCATCATTGCAGTAGCAATATCTCTGTCTGTATTATCAAGCAGTTGTACACAGTCACCCGGCAATCCTGCCTTTTCAAGTGCCTCAGCAAAAACAGATGCTACAGCCATATTGGAGCGAAGAGCTTCTTTTCCGCCACGTAAAATGCACGCATTTCCGGACTTAATACACAAGCCCGCTGCATCAGCAGTAACATTGGGTCTTGCTTCATAAATAATACCGATTACTCCGAGAGGAACTCTTTTCTTGATTATCTCAAGACCGTTAGGTCTTTTGTAACCTTCTATTATTGTACCTATCGGATCTTCAAGAGAAATAAGTTGCAAAAGTCCTTCTGCCATACCTTCTATTCTGGCAGGAGTCAAACGAAGTCTGTCTTGCATGGGAACAGACATACCGTTTGCTGCAGCAGCATCAACATCTTTGGTATTCTCTTCAATAATGTAATCTGTTTTTTCAACAAGCAGTTTGGCTGCATTTGCAAGTGCTTGATTTTTCATTTCAATCGGAGCAACAGCAAGTACAGAAGAAGCTTTTTTTGCCTTTGTACCATACTCAGTAATATAATTAAGAATTTCAATATCCGTCATTTTCAATTCTCCTTCTTATCTTCATGGGATGCAATAAATAAAGTACCGACATCCTCACCGTTTAATATATCATAAATAATCTCAGGGTCATTTCCGTTAGCTATAACAGCATTAATACCTGCCTCAGCAGCAAGCCTTGAAGCGTGAACTTTTGTAAGCATTCCGCCGGTGCCGAGTTTGCTTCCCGCCCCGCCGGCCGCCTCCTCAATTTTCTCTGACAAATCGGAAATATTGTGATATAACACCGCATCCGGGTGCTCATTGGGATTTTGTGAGTAGTAGCCGTCAATATCAGTAAGAATAATCAACAAATCCGCACCAACAAGTCTCGCAACAATGCTTGACAAATTATCATTGTCACCAAATTTAATTTCATCAACGGCAACCGTATCATTTTCGTTAACAATAGGGATAATATTCATATCAAGCAATGCATTGAATGTATTTAACGAGTTATGCTTTGACTCTTCGCCTTCTATTATATTTTTTGTAAGAAGTACCTGACCGGGTACATACCCATAATCTTCAAAAGCTCTGCCGTATGTACGCATCAAATTTACTTGTCCCACTGCAGCCACAGCCTGACGACCTGCAACCGTTGCCGGTTTAGCTTCAAGATTGAGCTTTGTAACACCCATTCCAATAGCACCGGATGATACAAGAATTATCTTCTTTCCCGTATTCATAAGGTCGGAAATCACTCTTGCCAATGCTTGAATTCTTTTAAGATTAGTCTTGCCATTTTCATACACAAGTGATGATGTACCTATTTTAATAACGATTCTGTTTGAATCTTTAAGATTTTGTCTGGCTTCTATCATTTCCAAGTCTCTTTTCTAATTAATAATTATACTTTTGCGATAACAAAATATCGAATAGAAGTATATCAAACATTGCTTTAAAAGGCAATAAACGAAGCCTTTTTTTACAGATTTTTCATTTGACATGTATTATATATATAATTATAATTAAGAACATAATAAAAACAAAGGTTGTTCCGCATAATGATACATACTACTTACAAAAGACAAAACGCAGAAAATAACGCAGCAAGAAACCACCTTTCTTTATCAAAGAGAGCGGCGGTTCTTTTTTTCGGTTTATTACCTTTTATTTGCTGTATAATTTCAACAATAATCGGGTTTCCTTTAATAGCCGACAGCAAGCGTGGATATGCATTTGTCAGTACACAAGAATCCTCACTTGCCGTCAGACTTTCCGCAGGCACACAAGGCATGCTTCTTGACAGATTACCCAAAAATTCACAAGTTCTCGTAACAGGTTCTACACTCGACAACAACGGCACCACCTGGTACGAAGTCAAATATTTAAGAGCCGCAAACCAATACAGAACAGGTTTCGTTTCATCTGAATATTTAACTTTTTATAACGATATTGCGCCCACAGGAGAAGACCCGGCGTTCGAGATTTTCATGAACAACCAAGGATTTCCCGAAAGTTACAAAGTAATGCTCAGAGTTCTTCACAAAAAACATCCCTCTTGGGTATTCAACGCACAGCACATCAATATGGAGTGGAGCCATGCGTTAGCCGAAGAAAGCAAAGACGGCGCCAATATGATACAAAAAACACTTCCCTACTCATGGCGTTCAATGGAAAAAGGCGCCTACGACTGGGGTTCCCAACATTGGTATGAATTGGATACAAATTGTTACGGCGCATCAGCTACTATAACAGCCTACTTTATGGACCCACGCAACGGTCTTTATGACGACTCTGTAGTATTCCAATTCGAAGACCTCTCATATTTGCCCGAACTTCACAACGCCGAAGATACATATAACGTTTTAAAAGGTACTTTTCTTGCCGGCGAGTACTCTTTCGAGTCTCTTCCCGACGATTTTTACCCCTCTTACGGTATTCCCTCACCCTCCGCTACTGTTCCCCCTGCTACGGAAAGTCCTACGCCTACGGCTCCGGAGACGCCCTCTCCCACTGTATCGCTTGAGACTGAAACCACACCTGCGGCGAGCGACGAGATTTCCGTAACGGAAACACCAAGCGTACCTACGCAAACACCTACGGCTACACCAACAGCAGAACCTACCATTGAGCCGACACCCGAACCGACACCGGAGCCGACTCCGACTGCGCCTATAAAGTACACATATAAATACGTGGATACTATAATGGAAGCGGCTAAATACGCAAATGTAAGCCCGTTTTTCTTAGCATCAAGAATCCGCCAGGAGGTAGGCGGAGGCTCACCTCTTGCATACGGAAACTATCCGGGATACGAGGGATATTACAATTTCTTTAATATAGGCGCATACGCTCACAGCAACAGACCCGCTCGTGAGAACGGAGTCATTTATGCAAAAAACAATGACGAAGAAGGCTCGTATTTAAGACCTTGGTCAAATCCCTACAAAGCAATATTGGGCGGTTCTGACTTTTTAGGTAGCGGATATATTCAAAGAGAGCAAAACACGCTTTACTTGCAAAAATTTGATGTTACTGATGGAAATAATGGATATTTTTACCATCAATATATGTCAAATGTAAACGCTCCATCGGCTGAAGCAAGATCAATGAAAAAAGCCTATACAAATTTAGGAATTGAAGACAAACGTGCATTTTCTTTCCAAATTCCCGTTTACAAAAATATGCCTGAATTGGCAGCTTGCGAACCGTGTTCTGATAACACATACGCCACAAATAACAATTGGCTTTCATCCTTAACTGTTGAAGGCGGCAAATTTGAAACTGAATTCAGCCGCACAAATTACGAATATACAGTTAAAGTTTCTGATACGCTTACAAAAGTTGATGTCTCCGCTGTACCTTGCGCAAGCGGTGCAACTTTGATAGGAACAGGAGAAGTTCTTCTGAAAGATACTTCAACGAAGCAAGTTATTACAGTTTTGGCTCCGAGCTACGAACTTCGCACATACACACTCAATATTGTGAAAAGTGCGGAAATACAGCCCCCTGCTACGGAAACTCCTTCACCCGTTGTAACTGCACCTCCAACAGGCGAACCCACACAGGCGCCGACATCGACTCCTACTGCCACGACTGTTCCTACCGTAACACCTACTGCCACACCAACAGCGACAGCAACACCGACAACTACACCAACAACGACACCGACAGCTACACCGTTGCCAAACCCAACTCTTGAAAGCAAAGAATATAAGCTTAACGGATTCATCACAGGTGTAAAACCTCAAACAGAAGTTGCGACATTTTTAAATACATTTACTGTCAAAAATGGCAATATACAATTATTGGATTCTAAGGGAAATTCAAAAGCAAGCGGCATTATCACCACCGGCGATGTTTTGCAGATATATAAAGGCAGTGAGCTGTACGATGATTACCAAATTGTTATTTACGGTGATGTAAATGCCGATGGTAAAATTTCTATTATGGATATGATATCTATACAAAGGCAATTACTTCAGTTAGATAAACTTGACGGCGCATATTTTGAGAGTACAGATGCCAACAATGACAAAAAGTGTTCTTTAATGGATATGGTTGCCATACAAAGACACATTATAAAATTAAGTACAATCAATCAAAAAAGATAATATGGTATATTTATTCACTAAGGAGAAATCGTTATGATAATGAAGTTGATTAAGAGAAAAGCATTAATACCCGTATTTTTATTATTTTTAACAGTTTTGACATGTATTTCCATATTTGGAAATCCTTTGACGAGCTCTGCCGCAGGTACGGCTGATATTTTTATAGATTCAAATTCTTGGGTACCGGTAGGAGATACTTTTACAATGATAGTAAGAGTAGAAACCGACCGTGATTCTCTTGTTCATTTAGAAATTTCTTACAACGGCAATAATTTGGAGTGTCTCGGTATATCCCCTTCTTCGGAATGTACTGACGACGGAAGCACAATAAAAATTGTATCACTTTCATTTAAGACTACCCATAAATACGAATGTGTATTTAAAGTAAAAAACGAAGCAGCAACCACTGTAAAAGCTTCCGTCATAGAGTGTGGCTCTTTAGAAGGCGAACTGCCTACCCCATCAATACAAAAAACAATAAACGGGTACGTGCCTACACCAACACCGACACAAGCACCAACACCAACGGTTACTCCGACAAGCACTTCTAACGCGACACAAAGTGCAACACAAACGCCTATACAAACGCAAAAGCCGACACAGACACCATCATATACACCTTTTAATCCCACAGCAAATCCAAGTGCTACACCTGCAAATCCCGACGAATTTTTAGACAACGGAGAATTACGATATGTAGCCGATGATTTTGAAGAAAACGAAGTGACAATTCCCGAGGGATTTGAAAAAAGAGCTGTAAAATATAATGACCGTAATATTTTCGGAGCACAAAACGCTTCAGGTGTAAATCTCGTTTACGCAACTGACGTTTTAGGTCAAAACGGCAAATTTTATATTTATATAGAAAAGCAAATTCCGTTATTCCCATATTTAGAAATCCCTTATGGCAATAACAGCTATGTTTTTACAAAATTCGATGAAATACCGACCTCTTTACGCGAAATAGATTTTGAATTGGCAGAAAACAAAATTACTGCATATACCCCACTCAATAATACCTATAAAGATTTCATTGTTCTTTATGGTTTTAAAGTTGGCGGAGAACTTTCATATTATTTATACGATACTACAGAAGGCACTTTACAAAGATGTGTTGATCCTTCAATTTTAAATAGTTTTCACGAAAGTTGGGACGATGACAACAATGGTAATGAAACTCCGCCGATGCAAACCCCGGCGGAAAGTACAAGCAAACCAACAACTGCTCCTCTCAACAAAAACGACAACTTCAATTTAGATAAAAAAACAATTATTTTTGCCATAATTATAATTTGTGCTATCGCCGTAATCATCGCAATAATAACAATTATCGTTCGCAGCAAAAAAATCGCCAACAATTTCAAAAATGATGACGATGATGAATACTATGACGAAGAAGAATTTATGTCTGCTCAATCAGCACCTGCGCTTGAAACAGAAGAAACAGATCCTGATACAGAGCAAGAGACAACTACACCGGAGCAAGAACTCCCGGAACTTGAAGATGATGAGGACGAAATATTACAATTGGGTAATGATTGAACGAGCTGAATCTTCGTCAATAAAAGTCGAATAAACACCATCAGCCGGACATGTACCCGGTGCAAATTGCACCATTTGTCCTATTCCCTTTTGGAAAACAAACCTTAATTTACCATTTCTGACTTTTTTATCTGTATATAATTTTTTTACCAAAGCTTCCTTATCTATCCACTCAGGGATTGTAACAGGAAGCTTTGCTTTTTCAAGAAGAGCTTCAACACGGTCAACATCTTCTTTTGAGCAATATCCAAGTGAACAACCAAGTTTTGCTTGTGCCATAATACCGATAGAAACAGCTTCTCCGTGAGACAATCTATAGTCACTTACAGTTTCAATCGCTCTACCGACTGTATGACCGAGATTAAGTACTTCTCTTAAGCCTTGCTCTTTCTCATCTATCATAACTACTTGGTATTTAATTTGACAGTTTTTTTCTGCAATATGCTTGCATACTTCTGCATCCATGTCGAAAACTTTTTCTATGTTTTCTTCGAGAAATTCAAAAAACTCATGGTCTGCCATACAAGCGTGTTTTATGGTTTCAGCCAATCCTCCGGCAATTTCCTTTTCTGCCAAAGTCTTCCATCTGGAAGTGTCTATAAAGACTCTCTTGGGCTGATAAATCAATCCTATAAGGTTAGTAGCCATTTCCGTATCAACTGCCGTTTTACCTCCTACAGAGGCATCTGCAGCCGCCAAAAGTGTTGTGGCATAATTTACAAAAGGCACTCCTCTTGCAAATGTACCGGCCACAAAACCTGCCATATCTGTCACAACGCCGCCGCCATGTGCAATAATTAGTGTATCTCTCCTATATCCCCACTCTATCAATTTATCTTCTATATATTCTTTGACGTCTCTTGTCTTGGATTTTTCTCCCGACGGAAATACGACGGTATTTACTCGGCATTGCGGAAGTGCTTCTTTAACTGCCTTTTCAAATGCTTCTCCATAGATAGCAAAAACGGTAGAATCTGTAATAATTGCCACATTTAATTGTTTATCTTTAATCGTATTTTTTAAATACTCTTTAAGATTATCTAAAAGTCCGTCACCTATTTCGATATCGTATGAGTCATCTACTGTTTTGACAAGATTTACATGAAATTCCATATTTGGCACTTCCTTAAATAAAAAGATAATTTATTCGCTGTGTATTTTATCACAAGTCAAAGTCAATGACAAATGCGTTGTTTTTTATATTCATTTTTGATAAAATACATATGATATTTTAACTGATAAGGTGTTTTATATGTTTGATATTTCAAATGATGTAAATAAAAATTACTGTTATATTTTCGGAGCAGCACCTATAAGTGCACCTTTAAAGTTTGCGCCTAATGATTCGGATTTTGTTATTGCCGCTGATGCAGGTTATAAGTTTTTACTTTCACAAAATATCAAGCCTAACCTTCTCGTCGGCGATTTAGATTCCCTCGGATATGTACCTGACAATATTGAACTCGTACGCTTCCCCTCTGTCAAAGATGACACAGATATGATGCTTGCTATAAACGAAGGTATTAAGCGTGGATACAAAGAGTTTATTATATACGGTGGTATGGGTGGAAAGCTTGAATTTACTTTGGCAAATTTGCAAATTTTATACAATATTGTAAATCAAGGTTGTAAATGTTATTTTGTTGACAATAACCGTTTGGTAACTGCAGTAAAAAACAGTAAACTTGAGTTTGACGAAAATTTCCGTGGAAGAATCTCTGTATTTGCCGGTGCTACAGAGGCTTGCGGTGTTACAATTAACGGACTTAAATACACCTTAAATGACGGCATTCTCAAATGCGACAATCCACTTGGTGTCAGCAACGAATTTATTGGCGAGTGTGGGTATATTTCCGTAACAGATGGTATTCTCTATATTATTTACGATTCGTGCAATGATTTTTTAAAGTCATAACACTTTATATGATTGACTTTTTAAAAATTGGTAAATATAATTACATTATTATTTATACAGGAGTGTGTTTTTATGAATTTAAAAGGATCTAAAACAGAGAAAAACCTTGCTACTGCTTTTGCAGGCGAGTCACAGGCTCGTAACAAGTACACTTATTTTGCTTCAAAAGCAAAAAAGGATGGTTATGAGCAAATAGCTGAAATTTTTACAGAAACTGCTAACAACGAGAAAGAGCACGCAAAAATGTGGTACAAACTTCTCGCTGGCGGCATCGGTACAACAGAGGAAAATCTTCTCTCTGCTGCTGAGGGTGAAAATTACGAGTGGACTGAGATGTATGCTCAATTCGCACAAGAGGCTCGTGAAGAAGGTTTCACTGAAATTGCATATCAATTTGATGCTGTTGCTGCTATTGAGAAAGCTCACGAAGAGCGTTACCGCAAGCTTCTTGCAAATGTCAAAGAAGGTCTTGTTTTCTCACGCGACGGCGACATGATTTGGGAATGCGGCAACTGCGGTCATATACATTTCGGCAAAAAAGCTCCCCAGCTCTGCCCTGTATGTAAACATCCTCAAGCTTACTTCAAAATCAAAGCTCAAAATTATTAATATCTATTTAGATAACAAAAGCGGGTCGAAAGGCCCGCTTTTTTGTTATCAATAATATTTATTTTTTCTATATGAAATTTATATTAATTTTAATATTTCATTAAGATTACGCTCTGCTTTTTCTGTGAAAAGATACGAAAACTTACAAACCATATCTCTCAGCCATCCTTGCCTTTACGGTATCACCATCTACCGTTTTGCTTTCTTCTATATCAGAAAGCCCCTCATTTACAAGTTTAGCTTCATATATTTTACTCATTATTTTTTCGTAATACTCAATATCCATTACAACAAGTCTGCCATAACCGTTTTTTGTAACAAAAACAGGACCATTTGCCTCAGCACAACGCCTCTCGATTTCAACTGTGTCTTTTAAATCACGCATAGGAATAATCGTCATAAACAAAACCTCCATAAATATCATATGTTTTTATGTCCGAATTATACACTAAATTAAGCCACATTTCAATTTAAATATATTATAACCAACAACAAAAAAACACACCACTTTAGAAATCCTAAAATGATGTGTCTATTTTAATCAAAGCTCAAAAAGCTTAAAAGTTCTTATTATTTCTGTGCCTCTTCGATAGCAACAGCGCAAGCAACTGTCATACCAACCATCGGGTTGTTACCAGCTCCGATGAGACCCATCATCTCTACGCACTCCGAATCAGTAAATAAAAGACCTTTTTAGAACATAGCCCGAAAGCCTTGTTATGACTTGCTTTTTAATACTATTTGAATGTAAAATCCGCCCCACCGAACACATCGTTTTAAGTTTCCTCGATTACATTATAACGTTTTTATGTGTATTTGTAAGCGTTCTTTTGCTAAATTATATGAACGACAATATTTTGTGCTCTGTTATTGCTTAATATAATTTGATTTAGAAAGTGAATTTTAGATATGGAAAATAAAGAAACCGCAATGAATGAAACCAATAAGGTAGTAGAGACCTTAACCAAAGAATTGGAAAGCCTTAGCCCAGAGGGACTTCAAGAGTTCTTTAAGTTCTTTTATAAGATGAATCATGCTCACGGTAATATGATTACCCAAGACTATTTTGAGGAATTTTTAGAGACCTTTGACTCAAACCCATTTAAGGTGAATGAAGATAAGAAGTTCAAAAAGCAGTTGATTGATGCTGTAATAAAATATTCTCACGATCTCACAAGTCTGATCACTGCTGCCGTGTTGATCAAAAGAAAATTTACTATAGAAGAGATTGCCGATAATTACTATGCCAGCGTTGATCTCTTCGGTGGCGGCTGGTTTTAATTGATTTATCATATATGGGTAGCGCAAAATGCCTATTACGTGTTAAAAAAAAGAAAGCTGATGATTTTTTAGGTCATCAGCTTTTGTTTTTATTTCTTGTTCCAATAGGCGTCTAAGAAGTATCGGAAGTTCATCTTGACACCGTTTGAGACCATGAATTCAAACGTTTCTTGGTCTTCTTCGCCCGTAGAATAGAAGCAATCGTATACCTGCCAGACCTTGTGGCCCGAAGTCAGCAGATCGTAAAGAGTCATCAGATAGACACACGACTCAATATAGAAGATGTCGCTGCCATAAAGCTTACCGCCTTCCGCTTCGATGATAGCGTTTCTGAACGTTGCCATCGTGTCGCACACATCCTGACGATCGATACCGTCCTGATTCATTGACAACCAAGTATGATGTCCTGTCTGCTTGTCCCCAGAGTCAAAATAAGCTCGCATATGAAGCTTTTTAATTGCCTCGCGCGTTTCGGTATTGAACTCGCCTTCGGGCTCCATAACGCGATATATGAGCTCGTAAAGGTCGACCGACTCGTCTACCCATTCACCTTTGTTCAAAGACAAGGTCAGGCGCGGAACGGAAGCATTGATATCTTTTTCCAAGATGAAACCATATTCTTTCAGTATCTCGACACGCTTGCTTTTCTTGATATTGATCATAGAATTCGTCGCTCTGATACCAATACCGCTTACGTATAGATCATCGTCAGACCAAGTAAAGGTCGGCTCAAATTTGATACGGAAATCTTGATAATCTTTGTAATATCGTTTGTTGATCTCGTTAGCTTTTTCAATATGGAACTGCAGTCCCGGATAGTTCTCGTATAGACATAACGTCAGCTGCTTTTTGAATTCTTCCTTGCTGATGCCTGCCGGTCTGATCAGCTTCAGTCTTGAAGCAAAACGAACCTTTGAACGATCAATATCTTTATGAACCTTGCTGATATCAGCCATATCATAGACCTTATTCTGAACGATATATTTCTCAATACCACGCTCTTCGCAATACGCTTTGATCTTATCTTCGTTCTCTTTGTAATAGTAATATGATTTGCTCTTGTTATCTTTTTCGTAATAAGCACCAAACTGATATTTTTCATTTTCAATGCCAAGCAAACCAATCTCTATCATATAATCGATCGCTCTTGAAACGCCCATTTTGTTTTCCCAAATAGCCAAGTTCTCTTTGTTAGAAACACTGACCGGCATGATCGTACAGCCTTCCTTGAAACGCTTATGTTTCACGCTATCAATGAAAGCCAGCACCTTACTAAGCTTTGTTCTAAGCTTTGCTTCAGCACCCTTTGCCTTGCTCTCAACGATATTGAACACCGGCAACACGTACGCTTCAGCACGCACCGGCTCCCAAGACTCTTTTATAGCACTAAAGTCATAGCTCGACCGATCTATAAGTCTATCTGCAATTTCTTCTAATCTGATCATATCAACGCCCTGCAATTTTAAGTTTTGCAACTGTTACCTATTGTATATAATTATATAACTTATCTTTCAATTTGTCTATATCTATATTATGATTATTTTATTTTTTGCCCCACCGATATTTGCCCCGCATTTTACAACTGTTACCTATTGTATATATTATATTTATTTCTATATCTATTTCTTTATTATTTCTTATCTTTTACCCCGATACTTTTTTCAAAACCCCGACCCAAAACCTTTTATAACCCCACCCCCGACATTATATATTTTTCATATAAATAATCGCTAAATTAAATGAATGAACAAAAAAGCCCAAGCCAGAACTATACCTATTGTCAGAAAGAATAATGCTATGAAAAACAAACTTCGTCCCCAAATAAAAGAACGCCTGCAAAAGCTCAACACCGACCAGCTCAAAATCTTTTATGCTATGATCGTTCATTGCCGCGCGCACCAGAAAAGCTTTATCAGTACCCAAAACCTTTTCAACCTCTGGTGCGAACTGAACGCCCTATGCTATGAACTCAATCCAAGTTTCCCCTGCCCATATGACGACCACAAGCCTTTAAAAGACTTCTGCCAAGCGCATTCATATTATTTTATAGACATCTTGCCCCACGTCCTGATCACAAGACTTTTCTCTAAATACTTCGACCAGCGCCTTGAAATGTTATCTGAATTGATTCAGATCATATGTGAACAAAACATCTAAGCCGCGCTCTAATATATCATAAAAGCCCTCCACACAAACAAACACACTGCAGAAGAACTAGTTTCTAATTTAGAAAAACACATTAGACGTTACTCATAAAAACATTTAGACTTTGTTTAATAAAAATAGTATAGCTTTAGCGTTAAATCACACCAAAGCTATACTATTTTTAACATGAGATAAATATCTTGATATTATGCAACCTACATTTATAAACGACTATAACCATTCTTATTTTCTGTACCAATAAAGTTTTTAATTTCACGAATATCATCTCCATCTATATCCAAAGTTTCATCAAGAACAACCTTATACCTTCGTTTTATAGATTTTTCAAAATCATACTCTTCAATTTGATATTCTTTTGATATACAAACATCTTCCGCATCATCAATATCAACACCTAAAATGTCAGCAATTCTTCCATCTAACCAATCAGTTTTACCATCCTCATCCTTCAAGAGAATTTTTGAAAAGACAGACTCCGTATATTTAATAACTTGTTTGTCCTTAACAACCAATACAGACTCATCGCCCCAACTAAACACAGTTTCGTCATTCTCCTCACCTGTACCGTTAAAATAAACTTTAGGTATTTCGAAAGAACGTTCATCATCGCAAATATAATCCACCTTGTTCATATCTGCCTTCATAGAAACCAATCCATAATAATAATTTCTCATATAGTTAAAACTCCTTTTTATTAATTTTTAACGTGAATACAAAATAAAATTTTCAACACAAAATCTCAACTTAAATAAACATTAAATCATATAACCAACCACTCCTTTTATATTTTTAAAAAAACTATATTCACCTCCCCAAATCCATTTATAGTACTATACAGTAAAGTTTTTCGTATTTTTATATGTTTGAAAAAATCTTTTCAAACAGCAAAGAATCCGCGCTTTAAAACAAGGCGCGGATTCTTTATAAGTATGGATAAGTATTAAAAGAAAATTTGCAATTTTTATATCAAAACATGCTTACAAAAGAACAGAAACACGACATAATATAAGTATCAAAAGAGAGTTTAGTTAGTTTTAATACGAAATGAGGTAAAATTTATGATTTACGGTTATTGCAGAGTTAGTACCAAACACCAAAGAATCACACGACAAGTAACTAACATTACAGAGTTATATCCTGATGTTACACTCGTTAAGGAGTTCTACACCGGAACAACTCAAAACAGACCTTTGTGGGACAAGCTGATGAAACAACTTAACGCAGGAGATACTATTGTTTTTGATAGTGTGTCTCGTATGTCCCGTAATGCAGATGAGGGTTTTAAAGATTACAAAACTTTATATGAAGCTGGTATTAGTTTAGTATTTATTAACGAACCACTAATTAATACATCTATCTTTGATTCGACTAAGAATAATCTTTTAGAAATCTCTGTTCAGACAGGTAATGTTGCAGTTGATAACTATTTTAAAGGTAACATTACTCTTATAAACAATCTACTGATGTCACTTGCCGAAGAACAAATTAAAGCTGCTTTCGACCAAGCAGAAAAAGAAGTTACCGACCTTCATTCTCGTATCAGCCAAGGTATCAGAGAAGCTAAGAAAAACGGTACACAAATCGGACTTGTCAAAGGAACAACACTAACAACTGATAAATCCGTCAAGTGCAAAGAAATAATAAAAAAGCATGCCATCGACTTCGGAGGCACACTCAGCGATACAGAAGTAATAACACTTTGTAAGATTTCAAGAAATTCATATTACAAATATAAGCGAGAATTGAAATCTCAAAGCACCTGATACATTAGAAACTCTCTATGAACTCAATTAAAAGTTTCTTTTGTTTTGGTGTGAGCTTAGAAATCGCGATAGACAATTCATCGTTTCTTGTTTCAATATCAAAAAATTCTTGAAGTGAAATACCCATTGCATCGCACAGTAGTTGCAAGTGTCCTACAGTAATATCTGATTGACCGAGCTCAACTCTACGTAAATGTGTTTGAGATACCCCAGCCTTTTCAGCTAAACCGTTTTGTGTGAGCCAACATCTATTCCTTAATTCAAGCAGTCTTTTACCAATATCCATATTACGAATCCTCAATTAGTCTTATAAGAATATTTTAACATAAAAAGCCGCATCTTATTAGTTTTATAAGGTTGACAAGTTAGTCTTATTATACTATAATATTTTAAAGTAAAATTCTTACTTAATATTTGAAAATAAAGGCAGGTAAAAAACAATGAGCAAAAATGAAATTGTTTTAAAAGCTAAGCAGTTGGACGAAGTCCCTGATTGTGACGGTGTAGTAGAACTATTGAGCGAGTATATAAAGGAAAATGCCGATGATTTAGAAGCTTTAGCACTCTTTCAAAAGAATCTTGCTGTTAAAATAATCCTAGATTTAGATTTAAATATTGATGAACTCTATGCGATTGATGAAAAAAACGTATTTAACAACATTCCCGAAGAATTGGTACTTAAATTATCAGAAACAATGTTTATTGAATCAATATCAAACGTTTTCTTGTTGGAAAAATCTGAACAAGAGAAAGAAAAATTGGTATTTGGTTATTTGTATAGGGCTATTTCCTCTTTAGGCGACCGATTGGAAGATTATAATATTTTAAAGAATCAACTGGAAAAGTTTTTTGAAACAATGTCAGCATTGGGATATGGAAAATATTTTTATAGTGATTTGGCTTATATTGTTGATTGGAAATCTAAAGTTTCAGAAAATATTTTAAAATTTCTTGTAGAAAAATCAAAATCAGTTTTATCTGTTGTTAGTGATAAAAAAATATACGATACTTATACAAAGAATATGAAAAATCCTCTTTGTTCCTTTGAAGATAAGCCTTATCTAAGCGGAGGAAGATTAGTTATTGTAAACATTAAGTCAGAGGAAGAAAAAGAGTTCTGGAAAGGCTATTTTTCTCTTATGAAAAACATCCGTGAGGAAGAATATGAAAGTTATCGCAAGATATCTTCAGACGAAAATAATCCATTTTATGGAGTGCTTTCAATAGGAGAAAATATTCATAAATCTTATATGAACGCGATGATGAAGAAAATCGCTTCATCGGAAGATGTCGCCAAAATGCAAGTTGCTACTAACTGCGATAGCGTTTCATTCTCCGAATCAGACTTTAAGAGTAGGATTGAAACAGCAGAGCAATCTATAAACACTATAAAAGTCAATCCAATTGAACAAATTAAGTCTATGATTTTTAAATTCTTAGGTAAGAAATAATTTCTTTATATTCATGGTTTGATAGGAGAAACATTATATGGGATTTTACGGAAAATGGGAGACTTGGAAAATAGTTTATGTTCCCAAAAAGTTAAACGGCGGTATCAGAGGTGTTGCTTTAGTAGAAGCTGGTGATCGCGGACATGCAATGCAGGTGTTTAGAGAACAGTATTCCGGGCAATATCATACAGTTGAATCTGTCGAAAAACTTTTTAAATAATAGAAACATTTTCTATTAAAAATAAAGGAGGAAAAAATATGAAAACTTATGAATGCGTTGCTCATAGTGGCAACACCGGTAAGGAAATTGTTATTATGGTAAGAGCAAATACTCCTTCCAGTGCAAAAATGGATGCTCTGGAACAGGCCAGAAAACAATTTGGAAGCGGAGCCGGAGCTGTTTCCATTATTAGTGTCAAGGAAGCATAGTAGTAGAAAAGATTTATTTTTATCAAAAACAGCGACAGGTACACAACTGTCGCTGTTGCCCTAATTACACTTAGAAAGGGAAATCACTATGAGTTGTACCGATTCAAAAGAGAACAAGAAATCAAAGGATGTCAAGATTTTTAATATGATTACAGATGATGTTCGTTCCCGTCTCGGAGTTCCTGACTTAGAAGACGAATAAGATAAAAAATAACGGCAGTTCGACTGCCGTTATTTTTTACTATATCAAACTTTCAAATACGGGTTTTGCTTCCTTCATCGACTCCGGACTGTAAGCACAGACCTTAACATCAATTTCATAATCCGGATAATCGGATATGAATTTCTTATAAGCTAACAAACATTGTTTTGTTGACTCAGCTACCGGATTGTCTAAAACATCACCGTATATCCCCGAACTAATTAACGGAAAAGAAATACTATGTAAATCATTTTCTTTCAGTACACTTAAAGAATTATAATAAGCCTCGAACAACTCTTTAAAAGCTGTGGGTGTTTCTGAAAAATCAGGACCAACTGCATGAATAATAAATCGTGCATTTTTTATCTGACAAGCAGGTGTAATTACGGCTGAACCGTCGGGTAGAGGTCTTTTAAAGTATGAACATTCTATCATTAAATCAATTATGTTAGCTCTCTTAAATATTTCACCACATACACCACCGCCGGGAGCCAGTTTTCTATTAGCCGCATTAACAATAGCATCTACATTTTGACTTATACTCGACTCATTTAATAAAGTAATATTACTCAATATAAACCATCTCTTTAGCCCAAAAGTCCCTCAAATTCTATTATCGTGTTGAGAAGTGTTTTTTTGAAAGTAATGAATTTTTCATATTGTTAAACACTCCTATGATTTTTTGATAAAATCACTAACCAAATTAAGAACCATGTTGTTTCCTATTAGCTCTTTAGTGCAATATTCTAAATCGGTAAAAAACAAAAAATAATCTTTTCCGATAGCCTTTCCATCGTCAGATACAAAATAACAAATTGCACTCATATCTTCCTCTGAAACACTTTCTAATACAACAGGTCTTTCTTGGTTTGAATATGATAAAATATCACCGGGTTTAAAAGGTGAAGGGAGTTTAATTAAATCGAATTCAGGTCCGAAAACATTCATTATCGGATCCCAATCACCACACTTATGAATCGATGTAAGTGTTTCGTCTTTAAATTCGGCTATAATTGTATTTTCGTAGGTGTTAAATGGTATTTTATGTATTTCATATCCTGTGACAATTTGTTCTCCGTTCAAATAGTTTTTTTCAATGTGTCTGTAGCAAGTTTCATAATCTTTAAAATATATCGCCGGATGAGTAGGTCTGTTTTGATAATATATAAAACTGCTATAAAAACAATTTTCGTCTTTGCTTTTTAATTCTACTTTTATAGTGTTTATATAATTAAAATAAGCATCGATTAACTTATGAACGCTGGTGCCGTCTTCGCATTTGAAACACTTAAATTCGTAGTCAGGCATAGTTAGTATATATTTTAATGCTCCTGTTTTTTCATCAAGTGAAATATTTTGATTTTGGAAAATTATCCATAAGCATTGAAGTGAATTTAATTCGAATTTTATTTTTTTAAAATACTGCGCCACATCTTTTGAATTGATATATTTATAAAAATCCATTTATAAAAATCCCCTTCTTATAACAAAAAATTATTACAATGACATTATAACACACTATTCTTAAAAAGTTTAATGTTTATTTTTATACATCTAATTTTTTAATAAAATGTGTGTTTTACTATAAAACCTATCCAGTACATTAAATTCATCAACCTGTTTTGCTACATCACTTACTAATAGATTAATATAGTTCTGTGTTATATCCAAACTAGAATGTCCTAGTAGTTTAGATAGCGAAACAACATTACCACCACTTAATATCCATTGTTTAGCAAATGTATGTCTATACCTATGAATCCCTGTTGTTTCTACGCCTCGACATTTATTGTATTCATAAAGTTTATGATAGCACGTGCTTTTAACAAGTTGTTGCCCGAATACATTACAAAATAGATAGTCTTCATTAGACTTGTGCTGTCTATATTTTAAATACTCTATTAAAATATTAATCATGGTTTTATTCAAAGGAACTATTAACGGTTTTCTATTCTTTGTAACATTGACATAGACGACATTGTTATTGAAGTCAAGGTCTTTGATTTTTATATTCATAAGGCTTCGTTGTCTAACACCCGTCGAGAACAAGAAGTTTGTCATAACCCAACATTGATACTCTGTAAAAGAACACTTTTTTAAATTAGGCTTTTTCAGTAGTCGTTTAAGTTCTTCTTCGGTATAAGTTTCAATATGGTTCTTATCAACCTTAATCGACTGCATTTTAAAATTGTGAATATAACCCTCATTCATCAAGTAATGCATTGTGGTAATAAAATCACGCAGATACGAATTAATACTTACATCATTATTAAGAGTAGCTCTCAAGTGCAAAACATATCTTTTATAAGCATCCTCATCAATTTCTTCTATGGCTGTATCGGGGGCAAAGAACTTATAAAACTGAGTATAACTCTGTCTGTAATGATTTATAGTCCCCTCTCTCAAATTTCTCTGCCGACAGTATTCAAGATACTTATTACAGCATTCCTCAAAAGTTAGTGATTTTGATGCCTTCATTTTCAGTTTCTTCATTGTAAAACACCCCTCTTTTAATTTCAAAAAAATAGACACATCATTTAAGAAAACTCAAAAATGATGTGTCTAACTTTTTAATTTAAAATTTTAATAATAGGTCTTTTACAAGTTACCCGAAGGCATTACAAAGTCTTGTATTTCTTATTATTTCTGTGCCTCTTCGATAGCAACAGCGCAAGCAACTGTCATACCAACCATCGGGTTGTTACCTGCTCCGATGAGACCCATCATCTCAACGTGAGCGGGTACTGATGAAGAACCGGCGAACTGTGCATCACCATGCATACGACCCATTGTATCTGTAAGACCGTATGATGCAGGACCTGCAGCAACGTTATCAGGGTGAAGTGTACGACCTGTACCGCCACCTGAAGCAACGGAGAAATATTTCTTACCATGCTCAAGAGACCATTTCTTGTATGTACCTGCAACAGGATGTTGGAATCTTGTAGGGTTAGTTGAGTTACCTGTGATAGAAACGTCAACGTTCTCTTTTCTCATGATAGCAACGCCCTCGTTAACATCGTTAGCGCCGTAGCAACGAACGCTTGCACGATCACCGTCAGAGAATTTAACTTCACGAACGATTGTAAGCTCACTTGTAGCAAAATCATATTTAGTCTCAACATATGTGAAACCATTGATTCTTGAAATGATGTAAGCAGCATCTTTACCAAGACCATTAAGGATAACTTGGAGAGGTTGCTTTCTTACTTTGTTAGCTGTTCTTGCGATACCGATAGCACCCTCAGCAGCAGCAAATGACTCATGACCTGCTAAGAAGCAGAAGCATTTTGTATCTTCACGAAGGAGCATTGCGCCCAAGTTTCCGTGGCCGAGACCAACTTCTCTTGTATCAGCAACTGAACCGGGAATACAGAAAGCCTGCAAACCGATACCGATAGCTTCAGCAGCATCAGCAGCGTTAGTAACATTTTTCTTGAATGCGATAGCGCATCCGAGTGTGTAAGCCCATACAGCATTTTCAAATGCGATAGGTTGTACACCTTTAACAATACTTGCAACATCTACACCTTTAGCGTCGCAGATTGCTTTAGCATCCTCTAAAGAAGCTATACCGTACTCAGCCATAGCTTTGTTGATGCCATCTATTCTTCTTTCATAACCTTCAAATCTTACCATGGTTCAAATCCTCCTTATTCGTTACGGGGGTCAATGACCTTAGCAGCATCGGCATATCTGCCGTATGTACCGATATTCTTCTCGTAAGCTTCCTTAGGATCTACACCCTTCTTGATAGCCTCCATCATTTTGCCGAGGTGAACGAACTTATAACCAATAACTTCGTCATTGCTGTCAAGACCGATGCTGATAACATAACCTTCAGCCATTTCAAGGAAACGAACGCCTTTTTCTTTAGTACCGTACATAGTACCAACCTGTGAACGAAGACCTTTACCCAAATCCTCAAGACCTGCGCCTATCGGGAGACCATCCTCAGAGAAAGCTGATTGTGTTCTACCGTATACTATCTGCAAGAAGATTTCACGCATAGCAACGTTGATAGCGTCACAAACTAAGTCTGTATTAAGAGCCTCAAGCAATGTCTTACCGCCGAGAATTTCAGCAGCCATAGCAGCTGAGTGAGTCATACCTGAACAGCCCAATGTCTCAACGAGAGCTTCTTCGATAATACCATTCTTAACATTAAGAGTAAGCTTACATGCGCCTTGTTGAGGAGCACACCAGCCCACACCGTGTGAAAGTCCCGAAATATCGGAAATTTGTTTAACATTTACCCATTTGCCTTCCTCAGGAATGGGAGCCGGTCCGTGGTTGGGACCTTGTTTAACACACATCATTTTTTGTACTTCATGTGAGTAATTCATGTGTAGATAACCCCTTTCAAAAATTGTACATTTAATTATACCGCGATTTTCAGAAAATAACAAGCGTTCCAAACGAAACTGCAAGAGAAAATTCGATATAATTTTCTGTATAAATACCTTTTTCGTCTGTTACCACTTCAAAAGACGTCTCATCAGGCGGCAAATACAAAAACTCTTTACCGTCAGATTCATTTTCACGCAAAATATACGTACCCGTCTTACAAGGGAAAACAGATATATCACACTGCCCTTTTGCAAAAGCAGCCGATGCCAAAATATCAGATTTTACAAGTTTACCTTTCTTGTCTGTCAAAGAAACAGCTTTTACCGAACCATCATCAAAATACGAAACATATAACAAATTGCTGTCCTTACCTGTTTCACTCTTTTCTACAGCCACCGGTGTCGGTTTGCTCATTATTCGCGAAGACGGAACATTTATTTCTTCGCTTACAAATTCGTCACCATTTCTTTTAATTGCTACAAGACCATAATTATAGCTTTCTTTATCCGAAAGCCAACTTTCAGTATTTTTTTCATTTAAAATCAAGCTGCCGGATGTGAGATGATTCACATAAAAAACATCGTCAGATATTTTATAAACCTTCATGTGTTTTTCTAACATGCCGGTGTTCTTTTTGTACTTACGCGAAAGTTCAGTCAATTTTTCTGCCCTTGCCCCGTTATCATCGAGCATATATAAACTATCCTCTGTTGCTGCAATAAAATAACCGGTGCCGGTCTTGTCATTTTCATAGTACCCAAAAACAGTGTAAATATCACCAATGTCACTATATAAAGTTCTCTCTGATCCGCTTTCTTTCACAATAATCTTTTTGTTGTAATCAGAATAATAATATTTATTACCGGTCTTTCCCTCAAATGTATATTTAGGGACAATATTGTAATATCCTTCTTTTATCTCTATTTCATCAACACCGTTTAATAAGTAATCTTTACCGCCCTTTGATGCACATACAGTAAACGATTCGTAATAATCATCATAGTTAAACTGTTTATTTCCCGGGAAATAAACATCCTCAATTTCATTTGCAACACTGCTCTTTTTACCGGAAACCACATCATATTCAAATAACATTTTATTATTGTTTAAATAAACAACTTTACCGTATGATTCAAACACACCTGATACAGCAATGTTTTCTGAAATCAATAAATAATCTCCGCCGATTGTTTTAGTATTTTCCTCTTTCTCAACCACCGTCGAAGTAAAAGACAAAAGGCTGTTATGGCTGCTGTATCCTGTTGCGTAAACAACAGTCAATGCATCAGAAGAATCATTTTCTACAATATCAAAGCTGTCAACCTTGTCTGCAATAAAGAAAAACTGCTCTAATTCAACATCAACATAATACAAATATGATACATCTTTAAAATAAAGAAGATACACAATATATCTGCCGTCTTCACTCACCAAGCAGTTTTTTTTGTACTTAATAGTATCATTAAAATCCGTTATTTTGGCAAAATAAGAAATATTGATGCCCTCCGGGGTTATATTAATCGGAGAATCATCAACAACCATATATAATTTGTCTTCATAAAAACAAATACATGGCTTGTCTTTCTCATGTAGTGCATATGTATCATCATAATGCTCTGTTTGTACAAGCGCGCTCAACATTTCCGTATCATCAGAGAGCATCTCGGTAAGCCACAAATCAACAGACTCAATGGTCAATACAAAATGTAACGAAACAACAAAAACTACAATTATCGCAACTGCGCAAATAAATTTAATTATCTTACTCACCGTCAATATTCCTCCACTTATGCTTTGCAATAAGCAAAATAATTGACACCGCCGACATTAAAATCCACGGCAAAAGTGTCGGAACAAAATCAAGTATTTCCGAAATCTTTAAGGCGCGTCTGAGTTCATTCATCGCTTTTGAAAAACCCTTAACATCAGTATAATACTTCATTTTATAAACACCCGAGCTGTTCTCTGCCAAATATGTGAAAACACCGCCACTGCAATCCACATCAAAAACGACGTGAACATTAGAGGGTATTTCAACAGACTCACCGTTTATAGTAAGAAAATACGAGCCATCAGACGAAGCTGTAGCCTGTGCCGAAGTCAGCAAAAACTCACCATTATTGTTCAATTTATTAAGAGAATGCTCTTTAGAAATGCTCGGCACTTTATAGTCATTCAGTGCAGAATAAACTTGCATTTCTTTTTCGTTGCCGGATTCATCCAAAGTTGCCAAAAAAGCAGAAGCTTGTACGGACGCACCATCATCGTTTATCTTTTTATCCGTATATACATAATATCTGTTACCATGACCGTGCATTTTAAATTCTTCAATACGCGAAACATCAAGTGTCGTCATCACAACATCAGATTTGTTATAATCATAAAATCTGCCATATAAAGCAAGTTGTCCATCATTATTTATCTGACATTCCATCACAGCACTTATACAATTTGACTCATCATACACACGTTTACTCCACAAGAGTTCACAATCGGCGCCATACGCCTCCGCAAAACCATAGCTGAAACCAACGCCGTCTTCTGAAACTGAATTTGCACCGCAAAGCACCAGTTTATCTTTGCTGTACACACCTGATGTAATAATGCTTTTAGGTGAATAATTATATTTTTTCAAAGGCTCACCCTTTAAACTGTATAACACAGCACTCTGTGCACAAGCAACAACAATGTGATTACCCGCATTGTCCGGCAATAATAGTTTCAATATTTTATCCTCTGCCACATCCGGTATAAAATCCAATATTTCTTTTACTTTCAAGCCTCCGCCTTGCTTATAATTCAAGACATCTATGAGATAGAGGCATATATCCTCACCATATTCACACAAAATATATACACCTTGTGCAGCGACACGAATATCGTGTATTTTACAAATATTGATATCTTTGCCAAACTTGCCTTTTGCTATAATCCTGCCCTCTGTATTAAAAACATTGTAGTAATATCTGCGGTCTTTCAAAGCACGTCCTATCACTACGGAAATGCTGTCGCCTTTCTTTTCTACTGCTCTTTTTGCTTCAAACTCGCCTACAGGAGTTTCTAAAGTGAAAACATAATCAACAGTTCTGTTAAGCCCGTCTTTAACTGCTTCTTCATCAACAAAACCTGCTTCATGCAGCAAATAATCATCACAAACACCGACAAAATATCTAAAGACACCTGTAACCAATATTAATATAATCAAAACTGATAAGAGACTTATCAAAATTCTTTTCAACATATCTTTTTACCTCTGTTACAGTATACCACGCAATGCACTAAATGTGTATACCATTATTAAGTTTATATTCTAACATCACAACATTTTTTCTACAAGTAAATTTTAAAATATAACTTTAAGAAAAATTGCGAAAAGTACATTTATGTTGTATACTGTTGTTTAATTAATTTTCAGGAGGTTTTTGACTTTGAGCAATACAAACGGCACGAAAAAAAAGACGCCAATTTTTATATATTACGCTATTTTATTGGCAGCTGTTCTTATAATAAGTTATATGTTTATACCTAAATTGATGGAGCCTAAAGAAAAAGAAATTTCTTTCAGCGAATTTGTTACAATGGTAAAAAACGACGAAGCAGAGCAAGTAGAAATCAACTCAAAACAATATATCCTCAAACCGAAAGATTTTAAAAAATCCAACACATATTATGTCACAGGAAATATAAACAACGATTTCCATGAAAGCAGTGCCCTTTTAAGCCTTCTTGATGAAAAAGGGTTAAAATACGACTCACCGGTTATTTCAACAAACTATTTATTGGAATTTATAGTTTATGTAGCTCCAACATTACTGACTGTCGTATTTTTCGTAATGATTTACCGTTCAATGAACAAAAAAGGCGGTGTAATGTCCTTTGGTAAAAACACAAGCAAAATTTACGCCGAGACAAGCACAGGTAAAACTTTTGCAGATGTTGCAGGACAGGAAGAAGCAAAGCAAAACCTTGTTGAAATTATAGACTTCCTTAATAACCCCGGTAAATATACTGCAATCGGAGCTAAACTCCCAAAAGGTGCTTTATTGGTAGGACCTCCCGGCACAGGTAAAACCTTGATGGCAAAAGCTGTTGCAGGCGAAGCAAAAGTACCTTTCTTTTCTTTGTCAGGTTCTGAATTTGTAGAAATGTTTGTGGGCATGGGTGCATCACGTGTGCGTGATTTATTTAAGCAAGCAACCGAAAATGCTCCTTGTATAGTCTTCATTGACGAAATCGACGCCATAGGTAAGAGCCGTGACAACAGTTTTAATTCTAATGACGAGAGAGAACAAACTCTTAACCAATTATTATCAGAAATGGATGGTTTTGATTCTTCAAAAGGCGTTGTTATTCTTGCTGCTACAAACAGACCCGAAATTCTCGACAAAGCGTTGTTAAGACCGGGACGTTTTGACAGAAGAATTATCGTTGACCTTCCCGATCAGCAAGGACGCATAGACATATTAAAGGTACACTCCAAAAATGTTCTTATGGAGCCTGATGTAAACTTTGAAGTTATTGCAAGAGCCACACCCGGTGCTTCCGGAGCAGATCTCGAAAATATTATTAATGAAGCGGCATTGAGAACTGTACGTGCAGGTAATGCAAGAGTCAGCCAAAAAGAATTAGAAGATGCTATAGAAGTAGTTATCGCAGGAGAAGAAAAGAAAAACCGTGTAATGTCTGACGAGGAAAAACGCATAGTAGCATACCACGAGACAGGTCATGCTCTTGTCACTTCCCTACTCACACACACAGAGCCTGTACACAAAATCACAATCATTCCGAGAACTTCCGGCACTTTGGGTTATGTAATGCACGTTGCCAAGAAAGAAAAGGTTCTTATGACCAAAAAGGAACTTATGGAAGAAATTGTCATTCTCACAGGTGGCAGAGCTTCAGAAGAGATCGAATTCAACTCTGTTACAACAGGTGCTGCAAACGATATTGAACGTGCTACTGAAATGGCGCGTAACATTATAACAACGTATGGCATGAGCGATACTTTCGGCTTTGTCAATTGGCAAAAGAAAAACAATCTTTACCTCGGTGATTCCAAGACAATGAATTGTTCTGAAGAAACACACAGCAAAATTGATAACGAAATACAAAGAATTATTGCAGAATGTTATTCAAAAGCGCTCGAACTTCTCAAAACTCATAAGGCAACATTAGATGCAATTGCCTCTGTATTATACGAGAAAGAAAATCTAACAGGAGATGAGTTCTTAAAATTATTTTCTGAGCTTGAGCCGGAAATAGTTCTTACGCGTACAGACGATGGAGTATAATATATGAATGGAATTATTACTGTTTCTCTCAGTCCCGTAATAGATATACACTATACTGCAAAACATTTTGCAGCATTTAAAGATAATATCGCTGATGAGCGACTTATTTTTGCTGCCGGAAAAGGTATGAATGTTTCTCGTGCATTGCACGCAGTCGGTATTTCAACCGAGGCACATATGTTACTTGGTGAAGAAAATGCTTCAGAATATCTTCGTCTTGCCTCTGATTACGATGTGCCTATTTCTTGTATGACAACAGACGGAGCTGTACGAGAAAACATTTCCGTGAACACACCGGAGGGAGAAACACGTATTTGTATGAGAGGATCCACTCTGTCGCCACAAATTCTACCTATATTCGCTTTGCAAATTATCAGAAAGTTATCTGAAGATATGGCAGTTGTTTTTTCAGGCAGTTTACCAAGCGGTATTTCACAAGAAGACTTTGTTAAATTTGTTTTATTTATAAAAGATGCTGTGCCTGAAACAAAAATTATTTTAGACTGCCCTTCTTTGACTTTAGATTCAATAAGACAAATTAGGCCTTTTCTAATAAAGCCAAACCATACAGAAGCGGCATTTCTGTTGGATCCAACAGGCAAAAAAACATTTAATTGCACAGATATAAGCAGTGCAATAAATGTAGCTAAAGAGCTATGTAATGCC
The DNA here is from genome assembly GCA_045125595.1 of Candidatus Egerieisoma sp. Classification (GTDB taxonomy): domain Bacteria; phylum Bacillota; class Clostridia; order UBA1212; family UBA1255; genus Egerieisoma. Next base: position 74,468 of record JBGVNN010000049.1, read on the forward strand.
ACAGTTTCAGAGCACTGCGTTGTAAGTTGCGGACCGGCGGGTGCAGCATATGTCTCCAACAGTGGCAATTTCGGTTTTGTTAATGCTCCTAAAATTAACACTGAAATTTTTTCAACGGTCGGTGCCGGAGACAGTATGCTGGCTGGAATTTTATACAGTTTCCTCAAAGAAAGTTCTTTGAATATAGGCAAACCGAATTTTAAGTATAATTTATCCGAGGCTGTTAAATGGGGTGTAGTTTTCGGCAGTGCAGCATGTATAAGCAACGGCACTAACCCACCGAAATCAGAAGATATTTATTCTTTATACTCCACCCTTTAAAATGTTTATTTGCAAAAATTTAAGGCTTATTAACATTTTTGTTATGTTAATAAGCCTTTTGTTTTTGTCCAATATACGGAATCAGTTAATATTCATTCGAAAATTAAGCAGCTTTTGCATAAACTTCGAGCTCGTAAATACTTCCCCAAACTCCGCCTTGTCTGCTGTAACGGATATAACGTCCGCTGTGACCTTCTGCATCAATTACACAAGCCTCAGCTGTTGATGTTACAGGCATGCACTCTTCAATTACTTTATATTCTCCGTCCTCTGTGTCGCAAACTTCGATAACGAATTCTGACTCACATGACTCAAACCAAATTTGAATTTCAGAAAGTTGGTAAACTTGACCCAAATCTACAGTAACTGTAATTGTGTCTTCTGCAGTACCAGGCATAGGAGCCCAACGTGTTGTGATGTCGCCATCTGCTGCAAGCTCAGGTTTGAAAGCTTTCTCAATAGGATGATTTGTAGTAACAGTTTTATTTAAAGCGATATTCTCATCTTCATCAACTACATCTTCTACATACTCCATACCTTCAGCAAATTCGATAATCTCAATCTCGTAAATACTGCACAAGCAATATCCTCCGTCTTGAGTAGATATCTTAATAAATCTTGCTGTTGTCTTAGGAACTAAAAACTCCTCGAACAAATCTTCAGGAATTGCTCTTGTCATCAAATTGCTCCATTCACCATCTTTGTCTGTTGCATAAGAAATCTTATAAGGGTTGTTCATTTGCTCCCAAACAATGTAGAATTTACCAATTTCATACTCTGCTCCGAGATCAATCATAATCTCTTTGTAATCACTGTCTGAACCATCACTGTTAATAGCATCTCCTGCGCCACTCCAACGTGTAGATTCATCATTATCAATCGCAAGCTCTGCACCGTATGTAGGATCCTCTGTAACATTTGCTTCGATTGTTACATTTTCACCGTCAGTGAGATCATTCTCTGATGATGAAGGTTTCTCTGTAGGCTCTGCAGTAGGCTCTTCTGAAGGTTTTTCTGAAGGTTTCTCTGTAGGTTTCTCTGTGGGTTTAACTGTTGCTGTAGGCTTTTGTGTCGGAGCTTTTGTTGCATCGCTCGCTGTATCATCTCCGCCACAAGCAGCGAAACAGCATACACAAAGAACTGCTACCAACATAACAGCTGTAATTCTTTTAAGTAAGTTTTTCATTTTTTTACCTCCTTGTTTTATATAAAACACTCTTTTCAGTTTAATTTATCAAAAAATAAATGTCAATATATTTTTACAAAAAAGGAGTGTAAAACTTACTTTCTTTGTAAATTTTACACTCCTGACACAATTAAATTAATTATTCACTGCAATATTTACAACGCTGCAATTTTACAATTTTTGTAAAAATTATAATTTCGCACTCTGTACGCTCCTACTTGTTTGCCTGTATCTGTAAGTAATGCAGAATAAATATCGTCAACAGATTTCGCATCTGTCTTTGAGAGAACTCGACCAAGCTCTGATTCTCCACCTATAAAAAGTATATTGATACACAAAGCAATCGCCTCTGTTTCAGTAACTCCCAATTCAAACGCTTTTGCTGCATATTCCGCAATCTTTTTATTCAATGCCGAAGTTGTCATTGCATTGCATTCTGTTGACACATTACAAAGTATATTGTTTATTTTGTCTATCTGGTCATCTGTCAAAACTCCATTTACGGACACAGAAGGCACATTATAGTCTGCAGGTCTAATCTTTACTACGGTAAGTACATTTGACAAATCAGCACCAGCAAACGAAACGAGTTGAATTTTGTCATTTGAAAGCCCGATAACCAAATTATTCGTATTTTGTGCTCTCAAAACATATTTACCTGACTCGTAATGAACATACCACCTTTGAGAACCCAAAGCTTCAGGTACAATTTTCACTCCGACTCCAACTGACGCAATATTTTGCAAACTAAGAACTTGCTTTGTCTTAACATTTATAATTTTATAACTGCCATCAGTTTGGCGTTTGAAATAATACAACTGTTCTGTGTCTGTATAATCAGCTTTTTCAACTACACCGCAAACACCCGAAAGACCAATCGCCAATTTATTGTCATTTGTAACTATGTGAGCAACAAAATCATTACCGATATCAACAAAGCCGCCCGGCATATCTTCTGTTTTCGCCCCCGTCACAACAATAGTTTTACCCAAGATATTAACTGTATATTGAACATTTGAGCCTGACTCTACAGTAGATATTTCAAAATACAACAAACCTTTTGAAGTAACCGCATAGCCTTTTACATTACCGTTTTCTGTAATTTCATACAAACATGAAGATGTAGATAATTCTAAGCGTTCTGATGTATTATTGTCATATTGTATATTTACTATCATACCTTCTGCATTTTCAGTAACATTTTCAAGTGTAATTGAACTGATTTCGCTCATCTCATTATATGTCAAATCAAAGTTGCAAGATCTGCCCAAATAATACACATTAAACGTCTCTTGATAATATTTATCAGGTATAATACAAGCTCTGTATCCATCAATAATCACTTCATAACACAAATAATCTGAACCATACGGATATACATACTTCACATTGTCTTTTGTTAATACAACAGTTTTACTTGTAGAATCAGTGTAAATCAATGAAAGCTCAAGACCATACATTAACGGCTTATAAGAAGAGTCATATATATTTACCGACGGCTTCTTTGTTACACTAATCGACGATACTGTCGAATTGACTACATTAACATTATAAGACACTGTTCTGCCAAGATACTTAAATGTCACAGGGAATGAACCTATAGCAGCAGCCTCGTCACTATATTCAAGATAATACTTATATCCATCATAATAATTATCAACACTAAAATCGCTGTCTGTTATAGTTTTTGATGTACCATCACTGTATCGGATAATTATTTTAAGTCCTGTCAAATCATGAGGCATAAGTAAATATCCATCAAAAGGATCATAAACTCCGTATTCCAAGTCGCCTAAAATATATGTCTTATTAGGTGCACTAACCAATTCTATACTCTTAACAGGGTTTGCCACAACCGTAATAGGAAGTGTAACTGTATGACCCAAATACGAAACTGTGGATTTATTGTTTGTGGCAACTTTCCACTGCGTAGTTTCTTGATCACAACTCCATACAACTTCATATCCATCAACAATACTGCCAACATTTACATTTTTGGTTGTACCATTAGTATAAACAATCTTTATTACCGCATCATTATGTTTAAATCCGCCATATTTAAAATACTCTACATATGAGTCTGTAGACGGATCATAATATTCAAACAACTCACCGTCACACGCTTCAATATATGTCTGTTTTGTTCCTGTCACAAGCTCAATGCGACTAACGGGATTCGTATTAATTGTAACTGTAAAGTATGTAGAAACACCACTGCAAGAAATATTAACTTTCTTATCAGTTTCAATGTTTGAAGCATCAAATTGTACACTTTCTTTGCCAATAAACATATTGTCTTTATTGTATATCCAATTTGTCGTCGAGCCATCAGACCAAGTTGCTTTAATTTCCAAACCACTGTAATCCAAATAATCATATACAAATCCTTTGATATAAGTTGTTTTTGCAGGCTTTGTAACAATCTCAATTTTGTTGACAGAAAGAACCTCTGTCACACAAACAGTAACACTGCCTTCATCAGAAGAATCCAAAAACTTAGCATGCATTATATATTTAACGCCTTTTGTGAGATCGCAAACAACTTTAAAGTTATATCCGCCTGCTCCGTCATCATTTTCTGCAAGTACATTTTTATTCGAATCCATTATATAGCCCTGTGTATCATAATTTGAAGAAGAATAAAAAGCATATTTTCCTGTAGCAGAAGGTGTAAAGTAAAAATATGCACCATCTGACTTTTCTGCAATATTCACAGTAAAAGGTTGATCTTTTGAAAGAACAGGATAATTTTCAACAACTACAGAAAGCGTTGCTTTAAGACCACTTGACAATTCAGCAGTAAGCGTAGCATTACCTACAGCCTTGAACGTTGCTAATCCATTGGCATCAATCGCAACAACGCTTGTGTTACTTGAAGTCCATGTAATACTCTCTGCCTCAATAGATTCAAAAGGTGTGTATATTAATTCAAATTGTTTCGTGGCACCAACATAAGAAGTAAAACTACTGCCTTCCGCAAAACTTATTGCCGTAGCATTCACAAGTTTAATAACTTTTACAGAATAATTACCTGTCGCAGATACCGAATAAACTTCTGATTTAAAATAATATTTCGTACCGGCAGTTAATTCATACTGTACGCGGAAATTATCTCCTTCTCCGCTGTCGTCGTCATATTTAAGTAAAACCATATTGCTATCATAAATATATCCGCAAAGATCAAAATTACTATTATATGAGTAGAACGCATACGTACCTGTAGCCGTAGGAGTAAACGAGAACAATCCGTTGCCATTATCATCATTCGTATTCAATGTAATTGCCGTATTTAAAGAAATTGTCTTAATCTCTTTAACCGTCACATTGACAGATGCGGTCAAGCCACTTGCTGATGTAGCAGTAATAGATGTCGTTCCTTTACCAATAAATGTCACTTTGCCATTTGAATCTACTGTAGCAACAGCTTTATTAGCAGATGACCATGTTACACTTTCCTGAACGCAATTTTCGGGGATATATTCCACGTTCAAAGAAATAGTTTCACCGATAAATCCAGTAAGGCTGCCTTCATATGTTATAGATATAGCAGTCGGATTAGGAATTGACTCTATCACCACTGTGCAAGTCGCTTTCAATCCATTTTTTGATGTAGCAGTAATTATAGCTGTTCCTTCTTTTAAGAAAGAAACCGTGCCGTTAGCATCAATTGTTGCAACACTCTCGTTGCTTGATGACCAAGTAACACTTTCTTTTTCACAATCAGATGGCAAAAATTCATACCACAGAGAATCACTGCCCCCAACTATTCCCTTAATTGTGCTACCATTACCGATTACAATTGAAGTAGCTGCATTGCGTTTTTTAACAGTAACTGTACATGTAGCTGTAAGCCCGCTCTGAGAAGTGGCAGTAATTACCGCCGTTCCTTCTGCAATCAAATCCAATCTACCATCAGATGAAACTTCCACTACAGACTCTTTGTTTGATTTCCATACAACCTCTTCAGACGATGCATTTTCAGGATAAAATTTTACAGTAAGATAATAACAATCGTCTGTATATCCGGTTAATGTATTGCCTTGCTCTATTATCATTGAGCTCGCTGTTCCCAAACTCTTGATTTGAACTGTATAAGAACCTACATTTTCTGCATAATAAGGACTTGCTTCAAGATAATAAGTTTGTCCGGCTATAAGTCTGTATGTTACATAGAAATCAAGATTATCTTCGCTGGCATCGTCATTGAAAGCAAGTTCATTCATTGATGAATCATAAATGCCTCCATATGTGTCAAAATCACTATCGTATGAATAAAACGCATACGGACCAGTATACACAGGTACAAACTTATATAATACTTTACCATTATTAACTGTATTCGAAACTACTTTTTCTACGCCCTCTGTAATGTCCGCGTAACCCGTAACAGTAACTTTACATGTTGCTGTTAGTCCATTTTGAGATGTGGCCGTAATAGTTACTGTTCCTTCATTAAGAAAACTAATCGTACCATCATCAGCTACGGAAACTTTCGTGCTGTCAGATGATTTCCATGTTATTTCTTCAGTAATATAATTCGAAGGTGCAAAGTTAACAGTAAGCTTATCTGAATATCCAACAGCACCCTCTATAGAAGAACCTTGTGCAATAGATATTGATGTTGCATTCACTATTTTTTCTATCTTAACATTGAAAGAGCCCGTTGTAATACCGGCATATTTACTTTTAAGTATATATTTGGTACCTGCCGTTAAATTACATTCAACTCGGAAGTTTTTATCTATGCCACTATCATCATCTGATGCAAGTTCTTCATAATCAGTTGATAAAATTGCACCATATGTATCTCCTGTCGAATTTGAATAAAAAGCATACATACCACTTGATGAAGGTGTAAAATACAAACTATCATAATCACGATCAGTTGTTATTTCTACTGTTTTTTCTGTATCAACAGTAATGGAAGAATAATCCAATACAGTCAAAGTACAAGTATCTTTCAAACCTGTTGCGGAAGTCGCCGTGATTATTGCCGTACCTGCTTTTAAGAAAGTAACAAACCCACTGTCAACCGTAGCTACTGACGTATTACTTGTTGTCCAATTTACGGCTTCCTCCGCACATCCATCCGGAGCAAAATCAACAGTTAATTGAATAGTATCATTTATATATCCTTTAATACTATCTCCTTGGGAAATAGAGATTGATTCTGCCGGCGATGCTTTTTCAAGAAACACGTCAAAACTTCCTGTCGTATCATCCCAAAAAGACATTTCATAAACATAGGTTGCTCCTGCAGTCATGTTATATTCTATTTTAAAATCTCGGTCTACACCTCTGCCGTCATCATCTTCTCCCAAGAAATTAAGGTTACCGTCATAGAGGCAGACCATCGGGTCTTCAGTTGATACGGAATAAAAAATGTACTTACCACTCTGCGTAGGCGTAAATTTCAAAGCCACACTGCCGCCTACTTCCTTAATTTCTACCTTTTTAGTTTGTCCCGGACTAATACTTGCTAAAGAAGCAACCTCCGACACACTCGATATAGCTGCAACATTAGTAGTTGTTAACCCAAAGCAATATGTTAACATCATAACGACAGCAAGAAACAAAGAAAAAAACCTTGTTTTCAACATTGGCAAAACACCCTTTCAAAACTGATATTTTTTTAATAAAATTTTAACAAATTATCACACATTTTGTAAAAAAAGTCAATGATTATCAGGTGCTCCGTATAAAATATGAAGATTGCGAACTGAAGCATCTGAGATATGATCATTTACGGAGTATGCATGTTTTTCTACATCGTTGCCATTATACCCGGTAATTCCATTTTTAACCAATTCGCAGATAACCAATTCGCATATTCGCTCTATAATTTCATTTTTAGCCTTTACTTCTATATTGCTGTTGCTGCTTGAAATAATATATTCAAGTGAATCATAAAGCTCACAAAGAACTTTTTGTTCTTTCAAAGCTTTAAAACTCCATTTGTAATAAGGAGAATATGTTTTATTAAGCAAAAAAATGACATTAAGTGTACTTTTAACAAATTCGATTGCTGAAAGTTGCGCCGCAGCACTGTCTCGTCTTTTTATACATCTGTTGTAATTATATTGTCCCGACTGTCCCATAAGCAAAAGATTACCTGCTATTTTTTTTAATCTTATATCATCGGGCAAAAATCTGAAATTTTCACGAATTTCCGTAAACATTCCCAAGCCATCAAAAAAAACTTTGCCGTTTGTAAGCTCTGCCAATGACTGCTCCGGCACAAAAAACCAATCCGTCAATCTCAATTTTCCATCAAAAGTTCCGGTCTTTTCTTTTAAAAAATCACTAATTCTTATAACTCCGTGACGATTGCCACCCACGGGACTCAATACATTTCTTTTGTATCCCAAAAATTCTTTGGGCAATTTAGCATACGCTCGTTCGAGCAAAAAAGCAGTTTTATTGTCAATAATGTCCTCTCCCGGTATAAAAATACAAAATCCGGGTTCAAAATCATGATCTGTAGACAAATCATCGTCAAAGCCAAAACATTCAGAGCCACTTCCCACAAGACCAACAGCAATATATTTTTCAATCCGTGAAAAATCATTATGAATCATATGAGCTCCGTACTCATTATAAAATTTTTCTGAAAGCTCAAGCCCCTTCATATATATCACTAGCCCTTTTTGTTAACTGCTTTTCGTAATTAAAATACCCATAATACCCAAAGACAGATGCACACTTCTCACAAACAAAGGCATAATAACCGTCTCTTTTTGCAAATCCCTCAAGTATGTCTTTTGCTTTTTCAAGATATCCTGATATAGATTCTTCAGCTTCCAAAAGTCCGTACTCCGCTTCTGCAGCAGTAGCCATGTTAAGGTAAGTAATAGCAACCTCAAGCATTCCGTTCTCTACAGAAGACATTACATTTATTGCCTTATCATAAAACGCTTTAGCATTTGAAAAATGTTTTAAATCAACAAGTGCCAATGCCATATTATTATACAGTCCGCCCAACCTTGAATCGAACGGTTCAAGCTCTTTTTCATATATTTCAAGAGCCTTTTCAAACAAAGGCAACGCTTTGTCAGCCATTCCGAAAGCTTTATATACTGTCGCACAGTTGAGATATGTAGTTGCTGCTCCGACTTGATGTTGAATCTGCATTTCTTCGATTTTTTGCAACGCAGCCTCAACACAAGCCAGTGCATCATCAGCTTTACCAAGCTTACGATATAGACCCATAAGCTCATTTCTGACAAGTAACTCAATATTTGCCAAATCGGAGGTTTGTGCTTCGGACAGCCAATAAAGCAAATGTCTTTGTGCAGAAGCATAATCATTTTTATTTAGATATTCGTCCAATTTATTTAAAATTCGCTCTGTCGATATACAGCCGTTAGCCATCCTCAGCCACCTCTTTTCTTTTACAAAAACTATTATTGTATAGGTTCAAAGTCTGCCGCGCCATGTTTACAAAGCGGACAAACATAATCATCCGGCAATGTATCACCTTCATAAACAAATCCGCACACTTTACACACAAAGCCTTTTTTACCATCTGTTTCCGGCTTTGGTTTTACATTATTTTGGTAATAAGTATATGTCATTGTTTCTCTGTTTGATATAACTCTTGCTTCTGTAACACTGCATATAAACATACCGTGTGTATCAAGGTCTATATATTGTTCAACTTTTAATGACATAAATGAGTTAATATATCTTGGCAAAAATACAAGGCCGTTATCAGATCTAAGAGGTTGACAATCTGCAAACTTGTCTACATTTCTGCCGCTTACAAAGCCGAATGTTTCAAACACTTTAAATGGTGCATCTACTGTAAGACAGTTTATATTCATAATGCCGGTTTGTTTTATGATGTGATGAGAGTAATTATCTTTATTAATTGTAACTGCAATCCTATTAGGAGTATTTGTTACTTGCGTTACTGTATTTACTATCAAACCGTTATCTTTTTTACCATCATTTGATGTAACAACATACAATCCATAACCAATATTAAACAAAGCTGTAAGATCATTTTTATTTGCCTTATCATCTTGTGCCGCGATATACTCTTTACAAAGTTCTTCAGCAAGTGCGTTTAATTGTTTTGAACTATCCTCATTTAAGGCAGACAATATTTTAACTGAATTATCTGTATATGTTATATTCTTGCTGTTTGCGAGCATATCTTTCATAACTTTTGCTGCCAAAGGTGCCCAGCTACCGTTTTCAATAAGAGCAACAGTATGATTTTGGAAATTACGCTGTGTCAAATGATCTATAAACTCTCTCATAAAAGGGAATATATCAGCATTATATGTTGTTGTAGCAAGCACAATTTTACTATAACGGAAAGCATCTGCTACCGCTGCTGACATATCACATCTGGCAAGGTCATAAACCGCCACTTTAGGACATCCGTTAGCTCTGAGCTTTTCTTCAAGTTGCAATACTGCCTTTTTTGTATTGCCATAAATTGATGTATAAGCTATTACAATGCCCTCTTCTTCAGGTTGATAGCTTGACCATGTGTTATAAAGGTTGAGATAATATCCGAGATTTTCTTTCAATACAGGTCCATGTAATGGGCAAATCATACTTATATCAAGTCCTGCAGCTTTCTTTAAAAGGCTTTGAACTTGCGCGCCATATTTACCCACAATACCGATATAATATCTTCTTGCTTCATCTACCCACGGTTCGTCCACATCAAGTGCACCAAATTTTCCGAAGCCATCTGCCGAGAAAAGAACCTTGTCTTTAATGTCATATGTTACGATAACTTCAGGCCAGTGAACCATCGGAGCAGCAACAAAAGTAAGTATATGTTCTCCCAAGCTTAACGTATCTCCCTCTCCGACAACAATTTTTTTATCTTCAAAATCAGTGCCGAAGAAGTTTTTCATCATCGCGAAAGCTTTTGCAGATGAAACTATTTTAGCATCAGGATATGCCTTTATAAAACTAACAATATTTGCCGAATGATCCGGCTCCATATGTTGTACAACAAGATAATCCGGTGTACGGCTTCCTAATGTATTTTGGATGTTATCAAGCCATTCATGTGTAAAAGCTGCATCAACAGTATCCATGATTGCTATTTTCTCATCAATAATCGCATAAGAGTTATACGAGATACCATTCGGTACCCTGTACTGTCCTTCAAACAAATCAACCTTATGGTCATTTACTCCAATATATTTTATATCTTTTGTTATTATCATTGTAATACGCCTCTCTTTTCTAAAGTATTATTTTTTTACACTTTTATTATAACAAACTTTGCCAAAAAATATATGTTGATTTTTCAACATAATACTATGTTTTATCTAAAAACACAAAATAATTTTTATTATTTTCTATTATCCCTTCTGCTTTCAGCTTACTTATTTCAGAAGACAACCCACTTCTTTCTACTCCCAAATAATCCGCCAATTCTTGCCTGTCGTACGGAATATTGAAACTGTCGCTGCCGGTTTGTTTCGAGCAGTTCATCAAAAAAGTCAGCAATTTTTCTCTTGTTGTACGTTTTGACGTAACTTCTATTTTTTGATGAAACATTACAATCTTTTCTGCAAGGTTTTTCATCAAATTATATATAAGCTTTTGGTGAAAATCACAACAACCCGAGCATGTATGTAACACACGATTACTGTCTATGAACATCACTTCACACGGCTCGGTCGCTGTTACCATCACCGGCAATTCTTGTACACCCGCACATGCAAAAGCTTCAGAAAATATTTCAGATTTTTCTACAATACCTATTATGTTTCTGTTGCCATAATAATCAATTTGAGATACACGAGCTGTGCCGGACAACATTATACCAATATATTTAGCCGGCATACCATCAGCCATTATTGTATATTCTTTATCAAAGCTTATCACTTCAGCCTTTAAACAAATCAACATCCGCTCAATATCATCAGGAGATATATCTTTGAAAAGAGAACAATTTTGTAATGTTTTAATATGTTTTTTCATTTTTTCTCCTATTGTTGAAATTTCAACATAAAAATTTCTCATATTATACTATACTTTGCTCAAAGCAACAAATACTTTGTTGCTAAACACACAAAAAACAGAGGTGAAAGCAATGTTGAGAAAATTAATAAAAATCGACGAAAGCAAATGCAACGGTTGTGGTGCTTGTGCAAAAGCTTGTCACGAAGGCGCAATTCAAATGATAAACGGTGTTGCCAAACTCACACGAGAAGATTATTGCGACGGTCTTGGGGACTGTCTCCCGGCTTGTCCTACAGATGCCATTTCATTTGAAGTCAGGGAAGCCCCTGCATACATTAACCCAAAAAGCAAAACAAATAACGAGCCCGAAAATCATATTGAAAGTAAACCGATATCCGGCAAACTCGCACAGTGGCCATGTCAAATAAAACTTATTCCTGTAAATGCCCCTTATTTTGAAGGAGCCAATTTACTCATCGCAGCAGATTGCACTGCCTTTGCATACGGTAATTTTCATAACGATTTTATTAAAAATCATATAACATTAATCGGTTGTCCAAAATTAGACGGTGTTGATTATACAGAAAAACTTACACAAATAATCAAAAACAATAATATCAAAAGTGTAAAAATTGTTCGTATGGAGGTTCCTTGTTGCGGCGGTTTGGAATATGCTGTCAAAAACGCACTTTTATCAAGCGGAAAATTCATCCCTTGGCAAGTTGTAACCATATCAACAGATGGCAAAATTCTCTGATTTTCAAGTGCAGTAATTATATTTCATTGCTGCACTTGCCTGTTTTAAAAAATTCTGTAATATTGTTAATTGTCGTTTCAGCAATATTTTCAAGAGCTTCCTCTGTCAGAAAAGCTTGATGAGATGTTACAATTACATTCGGCATAGAGATAAGTCTTGCCAATATATCATCATCTAATATGTGCCCTGAATTATCTTCAAAAAACAAATTTGATTCTTCTTCATAAACATCCAAACAAGCTGCTCCTATCTGCCTGGATTTTATACCTTTTAAAAGAGCTTCAGAATCTATTAACGCACCTCTTGATGTGTTAATAATGATTACACCTTTTTTGCATTTTTCTATAGCCTTTTCATCAATCATATGGTATGTTTCTTCAACAAGCGGACAATGAACAGAAATGATATCGCTTGCCTTCAGAAGCTCACACAACTCCACATATTTAAAACTTTCACTGTTATATGCTTCTTTTGATGGATATTTATCATACGCAAGTATCTTCATCCCGAAACCCCTACAGATATCAATAAATACTTTACCAATCTTACCTGTTCCTATAACACCAACTGTTTTGCCGTACAAATCAAATCCTGTTAATCCGTTTAGACTAAAATTGAATTCTTTAGATCTTATATATGCTTTATGAATTCTTCTTATAGATGTCAAAAGCAAAGCTATAGCGTGCTCTGCTACTGCATACGGAGAATACGCAGGAACTCTAAGCACATGAATTTTGCCTTGCGCGTATTTAACATCTACATTATTAAAACCTGCACATCTTAACGCCAGTACTTTGACGCCCATTTTATACATGCTGTCAATTACTTCTTCATTTATCACATCATTAACAAATGCACATATAACATCAAATCCTTTAGCAATTCTTACAGTATCTTCGTTAAGCTTTGTCTCAAAAAATTTAATTTTTATATCCAAATCATTATCAAATTTTTCAAAAGATGCCCTGTCGTACTGCTTTGTATCAAAGAATGCAACTTTTATAATTTTCATATATACACCTTTTTCTAAGATATTTCTCATATTATTATCATAGATTTGTGTATTTATACTCTTTTTTAGTCAAGCAACTAATTTATGATATCATAAATATCATCAAAACATATTACAGTTTCTTCAATTTGCAAACATCTTTTTTGTTTTTCTATTTTTAAAACAATCCCTGTCAATTGTATATATTCTCCATCCAAGTAATAGACTATCGTTGTCAACATCCCTTCTTTCACATTTTTCAAAAGTTCATTTATCTCCTTAGCTCGCTCTTCTGACAATTCTTTTTTGTCAATTTTGATTTTTTCTTTTTCTTTTAATGCTTCTCTAAAACCTTTTAATGCATCAAACGGAGCAAACTGTTTTGCTCTGTTTGATATTGTCATTTTAGGTCTTTTATCGCTATCCACTTTTATGTCCTCCAATTTGTTGATTTCGTTGCCTCGTAGTAGCCGACTTATCAAAACTCATTCCCTTTAGTATGGCATTTTTACCAAAACGTGATTGCAAATCAACTATCGCAGTTTGCAACTTATGTTCTTTTTCAATATCGTCGGGACTGTAATCAAACAAACTCAATTGCCTGACACCGTTATCTTCTGTAACATTTCCGCAAGATATACCTATTCTCCTTATAGGAAAATCTTTCTTTACTATTCTCTTATAAAGTGCTGTTACAGCACTTATCATAATACGCGCAGTATTTGTTCTTGTTGCTGTTTTTGCACTTCCTCTTGAAGGTGGTATTTCAAACACATGTGAATATCCAATATACAAGCCTAACGAATCGGTTATTAAATTTTTAGAAATCAACTCCAAGCACAACAAATCCATCATTTCTTTTACAATCAATAAACCCTCGTCGAAAGAATAGTCTCTCATTAGAACTTGTCCGCTTGAAATACTGTTTGTTTTAGCTTTGTATGCCTTTATATCTGCTATAGAAACAGGTTCTATCCCCCATGCATGATCAATCATAAGCTCTGCATCTACCCCAAACCATTTATACATCAATCGTTCAGGAGTGGAAGCTATGTCTCCTATCGTAAATATGCCGTGTGATTGCAACCTGCGTTCTATACCTGGACCTATTCTCCAAAAATCCGTCAAAGGTCTATGTGACCACATTTCTCTGCAAAAGGATTCTTCATCAAGTTCCCCTATAAAATCCGATGCATGTTTTGCCTTAATATCAAGCGCTATCTTGGCAAGATAAAGATTTGTTCCTATACCACATGTCGCCCTGATTCCCACTTTATCGTATATCGCATTCATTATTTTAATTGCCAATTCTTTAGCCGTCACATTATAATATCCAAGGTACTTCGTGACATCCAAAAAAGCTTCGTCTATAGAATATACATGTATATCGTCAGCAGATACAAAAGACAAATATATAGCATATATTTCTGCCGAATAATCTATATATTTCTGCATTCTCGGCGATGCAACAATGTATTTAATATCCGTTGGTATCTCATATATCCTACACCTGTTTTTTACACCTAATTTTTTCATTGCAGGAGTTACAGCAAGACATATGGTGCCTTTACTCCGCTCCGGATCAGCAACAACAAGATTTGTATTCATAGGATCCAATCCTCGTTCGACACATTCAACCGAAGCATAAAAAGATTTTAAATCTATACATAAATATTTGTGAATCATTTCACATTGCATCTTTTATAACTTTATAAGCTACACCTTGGACTTCGAGGTTTTGAATTTCAATATCGGGATATTTTTTATTTTTGTTCGCCGACCTCAACAAAGCGCATCCTTTTTCTTTGTCAAAAAACAAATATTTCAAATTACACATACCATCAGATAAAGCGACAATAATATCTCCCTCTTTTGCTTCTTTCTGTCTTTTTATAACAACCCAATCACCGTCATCTATCCCTGCGTCAATCATAGAATCGCCGTTGGCTTTGAGTAAAAACATTTCTCCCTTACCGAAAACACTCTCAGGCAAGCTTATATACTCAAGGACTCTTTGTTCTTCAAATAACATAGAACCGCAAGAAACAGAGTTATCCAAAACAACAGCCTGATTATTTCTGCAGTGTTTTTTTATCTTCTCGGTTATGATGCTGTGCCCGTCATACTCTATCATTCCATCTGCTTTCATCTGCGCAAGATACCTGACAACAACAGACTTATCAACTCCCAATGCATCTGCAATTGTCTGCTTTGACGGAAAAGAATTCTGTCGCCAAAAATACTCCTCTGTATATTCTATTATTCTCTTCATAAGAGATGGATCTTTACTTCTCATAAAATTTCTCCTTTATCTATCTGCACCATTCGGTGTTGATAGATAAAGTATATCATAAACAATTTGTTTTGCAAGCACTTTTTTGTAGTGATAAAAAAATTTTTTATTTTGTCAAAAAAAAGTGTTGACAAGCACGAGAAATGTATGTATAATCATCAGCGTTGTCGCGACAAGCGCAGCGAAACACGCTGGTGTAGCTCAGTTGGTAGAGCAGCTGATTTGTAATCAGCAGGTCGGGGGTTCGAATCCGTCCACCAGCTCCAGCCGTTTTTAAACGGCTGTATTTTTAATAAGGGAGATTTCCAGAGCGGCCAAATGGGGCAGACTGTAAATCTGTTGTCTACGACTTCCATGGTTCGAATCCATGATCTCCCACCAAAAAACAAGCACCGTGAATACGGTGCTTGTTTTTTTGCGTTTTTGCAAGATAAGAAAGTCAGCTCTGCCGTTTTTATTTATCCCGCACTAAAGGTTCGTATTTTATCTTGATTCATCTCTGTCAACACAAGGAAGAAGTACTATAAAAACGCGAAAGAAAACTTTATGAACAATATCATAGTTATTCATCCTTATCAAAGTTTTTTTTGCATACAATACCAACGGAAATACTTGTCCGTAAGGTCTTCGATGATTTCAAATCCGAGTTTTTTATAAAGCTCAATTTCCAATTGAAACTCTTCTTCCGTTATAAGTCTGTTGTCCGGATAAATTTCGGCATGAGTATAGCCTCCCATTTTACTCTTTTTAAGAGCTTCTGTTATAAGAAGTTCTTCAAGTCCGCAATTTTTATAGGTATTTGAGACCATTATTTCCATAATCGACAAAACCTTTGCATCTTCGGGCGCGGTTTTCAATTTACGCAAATCCTGCGGAAACCCTGCGTATTTATTCTTGTTTCCGCAATTACAGTAAGCGTAAATTTCGTGATTATAATGGGCGACATATCCCGTCATTATGCGCTTACTGATAAGATGTTCTACCTGCTTACGGTTGACCTCCCAAAGCTCTGCAGTGGCGTTACCGGGATATTTTGGTTCTTCTGAATATGTTCTGTATATTTCATCTATCTGTTCTTCGGTCAAGTCCCACCCTGTTCCGAAATTGAAATAATTGCCATCGTTTATATGCCGCTCGCAAAAGGTAAAAAATTCACGCCACTCAGTATGAAACAACACCCGGCAGTTAAACACACCTTCGGAAACAATGCCCCGCTTTAACGGAAGCGCATGTGGGCTTTTTAGTACATTATCGCTTAAAAATCTCCCCAATTCATCTGCCGAAATGGAAGAATCGGCATGAATGCGATCAAACAGAGGTGAAGTGTATGATAACTTTTCGGCACTTTCTGACGCTTCAAGTGCCAGCTCGTAAGCGCTTGTCAATTTTTGGACAAAGCCGTCTACATCACCATTTTGGAGGCACATTTTCGCTTCGCTTATATACAAGTTGCAAATGAGATTAGCGTTAAGCAATCTATCTTCCTGCATCATCTTATCGATTATCGTGCCTGCGATCTCAAGTGATTCTTTTGTGTTGTAGTTCATAAGAGAAAAACACAGTTTGAAGGCTTTTTGCTGTAGATCCGTTTGTTTAAACCGTATCTCCTCTTCGCCACCGATATAACGTGCGATTTGAGAGCGGTTTTTGGAGTTCATCGCCATTTCTATTGCAAGCTCTCTGTCGCCGCGCTCAAAATATGCTTCAGCAAGCATTTCTTTGGCTTCTTGAAAATCGGGGTACAATGCACACAAACGCTCAAAATCGGCTATTGCCCGATTAAGGTATAGATTGCGCTCTGTTTTATTTTTCGCAAGAAACAATTGGCTGCACGCCCGACGGTAAAGAAACGTTTTGTCATTTGGGATTTCTGCAAGTGCATCCTCACACACTAACAAGGCGATTTTGTCTCCAAGCTTAAGGGATTTCTGAAAAGCTTGGTTTAGCTCGCTGTATCTGTCGCCTCCGAGGAGCTGATCCACGCCGATATTCAAAGCCTTGGACAAGGGAATCAAAAGATTTATGTCAGGCATATTCAAGCCTTTTTCCCATTTTGAAATAGCCTGGGATGAAACTTTCAATTCGTTGGCAAGGAATTCTTGAGTATATCCAAGCCTTACACGGTTAGCGCGAATCGTTTCGCCGATATTCTTGGGATTGTTTGTCATGCTTTCTCTCCTTGTAGCTTCTTGTTTACATTATAATGGTAATACTAAAAGCCGCAAAACACAAGCAACAAAACAGATATAATGTTACAACCGGCGGTTGAGTGATATTAAAAACTGACATTAACAAAAACCATAAGTCTACCCTATTTGCTGAATGTAAATGAAAAAATGAAAAATGTGAAGTTGGTCTCTTATGTTGATATAATAGAATCTCACTGAATTATTTAAGAAAAATTTTTAACATGCATCTAAATTCACCATAGTTGTCAAAAATCCCGCATTTTCATGCAGGATTTTTATTTTCAAAATAACTTTTTGTGATAAATATGATATAATTAAATCAAAAAACCACCTCTCCCGGAAAGGAAATATAACAACTATGGATTTTTACAAAAACAATGCCTATCCCGATGTTAATTTGCATGATTGTAATTTTTTTATAAAGGTAATCGATAATAACATTCAATTTATCTTCCCTGAAGGTGTAGGAGTCATAGAAAACACTAACATCGATTGGACATACAAAGGGATGATACAATTATCAAATTGTTCTATAGATGAATTAAGTATTTCCTCAACTAAACCATTTAATTTTTTAGGCATCCACCGCATGATTACAAAAGACATAACTCTTAAAGATTTAAGTAAGATCTTTGAGAACAATGGCTTTTTGCAGGTATACAACGAATATTATTCTTATCAAGAGTTCGTTTGGAAATGTGATATTTATCCATATAATAAAAACAAAAAGCTTATAAAAAAATATGGACAAATAGAGATTAGTGCTTTTACAGAATCTCCTCTTGAATATTATTTAGAAAAATGAACATCAATCTTGCGGTGAGCCAGCCACACATAAAACATCATTCGACAAAGGCGGTGTAAAAATGACAAAAAAACTACGCACAACATACGCTGTTATTTTCGGTGTACTCCTCTTGACAGAGATAATTATCGCGCTGTTTGTTCACGATAATTTCGTCAGACCCTATATAGGAGACGTTCTTGTAACCGTACTTCTCTGTTGTTTGTGCAGAATAGTTATTCCGAAAGGTGTACCTTTGTTGCCTCTATATGTTTTCATTTTCGCAGCACTTGTGGAGACCGCACAATATTTTGATGTTGTGAAATTATTAAGTTTAGAAAACAACGCATTTATTTCAACCATTATCGGACGAACATTCTCCTTTATTGATTTACTCTGCTACGCTGTCGGTTGTCTGCTTTTTGTCACTACGGAAAGTGGCGTTAAATTTTGCCTACGTTAAGCGAATTCTCTGTATTTTGGACTCCTCTCTACCATGAGGAGAGTTGCAAAAATTCCCCTCTACGACACCTTTTTGTATGTGTAGAGCAAGATTTTACATACGTAGGTTTATATTTCAGCAATATTAACATATACTCATTTTGATAATGATTTTGACAACTTCAATATATCAAAAAAGGAGTAAATGTATGACTAAAGAAATTCCGATAATTTTTTCAACCGATGATAATTACATCCCTTATCTTGATGTTGCAGTAGCATCCCTTATAAGCAATGCATCAAAAAAATATAATTACAGGATAATAATTTTAAACACAGGATTAAATCCTGATAACATTTCAAAAGTAAAAATGAACGAACAAGACGGATTTGCGATTGACTTTATAGATATTTCAAATCACTTAAAAAACATAAAGTCACATTTTAAAGATGTATATCATTTTTCAATTGTAACATATTACAGACTTTTCATAGCATCACTATTCCCTCAATATGATAAAGTTATCTACCTTGATTGTGACCTTGTTGTGCTTGGCGATATATCAAAACTTTATTACACCCCTATCGGTGATAACATTTTGGGTGCGGCTCCTGAACAATATGTTCAAAACACTGCGGAATTCAGAAGTTATGCTTCCATTGCACTCGGTGTAAATCCCGACGATTATGTCAACGCAGGAGTTTTATTGATTAACCTTAAAGAATTCAGAAAAAACAACATTGAAGAAAAATTCACAGAAATGATCACTAAATATAATTTTGATTTGCTCGATCCAGATCAAGCATATTTAAATTATCTCTGCCAAGATAAAATATATATGTTGCCAAACGGTTGGAACAAAGAACCTATGCCTCTCCCCTGTGAAGGCGAAAAAAACATTGTTCATTATGCACTCTACAAAAAGCCATGGCAGTACGACGACGTAATGTACGGCGAATATTTTTGGCACTATGCAAAAAACTCACCTTTTTATCAACAAATACTCAATAACAAAGCATCATTTGGTATTGAAGAAACTGCAAAAAAAGAAGCAGCGGCAAAAGAAATACTCAAACACGCAAAAATAATCATTGCATCTGATTATACATTTTCAAAATTAATATGCAGGAGTTAAATACAAATGGAAAAATCAGCTCATAAATTAAAATTGCTCAAAAGAATTGCAGAGCTTGAAAAAAAAGAATTATGGCATCTCGATGTTGAAGACGACCCCGAAACTTATCCGCTTTTGCCGGATCAAATAGACTATTTGAATGAAAAATTTTCAAATAAAATTAAGAATAAAATCGCCAATATTTTCGGCGCCCGTTTTTTCGATAAAATGATTGCCCAAAAGCAGCTTATTATCAAAGAAGTTCGCGGCATTGAAAATTTTACTGCAGTCAAAGGAGGTAAGATTGTCACTTGCAACCATTTCAGCGTCGGTGACAATTATGCAGTATGGGTAGCACTTCGTGATTATATGAACGGCAAGTTGCTTTATAAAGTGATCCGCGAGGGAAACTACACAAACCCACCTAAACCTTTTGGTCTTTTTATGAGACATTGTAATACTCTTCCTTTATCAAGCCAAAAAGCCACAATGGCAAAGTTTCTGAAAGCATTTTCAGAGCTTTTAACTCGCGGAGAAACAATACTTATCTATCCCGAGCAAGGTATGTGGTGGAATTACAGAAAACCCAGACCGATGCAAGATGGTGCTTTTTCTCTCGCTGTACGCAATAATACACCAATTGTACCGATATTTATTACTATGAACGATAGTGACATAATTGACAGCGACGGTTTTCCCGTACAGGAATATACCGTTCATATACACCCCGCCATTTATCCCGACGACAACCTTTCCGCAGTGGCAGCAAAAAAAGAAATGAAACGCAAAAACTACGAAGCATGGGTTAAAACATACGAAGAATTCTACAAAAAACCTTTGGAGTACAGCAAACAATGAAAATGTATCTTTCGATAATCGGCTTTGCAATGCTGATAATATCTGCAATCAATATTGTTTTCAACACAGCGTCTTGGTACAACATAATTATGTTAGTTATTGTTTGTACTGTTTTGCAATTTGCACTTGATGGCTCTATTGCATTAATTATTAACAAACTGCCGGACAAACTTTTCGCTGTAAACAATCCCATTTACAAGGTATCCGAAGCCGAGAAAAATTTTTATAAAAAAATAAAAGTCAAAAACTGGAAAGATAAAATTTGGGAGCTCGGCGGTCTTGGTGGCTTTAGTAAAAAAACTTTAGCAAATCCCGACAGTCCCGAATATATAGAAAAATTCATCATCGAATGTAACAAAGGCGTGCTTACCCACAGATTGTCCTACCCAATAGGTTTTCTCCCAATGTTCTTTATCCAGAACATTTGCGCCTTAACCATAGCACTTCCCGTCGCAATCGTTAATTTATTTTTAAACATTCTGCCAACGCTTGCGCTTCGATACAACACGCCCAAATTACAGGCAATGTTTAAAAAAATGAATTCTAAGACCGTTGCGTTTCTCCCCCGTCACTGATATAATAATCACAACTAAAAAAAACGAAACGGAGATATATGTTTATGAAAATAGAAGTTTCAAAAAATTCGCTTTCAAACAGGCGCCTCTATATTAAAAACAAAAAAGAGCTCATTTCTTTTGCCGAATCAAACCAACTGGAGAAAATCCAGCTTAATAAAGGTTTTATCGAAAAAAGCATCCAAGAAATACCTGCCGATATAGTTTCTGTAGGCACACACGCTTTAAGATTGATTTCTGACGGTAATGTAGACGAGCCGATGTCATTTACTTACAGTTTCGGCAATGCACAAGACATGTCAACAACGCCGATGCTTTATTTCGCATTTTCTGCTTATGACGGCAAAGATTCCAGCCAATATTTCAGCAATGTCAAAGAAAATATGTATTTCGTAGAAAAGCCCGACCCGCTCCTTGTAAACTGTTCATACATCACGGTTACAATGCACTCAGGCAGTGAGCAGGCATCACGAACAATACAACTCACCGACTACGGCTTCAATAAGATTTACGCCAACTTCGCAGGCGAGCCGGTTTTGAGCAGCGTTGACAAAATCACATTCGAATACATAATCACAGACCCCGCCCCCGCTTGGCAGAATGTCTGCAAATTGGATTCTGTCTTCTGCGGCATGTCGGTTGACTACACTTTCAAGGGCAGTGGTATGGAGTTCCTTTTTGCTACGGAAAATGGTCGCACTGTTCACACTGACGGTGTAGTTTATTACGATTACGAGAAAGATTCTTCATTAACTTTCCCGGATATGACTGATGCCGCTCAGACAATATGCGATGTATTTTTACCAATCAAAAACACACTCGTTATGCGAATAGAGTCAAGCAACGACACAGAGGAAATCAAACTTTATTTCAAGACCGATGAAGAAAACGAATTCAGCGAAGATAAAGTTAAGTTATTTACATTAAATAATTTAAATAATGCACAAACTGTTTATCTTAACTTATCAGATCATCCTAAATACAAGGGCAGATTGACAGGTATTAAGATTAAGCCTCTTGCCGACAAAGGCTCTATACAAATCCGCAAGTTAGCTTTTGAACAAGAGAAAAAAATCGAACCTGTTTCAGGTTATTTCACATCATGTACTGCAGATAACGACACAGTTTATTTCACTTGTCAAATCAAACCCGAGTACATAGGCAAAAAGGTTGAAATCTATGAGGTATTCCCTGCTGTAATACACGAAAATCTCGCAGAGCTTGAATGCGTATGCAGTACAGTTGCAGAAAGCGCAGAAATGAAGCTCACAACAAATATGAAAAAGCCTAAAACAACAAGAATTGCATCACAATTCTTAGGTCTTGTACATAACGGAGACGGTACATATCACAAGTTCTATGAGCGTACTGTTATTTCCAACTGGCGCGACATTTGCGGCGAGAACCCATATGAATTTGAACTGCCTGAATATTCCGTATGCGTAACCGACCCTGAATTTGGTGCAAAGGGCGACGGCTTCACAGACGATACAAAAGCTATCCAAGCAGCTATCAACAGAGTTGCCAAACAAGGTGGCGGTACAGTTATTGTTCCCGGAGACGACAGCGAGTACGGCAAACGATATATTGTAACAAATCTTGTACTCCACAGTTACATAGAGCTTCACATCGCAGAAAACGCAATTCTCTGGCAGGCAGACGACATTTCGTATTATGACGAGCTCCCGAGATTTGGCCACAACGTGTCCATGACAGGCGTAAACTGGCCTGCAAACCACACAACAGGCAACATGCCGATAATTTATGCTTTCCGTAAGAAATATGTTAAGCTCACAGGCCCCGGAATGATTCGTATGTGCGATACAGAAAGTGCAAGCGAGGACGGCTACTTCAAGTTTATCGGTGACAACGTTTGTATCGGTTGCTGCGACAGAATGCATTTCTGCCCTGTTGCTTTTGTTGGAAATGATCACTTTGAAATCAGCGATTTAAAGATTATTCGTTCAAGCGGTCTTTATATGAACTTAAACTACAACAAGGGCGGCTTCGTAGGTAACGTTTTGATGGACGAGTCAAAATGTACAGGCGCAGACGGCATTTGGCCTTTAGGCTCTGACGGTATTAAAATCACAAGATTAATGCTTAACAACAACGATGATGGTATTTGCTTATCTTCTAACTATAACGATCCCAGAGATGTACTTTGGACTTTCGCATATCCGGGCAGAGATCGCGGAACTCACAACATCGAGATTTCGCATTCAATGTTTAACTGCTATACATTTACGGCGAGCGCAATATCTTTCTGTACATGGGGTACAGACGGTCCTGACCTCGGTTTACAAGAAGTAAGCGGCATACACATCTTCGATACTATTTTAGAAGGACGTCTCTCAATCGGTGGTTGGACAGACAACCCATATTACGGCAAGATGCCTTTCGACTCATCTGAGCAGGACGACTTCTCACCTGTTAAAGATGTCCACATTCATGATTGTGAATTAAAGAGTCCTCTCGGCATTAGCCCGCTTAGAATCACAAACTGCCTCAATGATGTAGGCTACAGAAGTCCTTCTGACTTTGAGTATGGAGATTTTGTAAGACGTCCCGCAGAGCGCAACGAAGGTTGGGTAACAGGTCTTGCCAACTGGTCATTTAACAAACCCGAGTGTGTATCTCAAATCAATCTTTTAGGAGATGCGTGCGCTTGTATTGTACCTTCAGAGGGAGACCCGTGCTCATTGTATCAAGGTTTGTTCCTCGAAAAGGGCGAGCACACATTCACTTTCAAATATAAAGCAAGCGGTACTTTCTTCCCCTTCGTAAATGATGCTGCTACAGGAAGCAACATTGCAAAAGCTTCAATTCTCGCTCCGCTCGGCGGATGGACTAAAGGCAAAGAATGGAAAGCTTCTGAGCTCACCTTTGCAGTTCCCGAAGATGGCTTATATCACATCGGTATTGAGTGTAACTACGAAGAGACAATCGCTGTTTATTTGACAAATTGCCACATGATACACGCAGAGCAAGCAGCAGATGTAAGACCTACTGCTCCTTCAGATACTCGCGGTGTGTTT
This sequence comes from Candidatus Egerieisoma sp., assembly GCA_045125595.1. Lineage (GTDB taxonomy): Bacteria > Bacillota > Clostridia > UBA1212 > UBA1255 > Egerieisoma. The sequence continues at coordinate 98,955 of JBGVNN010000049.1, forward strand.
AGAGAAGATTAATTATTTAACTCTTTAAATCAATAGCCGGTGATTGAAATAAACAATCAGTCACCGGCTTGTTTTTTTGGGGAATGTTACGACAACGAGAATTTTCGAAAAAAAAGAAAGTCCTAAAATTTAGGACTTTCTCTTTTTCTGGTGCTGGTGGTCGGACTCGAACCGACACGGATCGCTCCGCATGATTTTGAGTCATGTGCGTCTGCCAATTTCGCCACACCAGCGCAAATTAACTTTGCGACTTGGCTATTATACAACAAAAATATGATTGATGCAATACAAAATTTAAATAAAATTTTGTATTTTTTCTAAATCATAAATTATTTCTTTTTCATCCTTTTTATGGTAAAATATATTCACTAATAAACGAGGAGGACTCTATATATGGCTAACAGATTTGTTTTAAATGAAACATCGTACCACGGTAGCGGCGCGATACAAAGCATTCCGTCTGAGATTACGGGAAGAGGTTTTAAGAAGGTATTCGTGGCATCAGACCCCGACCTTATTAAGTTCGGCGTAACGAAGAAAGTTACAGACGTTTTAGACACGGCGAATATTGCTTACGAGCTTTTTTCTGACATTAAACCCAATCCCACAATCGAGAATGTACAAAATGGTGTAGCAGCATTCAAAGCTGCGGGAGCAGATTGTATTGTAGCAATCGGTGGCGGTTCATCAATGGATACAGCAAAAGCAGTAGGTATTATTATCAATAACCCTGAGTTTGCTGATGTAAGAAGTTTAGAGGGCGTTGCACCTACTAAGAATAAATGCGTGCCTATAATCGCAGTACCCACAACAGCAGGTACAGCAGCAGAAGTAACAATAAACTACGTTATTACAGACGTTCAAAATAACCGCAAAATGGTTTGTGTTGACGTTCATGACATACCCGTTGTGGCAGTAGTTGACCCCGATATGATGTCAACAATGCCTAAAGGTCTCACAGCAGCAACAGGCATGGATGCACTCACACACGCTATCGAGGGATATATCACAAAAGGCGCTTGGGAACTTTCAGATATGTTCCATTTGAAAGCAATTGAGATTATCGCAAAATCATTAAGAGGCGCGGTAGCTAACACACAAGAAGGTCGTGAAGGCATGGCTCTTGGTCAATATGTAGCCGGCATGGGCTTTTCAAATGTAGGTCTTGGCATTGTTCACTCAATGGCTCACCCCTTGGGCGCACTTTATGACACACCGCATGGCGTAGCAAATGCTATCATTCTCCCTACAGTTATGGAATACAACGCTCCTGCTACAGGTGACAAATACAAGTATATTGCTCAAGCTATGGGTGTTGAAGGTACTGAATCTATGTCACAGGCGGAATATCGTGCAGCTGCCATCAATGCAGTTAAACAGCTTTCAGCTGATGTAGGAATCCCCGCTGACCTTAAAGAAATCGTAAAAGCAGAGGATGTTCCTTTCTTGGCTCAATCTGCCTTTGACGATGCTTGCCGTCCCGGCAACCCGAGAGACACAAGTGTCGAAGAAATCACAGAGCTTTATAAATCACTTTTATAATCTTTGTAATTAAAAACCAAAACCACCCTTTCGCAATGAAGGGTGGTTTTCTTTATCTCTACAAATTCTTGTTGTCACTCTCGTCGTTGTGCTTCTATCCCCAAAACCGCCTGTTTTTCGGACAAACCGTTCTCGCCGCTTTACTTCTATCCCCAAAACCGCCTGTTTTTCGGACAAACCGTTCTCGCCGCTTTGCTTCTATCCCCAAAACAGCTTGTTTTTCGGACAAACCGTTCTCGCCGCTTTACTTCTATCCCCAAAAACGCCTGTTTTTCGGACAAACCGTTCTCGCCGCTTTGCTTTTCTCCCCAAAACCGCCTGTTTTTCGGACAAACCATTCTCACCGCTTTGCTTTTCTCCCCAAAACCGCCTGTTTTTCGGACAAACCGTTCTCACCGCTTTGCTTCTATCCCCAAAATCGCCTGTTTTTCGGACAAACCGTTCTCGGCTGCACTAGTCAACAAAAAGTAGACACATTTTTTAATTAATCACCATAGAATTTGAAAAATATTCACGATACTGTTTAGGTGTCAAATAGTTCAAAGAATACGCAGGACGTTGTTCGTTGTAAAAGGAAATATATGAGGCAA
>JBGVNN010000050.1:0-16055 GCA_045125595.1 Candidatus Egerieisoma sp.
CTTATCAATTTGCAGACTTACCGGTGTTTTTATATTTATTAACACAAGTATCACCTCCGGAAAGTGTTACCTGTATTATACAGCTTTTAATTGAGCATTTTTATTTGATAATTTTTGTGCATGTTTATATTAACATTTATAATATGTCTATGAGAATGTCAATGGAGATGTCAATGCTTATGGAATGTATATGGGAGAGAGTGCAATTTATGGATTCCATTAAATCCATCGAATCCATGTATTCCATTTACAAAATTTCATCATAGCTTTTTTTCAGCACCTCTAACGGCTCACACCATAAATGAAGATTGCAATACTCTACAAAACTTCGGATTTCCTCATAGTTTGTAATGCCTGTTCTGTCTTTGATTTCATCAAATGTGGCTGGCATATTTGAGATATTCCCTTTTAGTGTAATAAAACTGTCGTTCGGCATTTCTATAGTTCTGCTGTCCCCAAGTTTTCTTTTTGCCCATGCTTTCTTGTTGCCGTTGCTTCTTCGCTCTTTAGATTCCGCCCATTTCACATTATTGCGGTCAATCACATCAATCATGCTCCTGAATGATACTTTTAACCCTCTGTCTCTTTCAAACACCTCAAAATCCGTTTGCCCTGTCAGCGTGTATTGAAAAATACAGTCAATCAATATACCTTTCTCCTCGTTAGTTAAATCTGCAAAGTGCAATCGATAGAATGATGAATAGAGAATAAATGATTCTTTTTCTTCGTAAATTTCGTAATTCATTATACGGTCTCCTTTATTATTTATTTTTGAAACAGCGATTTTGCGGTTTCGCATATAAATATGACCGACCGAAAATTTTTTAGAATTTACTCATAACTTTTTCGTTTTGGAATACTTATGAGGAAATTTAGTAAAACTCCGTGTGTAGCATGAATCATAAAAGAAAAACCGTGGATTCGTTTCCACGGTTAATTTCTTATTCATCGGTATCTTTTTTGAGGTCATCAAAGGCACAGGCGACACTTTCATATTCATTGTTCCAGTATTCGCATTCTTCCAGTTGTCGCTCATAATGCTGTTGTAAGTCATCATAAAGTGCTTTCCAGTCGGTCTGCTCCTGAACTTTTCTGCGAAGATAATCACTATGCTCTGAATAAACGGTTTTGGTAATAAAGCCTAAGCGGTAGCAAAGATGCACCTTGCCGAGTGCTTCAAGGCATTTATCTCTGTCGTCTTTACTCTCCTGAATGGAGCGATACATTTCCAAAATCGCATCTGTTTTCAGTTTTACCATTCGTGTTTTAAGTTTCAGATATTCGGCTCGCTCCTCTTTTCGGAGTTCCTGTCGTGCATCTTCTTCTAACCAATCAAGAACATTGATAACTTCTGTTCTGTCTGTTTTACCCATTTACTTTTTCTCCTCTCTCAATCCTTTGTTTAATCGCAGTCCTGCGGTCTTTTAATGCCTGTCGTTCCTCTGCTGTCATTCTGCCACCTTGAGTAGCGAGTGTAGTGTTGATATGTTCCAGTTCAGCAGTCAGGTCAGCACAAGTGTCCTCTTGGGGAATTGCCCTCAGAACAATTCCCATGAGCAAATCGCTGACCGACACACCCTCTTTCACGGCTTCAGTTTTGACTTGCTTTTTGTAGTCTTCGGTGCAGTAGATTCTTAAATCAGTCATGTCATTCTCCTTTCATGGCGATACTGCTTTATCGCTCTTGATATAAGAATGACATTCAATGCTGTTAATCGGAGAATGTACTGTGCGAAAGTTGTACCCTCGGAGAGCCCGTAATTTGTTGGCTTGCTGACAAATTAGCATTGGGTGCTTTTTTGTCAGAACAAAAATAGCAACCCAACATACTTACCTTAGAAAACCGAAAGGAGCGATTATAAATGAGTACAACTTGCACATTATCATTTCACATGGGGAGCCGATTTAACGAGAAACATAACAACAGGACAATTCCAGTTCCTCATGCCAATGCTGAATATGAAAAAGAACATAATTGGTATTCTCCTGATAACATGAGTTTAGAACAGGCATACGAAATTTTATTTTCGGAGAGTTTTAATTCCTATAATTCTTCCATCAGAAAAGACAGGCGACACACATCGTATTTGTCTAAATTACAGACCGCACAGCAGAAAGAACAGGAGAAAATCGCCGAACTGCGACACAGCGGTGCTTCTGCATCAGAAATCAGAAAGCATAGGAAAGCAGTCAAGCCCGCCTATGAACTTATCATAGGATTTGGCAATATGAGAGATAATCCTGAGTTTTGCATGGGTGGAAGTATGCAGGAAACCGCCAATGAAATTCTGCAAGAATACATTTCACGACTCAAAAAAGAATGTCCTTTTATCTATGTGTATAACTATGCCACTCATACAGGAGAAAATGGGTGTATTCACCTCCATGCCAACATGGTGTTTTGGGCTGAGTGTACACGAGGGCAAAAAAGGCAAGCAAGTCTCACAAAGGCATTATCTGCCATGGGGTATGAATCTGACAAGGAAAAAGGGGCAAACGGTAAAAGGTTGAATGCCATAACCAAGTGGGAAATGGAGCAAAGAAAAATTCTAAGAGAAATGTGTGCCGAAAGAGGAATTGTAATTAAAGACGGTGAACACAGCCAAGTGCATCTCACAACAGAGGAATTTCAGGCAAAACGAGACAGCGATTTTGTTTCCGAGCAGGCTGGTCAACTATTATCAGAGCAAGACAAATTTATAGACTATGTTGTTCATAGCGATTCTGCTGTTGCTTACATGGAACATTTGGAGAACGAGGAATTAAGGCAGACCGTTTCAGAATTAGAAGCGGTAAAGCAAAGAAGCGACCAACTTATAGCAGATGCATGGAAAGAGTTCAACTCTGCCACTTCGCTATACTTTCAAGAATACCGAGATAAAAAGAAATCGCTCTATGAAGAAATCTATAGAGCGAGACAAGGAGCCAAAGACAGCAGAAAGTATCTCAATGCCATTCTGAATGACATTGCCTATAGTAATGACTTTTTTATTATCAAATTGTTCAAACTGGTTTTCGCCATGTTTGTTTCCATAGAATCCGCAACAAGAGAACAAGAGGTTAAGCGACTGCAAGAAAAGAATCAGCAGATAAAAGCACTTGCTAAAACCATCGTTGCTGAAAGTCAGACAGTCGGTGAACATTTGAGAAGCAAAGACATTGAAAACATAGAAAGCATTCTAAGTGAATACGAACAACTCCTACAAAATTCTCTCATAGCCATAAGTTCCGACTATCATTCTATTGCAAATGATAGGACAGATAAAAACACTTATGAGGAAATTTTGTAAAAAGAAAAAAAGAAAGGGATTGCACATTTCATGCAATCCCTTTGTAGTTGGGGTAATATTGGGGTAAATTCGCCTGATTGACTATTTACACCCCTGAAAAACCCTTGATTTTACTGGATTTTTTTAATCGAGGGGCTTCATTGTGGGGAACAACAGCACATCTCTTATCGATCTCGTATTAGTCAACAACATTACAAGACGGTCAATGCCCATTCCCATACCACCCGTAGGAGGCATACCGATTTCAAGAGCATTCAAGAAATCATTGTCAACATCACAAGCTTCATCATCGCCTGCAGCTTTCAAAGCAGCTTGACGTTCAAAACGCTCACGCTGGTCAATCGGGTCATTAAGCTCAGAGAAAGCATTCGCAAACTCACTGCCAACGATAAAGAGCTCAAAACGCTCTGTGTAATCAGGATTCTCAGGCATACGCTTAGCAAGCGGCGAAATATCAACAGGATGATTCATAACGAATGTAGGTTGAATGAGTTGTTTCTCAACATATTCCTCAAAGAACAAGTTCAAGATATCGCCTATAGCATGACGCTCCTCGTACTCAATGTGATGCTCTTTAGCCAAAGCACGAGCCTCATCAAGAGTTTTAACCTTGCTGAAATCTACTCCGGAATACTCGAGCACTGCTCCACTCATTGTTACGCGTTTGAAAGGCTTGTCCAAATCAATCTCAACATCACCAAACATAATCTTGCCTGTACCGTTAACAACATTGCAAACGTGACGAATCATTCCCTCTGTAATATCCATCATACCGTTATAATCAGTGTATGCTTGATACAATTCAAGCAATGTAAATTCAGGGTTATGTTTAGGGTCCATACCTTCGTTACGGAAAACTCTGCCTATCTCATATACTCTGTCCAAACCGCCAACGATAAGTCTCTTAAGGTGGAGCTCAAGAGCGATTCTCAAATACATATCAATATCGAGAGTATTGTGATGAGTTATAAACGGACGAGCAGAAGCACCACCGGCAATTCCGTGCAATACAGGAGTCTCAACCTCAATGAAAGCACGATTATCTAAGTAATTGCGAACCTCTTTTATAATCTGTGAACGCTTAACGAAAACATCTCTAACCTCAGGGTTTACAATAAGGTCAACGTAACGCTGTCTATATCTTGTATCAAGATCTTTAAGACCATGACGTTTCTCCGGCAAAAGTTGCAAAGATTTACAAAGCAATACGATTTCTTTTGTTTTAACAGTAATCTCACCTGTTTTTGTCTTGAAAACAGTACCCTTTATACCAACAATATCACCAATGTCATAAGTTTTGAAATCTTGATAAGCTTCCGCACCAACATCATTGCTGCGGATATAAACTTGAATCTTACCCTCTTTATCTTGAATGTGGAAAAAGCTTGCTTTTCCCATTATTCTTTTGAGCATAATTCTACCGGCAACAGAAACAACAGGCAATGTTGACTCATCAACTTCACCGTGCTCTTCCCCACCCTCAGGCTCAACATAGCTATCAATAACGCCTTGAGAATAATGAGTTACATCAAACTTAGTAATCTCAAAAGGATTCTTACCGGCTTTTTTTAACTCTTCAAGCTTATTTCTGCGAATTTGTAACATTTCATTAAGCTCCTCAGTTGTAAACTCAGGTGCCTCAATAATATTGTCCATTATATAACCTCTCTTTTTTTACTTTCTTTCCGGAATTCTGATGCTAACAATCTTATACTTGATAGGTCCGTCAAGAGTCTCAACTATAACCTCTTCATTAACCTTTTTGCCGAGAATTGCAGCACCAACCGGTGACTCATTGGAAATTTTGCCTGACATCGGGTCAGCCTCAGTAGATCCAACAAGATAGTATTCAACTTCTTCTTCGAAGTCATAATCGTACAAAGTAACACATTGACCAAGTCTGACAATATCAGTGTCAAGATCTTTTTCGTCAATCAAAATGTAATTTTTGAGAATTTCCTCAATGCGGTGCTTCTCTGCTTCGTTTTCTTGTTGCTCTCTCTTCGCATCATCATATTCAGAGTTCTCTGACAAATCACCGAAACCCCTCGCAATTTCGATTCTTTTGATGATTTCTAATGTTTTCTCACCTTTAAGATACTCAAGCTTTTCTTGATAATGTTTAAGTCCTTCTTTAGTAAGATGTGTGGGTTTAACCTCTGCCATAGCAAAATCTCTCCTTATTTTACTTATTTTTATTTAATATTGGCATAATTCTTATCTTTAAGAATTACATCATGTGCACTACCCTCAACAAGGCTTGTCGCCGATACTCTTGTAAGCTTAGCTGACTTATGGAAATCCGGAATATTCTGCACGCCGCAGTTACACATTGTAGAACGAATCTTACCCAATGTAATATCCAAGTTATCTCTAAGTGAACCCGCATACGGTACATAAGAGTCAACACCTTCTTCAAAAGAAAGCTTACCCTTACCACCCATATCGTATCTTTGCCAGTTTCTTGCTCTGTTTGAACCCTCGCCCCAATACTCTTTAACGTAATTACCGTTAAGATTAAGTTTCAAAGTCGGGCTCTCATCAAATCTTGCGAAATATCTGCCGAGCATCATAAAGTCAGCACCCATCGCAAGAGCCAATGTCATATGATAATCGTGAACAATACCGCCATCAGAACAAAGCGGGATGTACTCACCTGTTTCTTTAAAATATTCATCACGAGCTTTAGCTACTTCGATAACAGAAGTTGCCTGTCCGCGACCAATACCCTTTTGCTCTCTTGTAATACAAATAGAGCCACCGCCGATACCGATTTTAATAAAATCGGCGCCTGCATCTGCAAGGTAACGGAAAGCTTCCGCATCAACCACATTACCTGCACCTACTTTTACTTTACCGTTATATTCTTGTTTGATAAAGTCAATGGTATCTTTTTGCCATTCTGAATAACCCTCAGATGAATCGATACACAAAACGTCAACACCTGCTTTAACAAGCTCAGGTACACGCTCTTTAAAGTCTCTTGAGTTAATACCTGCACCAACCATATAACGCTTTTCGCTATCAAGAAGCTCCAAAGGATTCTCTTTATGTGACTCATAGTCCTTTCTGAATACAAAGTATTTAAGATTTCCCTTGCTGTCAATAATCGGCAAATTATTCAACTTGTTATCCCAAATAATATCATTTGCAGCCTTAAGAGAAATACCTTCCTCTGCATAAATGAGCTTTTCAAAAGGTGTCATGATATCTTTAATCTTTGTATCAAGTGACATTCTGCTGAGTCTGTAGTCACGGCTTGTAACAATACCCAAAAGCTTACCTGTTGCAGTACCATCATCAGTAACAGCTACAGTTGAGTAACCGTTTTTACCCTTAAGCTCTACTACATCCTGCAATGTATGCTCAGGTGTAAGATTTGATGCACTAACTACAAATCCTGACTTATATTTTTTAACACGACTAATCATCTCTGCTTGTTGGTCAATCGGCTGTGAAACATAAACAAACGAAAGACCACCGCACTTTGCCAAAGCAATAGCCATCTTGTCATCCGATACTGCCTGCATTACCGCAGATACCATCGGTATATTTATATAAAGTGGCGACTCTTCATCTTTCTTATATCTAACGAGAGGTGTTCTCAACGAAACCTTATCCGGTGTACAATCTTTCTTTGTCAAACCGGGTATCAATAAATACTCACTAAATGTATAAGACGGTTCTTCATAAATAAAAGCCACACAATCAACTCCTAACTAAATATTTTGATTATACAGTATACAACTTTCAGCCCAAAAAGTCAATCACACAGGTTATTCTTTTCTCCAAACCATCTTGTTCACAACGCCCGTATACGACTGAATTATCTTAACAACTTTGGTCGACACATTTTCCTCTGTATAATACGGAACGGGCACGCCGTACTCTCCACTTTCGTTCATATTTACGGCTGTGTCAACAGCTTGTAACAACCCATGTTCGTCTATACCTGCCAATATAAAGCAAGCCTTGTCAAGAGCCTCAGGTCTTTCTGTAGAAGTGCGAATACAAACAGCCGGGAAAGGTTTGCCTATAGATGTAAAATAGCTGCTCTCCTCCGGCAAAGTGCCACTGTCTGAAACGACAGCAAAAGCATTCATCTGTAATTTATTGTAATCATGAAAGCCCAAAGGTTCATGGCGAATAACACGCTTATCAAGCACAAATCCACTAGACTCGAGACGCTTTTTGCTTCGTGGATGACATGAATATAATATAGGCATATCGTACTTCTCAGCTAACTTGTTGACAGCACCAAACAAAGATAAGAAATTCTTCTCGGTATCAATATTTTCCTCACGGTGAGCCGATAAAAGGATATATTTCTTGCTTTCAAGGCCAAGCTTGCTCAAAATATCACTCGATTCAATATCTGCAATGTTATTGCTTAAAACCTCTGCCATAGGTGAACCTGTCACGTATGCACGCTCCTTTGGCAAGCCACACTCATGCAAATATCGTCTGGCGTGTTCTGAATACGCTAAATTAACATCTGAAATAATATCTACTATTCTGCGGTTTGTTTCTTCAGGCAAACACTCGTCTTTACAACGATTACCTGCTTCCATGTGGAAAATCGGAATATGCAAGCGTTTTGCCGAAATCGCAGACAAACATGAATTTGTGTCTCCAAGTATTAACAAAGCATCCGGCTTAATCTGTGCCATCAACTTATATGAGCAATTGATAATATTTCCGACTGTCTCACCCAAATCATCACCAACAGCATCCATATATACTTCGGGATTATCAAGTTTTAAATCTTTAAAGAACACACCATTAAGGTTATAGTCATAATTTTGTCCTGTATGTGCAAGTATGCAATCAAAGTACTTACGGCACTTATCTATAACAGCAGCCAAGCGAATAATTTCCGGACGGGTACCAACAATTATCAACAACTTCAATTTGCCATTATTTTTAAAACTAATATCAGAATAATCAACCTTTATATTCATTCTACCACCTCAAAAAATGTATCTGGTTTATTAACATCAAAGCATTCATTTGCCCACATAACAGTCACTAAATCATCTTTGTCAGACAAATTAATAATATTGTGAGTATAACCCGGGAGCATGTGAACTGCTTCTATTTTATCTCCCGATACCTCAAAATTCAATACCTCGTCACTACCTATACGGCGTTGTTGTATCAATCCCCTACCGGAAACAACAATAAAAAATTCCCATTTGCTGTGATGCCAGTGCTGTCCCTTCGTCACACCGGGTTTTGATATATTTACGCTGAATTGACCACACTTTTCGGTCTTTAAAAGCTCCGTAAAGCTGCCACGCGCATCTACATTCATTTTTAATGCGAATGATGCTTTTTCTTTCGGAAGATATGATAAATATGTACTATACAGTTTTTTTTCAAAGCTGTTATATGGCATTTCACACATAACAAGAGTTTGCGGCTGTTGCTTAAAGGTTTCAAGCAAATCTACTATTTTACCTAATTTTACTTTGTGTGTTATAGGTACTACGCAATATTTGCCATCATCCGAATAATGTTCTTTGCCCTCCAAAGCATCAAGCATCTCGGTAATCAGGTCATCAATATAAAGTAATTCAAGTTCTACATTTCTGTCATTAACCAAAATCGGCAAATCATTTGCAATGTTATTGCAGAATGTGGCTACTGCCGAGTTATAATTTGGTCTGCACCATTTACCGAAAAGATTCGGAAATCTGTACACGAGCACTTTTGATCCGGTTTCTGTACTGTAATTGAAAAACAGCTCTTCTCCTGCCTTTTTACTTCTGCCATAGTCATTATTATATCTACCTACAAGTGTTGCTTGTATGGAGCTAGAAAGCATAACTGGACATTTATTGTTGTACTTTTTTAATATATCAATAAGTATAGATGCAAAGCCAAAATTTCCCGCCATAAACTCTTCGGAATTCTGCGGGCGGTTTACGCCTGCAAGATTAAACACAAAATCAGCCGATTGACACGCCTTGTCCAATAGTTCTTCAGGCGAATCAATGTCATAAAGAAAAAGCTCGTCTATTTTTATTTCAGGACGAGTTTTGTCTTTGCCGTCTTTGATATTTTGTAGTGATGCAGTAAGATTTTTACCAACAAAACCTTTTGCACCTGTAATTAAAATATTCATGCTTGTACCTCTATGTGTTGTTGTATATATTCTAATGCCAAAAGCTTTTGTTTTACTTGTTCCTTATCAAGGAGCTGTGTGTTATGTGAATTAAATTCTGTAAGTTTATTACGTTCTATGTTGCCTTCTTTAAAATACTTGTCGTAATTAAGACCTCTCTTGTCACATGGCACTCTGTAAAATTCACCCATATCGATTGCATTGGAGCATTCTTCATTTGTGAGAAGTGTTTCGTACATTTTCTCTCCATGCCTTATACCTATGACTTTTATCTTATCTTTGTCACCGCCGAACAATTCACATACTGCCTCTGCTAATGTTTTGATAGTACAAGCAGGGGCTTTTTGCACAAGGATATCACCGCTTACACCATGTTCAAATGCAAAAAGCACAAGGTCTACGGCTTCGTCAAGAGACATTATAAATCTTGTCATATCACCGTCTGTGATTGTGATTGGATTTCCGTTTTTAATTTGTTCAATCCAAAGCGGAATAACAGAGCCGCGGCTACACATTACATTTCCGTAGCGAGTGCAACAAATTTTTGTTTTTTCGGGACTGATTGTCCTTGATTTGGCAACAATTACCTTCTCCATCATAGCTTTTGATGTGCCCATTGCGTTAACGGGATACGCTGCTTTGTCTGTTGACAAACAAACTACATTTTTAACGCCTGCATCTATGGCTGCCGTAAGGACATTTTCTGTACCGAAAACATTGGTTTTAACAGCTTCTATCGGAAAGAATTCACAACTTGGTACTTGCTTAAGAGCAGCCGCATGGAAGATATAATCAACATCATGCATAGCATTTCTCACAGACTGAATGTCACGGACATCTCCAATATAAAATTTAATTTTTTCTGCCACATCAGGCATTTTTGTCTGAAATTCATGGCGCATATCATCTTGTTTTTTCTCATCACGAGAGAATATACGTATTTCTCCGATATCTGTACGCAAAAAGCGATTTAAAACAGCGTTACCAAAAGAACCGGTACCACCGGTGATGAGAAGGGTTTTGTTAGTAAATAAACTCATAATAAATACTCCAATTTACAAAATTATTACTTTTTATTTGTATAGTAAACATACGATTTTTCAGTATCACAAATCTCATAATAATGATGCCCTTTCTGTTTTTCCGGAGGCGGTGGTGTACGCCAATCACCATATAAGCAAGTGAGATATTTATCGCAATTTTCAGGAACCCAGGCAATATAACCCTCAAAAGTCATTTGAGAACCTTTGCCATAACTGTCAGAAGGTATAAAATCTTTGCTTCCATACCAAGTTCCATGGTTACATATAATTTTTGCATCTTTAACAGGATATTTTGATATTAACTTTTCATACTTTGCCGCAGTTTTTGTTGTTCTTTTATGACAGCCGAACAACCTAAATGCTAACATTACAATCTTTCCCTTTAATGTTGCAGGCAATGTAAACGCACAAGAAAGCTTATACGTATAATACTTTTTATAAAAGGATATTTTTCTTTGTTCCGAGGGACTTTCAGGGTATCCATCAAGAGGAAAAATATCAAGATAAATACCATGGTTTATGTTTAATTTAGATGAACCCTTCTCAATGTATGTTGTATTTGAATTTCTCAATTTTGCAAAAACATGTGGATAGCAAGGATCTGTTTTATAATTTTGAAGAAAAATACCTTCTGGCAATATTGCAGGAGCTAATTCCATAAATTTATTGTAATCTTCTCTGTACATGCCAACATCCATATCATCATCCCATGGTATGAAGCCACCATGACGTGCTGCTCCCAAAGCGGAACCGCAAACAAGAAAATATTTAAGATTTAATTTTTCACAAGTTTGAGCAAAGCAAGTAAATAAATCAAACTCTACTTTTTGTAATTCGTTCATTTTACACCTCAATAAACTTTATCAATAATTCCGTAGTTTTTCTTTTTGTTTGTATCATCACCTACATGGTACATACCTTCTACAGTGAAATCATCCCACGGATGTTTTCTTTTTCTGAGAAGTATTTGGAATGCACGAAGCACGCTTCCCTGGCTAATCAAAAGAACCTTTTTACCCTTGTACTGCTCATTAATGAGATCAAGCACGTTCACACAGTTTGCAATTACCATACCCCAAGATGTTCCGCTTGGAGTTCTTGCAAACATATTGTTTTCTATTTCTCTTGCAATAAATGTGGGATTATGCTGGAGATCCTCAAAAGACTTATATTCCCAACCGGTATTATCAATACCGTGAAGCTTATGAACTTTGATAGCCTCAAATTTTTGCGGTCTTTCCATTATAATAAGCTGAGTATTGACTACACGTGGAATAGGACCATAAAGAGCTATATCAAAATTGTATTCGTCAAGTTCGGCAGCCTGCTTTTTAGTTATTTCAATTCCGCTCTCGGTAAAACCGCAATTGTTTGAAGTATCACACATAAATTCATGTTTTGCAACAGCTTCAGTTTCTGCATGACGGATTAGATGTATAGATTCACATCTAACTTCAGGAACACTTGTTCCCGGAATATAATCAATTTTTCCGGTTTCTTGGTCTATTGCAATTCCATATCTAAGCAAATTCTTTGTAATATGTACTCTTTCAGACATGGGTATAGTATTAATGTCAAACATGCTGGTGCCTCCTTATTTCTGTAACAACTTAATTACTTTTTCTGTCAAATTATTTTGTGTAATATATTCATATACAGCATTGGGAACCATATCTTTCCATTCGTCTCCATTGACGATTTTTTGTCTAATTTCCGTACTGCACATTGCTTTTTCCCTTTTATCAAAGAGTACATGCGTTCCATATCCCAATTTTCCAAGTCTATGAAGCTTTTCATATCCCCAATCGTCATAGATTGTAAAAAATGATGTAGCGCTCAAAGGCACATAGTTGTAGAGTATTTCAGGACGCTCTATCGGATATGGTACAATCTCAAAATCTTCTCTTTTAACCCCTGCTTCAAGAAGAGCAAGTTTTACCATATTGTATCTTTCATAATATGTAAATGGATTTGATGCCGATTCACTTCTGTGAGGGTCAATCTCTTCACGAATAAGAGAAGCATTCTCAGGAGAAGTAATTCCAACAATTAACTTCTTGCACTGCTCTTTTGCAAGCAATGCATACTTTAAATGATCATTATGAAAAAGTTGAAATCTACCGTGAATAAATCCTAACTCAACCATTGTTTAACCTCCGATTATATGTTTTTGTCTTTTTTATAATTTCTTTTCTTAAATATGCGACATCGCTTTTGGCAACTCCATCTTTAAATGTTACACCAAAAACTATCTCTATCTCTTTTTGATGACGAAAATCATCACATACAAAATAACTTATACGATGCTTTATGTCAATAATATTTATCATCCAACTGCCTTTAGACGCATCAAACCACTGCCTAATTTGCTGCAAATTCTTTAAAATACGTTGTGCATCCCAAATAGTAAGCTGTGCAAAATTCGGTGGTAAAATCTCGTTGTCATTAATCCTTTTTATATCTCCAAAAATGGCATTTTTAAGATCTGCTTCAATACTTGCCTGTACCTCCGAAAAGTAAACCGCTCGCCACTCATCCCCTATATGAGCTATTTTACAAAGCTCTTTGTATGCATTTATATCTTCTTCTGTTGTAATCGGTGATGTAAGATCAAGTGTATTATCAAGTATTGCCGCGACAAGCAAAAGTGCCGTTGATTTAGACATTTTGTGTTCTAAAGCGGATTTTTTCCATTCACGATATATCAAAGTAGCTGCCGCTCCAATGAACTCTATCCTTGAATTATCCCCAATACGATTTTGCCAAAATTCTTCAAAACCAACATGATGGTCATATACCTCAATTACTTTATCAAGAGGAACGGTGTCTTTGATGTAATTAGGATCTGAAACATCTACAATTATATATCTCGAATCAACTTCATTAAAATCACCAGGAGGTTCTTTTAAAATTTGACCTTTTTTAACGAGTGATTTCACAACACTATAATTAGTATGAGCACTAGAATAAGCTATAGCTTTAACACCTTTATGCTCAAGAAGTTCCTGCATTGCAACACAACATGCATAGGCATCAATGTCTAAGTATGTTGAGCCTGCGGTGATGATTGTATTAAACATCATATTATTTTTTTCGTAAAATTGTTTCATAACACAAATCTCTACTTCAAGAGAAACTTTTTTATTCACAACAAAAATAAGAACAAAGTTATTTAAAAACTTTATGTTTAATTTTTGCTAATAATTTATATAATGTTCTATAAGGGGATTTTAGAAGACTATGTTTATAAGATTGCTTCACACGTTTACGTATTGGTAAATATAAGCTATATTTTAAATATATACGCATAATCTCTCTATCAGCAGTATCTTTCCATGGCTTTTCAGAAGAAAAGTGAATAAGTCTACAATTCATTAGGGCATATTGATAAAAAACCGTACCTTTTAACTCATATGCTTGAAAATTAAAACAAAGTCCATTGAAGTATGTAATTTTATCTATGAAAAAAATATTAAGAAAATCCTGATCATTGCAGTAATATTCTTCACATATATTGCAACAATTCTTGAAAACTTTGCCAAAATCATATTCAGAACGTATATTCTTTAAATTAATAAGCACTACTCCAGCATTACAATATATCTGCATTGGATATTCTTCGATAAATGATTTTTTGCCCTTCCTATTACCATTAGATACATTTCCGCTAATTTCATTTCCCATTGCAATATATGGCACGTTCATTTCAAACAACTCTGTTAAACTTCCAGAACACAGTATATCGGAATCTAAATATAAAATTTTTTCAACACACAAGTCTAATAACCAAGGAGAAAAAACTCTTAACAATGTGGTTTTAGGCCAATGTCCAGTATTTACTTCGTAATTAAAATTGTATATTCGTACTTGTAATCCAACTTCAAGTTCTAGCAGTTTTTGTACATTTTCTTCATTCAATTTTAAACATACGCAATAAAAAGAAATCGGTTTGGAATGATTTTTCATAACAGATAATATCAAATTAATTGTTTGATCAACATAATTATCGTCAAAAGTTAGCATTATTAAATTATCTTGAGCACAAAAACGTTTATTCTGCCTAATTAAAACAAGTTCAAATATGTTATCACTATTCAAGATGCAACTCATTAATCTATCCCCCTTATTAAGAAATGTTTTTTATCTACTCAACTTTGTATAACTGTGACTTTTTTGCCCTTTAATATTCTCTTTAAATTTCTACTGGACTCTTTGTTTGTTAAAACCGCAAATGCAGATAATAAAAAAGAAAAAACAAGTGAAATTAAACCATTCAAGACTAATTCTACAAACTCATTATCAACAGTTTGCAAAAAATAAGTTAAAGTCATCAATGCACCGGCAAAAGAAAGAATCATTCCATAATTTTTGATATAAAACTTATTTGGTGATGTTATAAACGCATCCTTAAATAACACATATGGTTCTACAACATGACAAATAATTAAGTTTGTTACAATTGTAGCAACAATTACACCTGTGATTCCAATGAAATTAACAAGTAAAATAGATAAAATTATATTCAAAACACCTTCAAAAAGAGGTTTCCATCTATCGCCGTAAAATGAACCTGTTGCATCTCTAAATGTCAATGTACTACGTCTCATAAATTGTACAAACCCGTTTAATGTAATAACAAAGGATACACTCTTCTCTACTACTAATTCAGCAGAAAATAAAATCGAAATCAAATTATCCACCACCGAATAATATCCCAAAAAAGCAACTGTTCCAATAATAAAATTCAATAAATGCAAACTCTCATAATAACTTTTTGCTGTCATATTATCTTCAGCTACGCAACAATGTCCAATTACTGATGTTAACGAGGAAAAAAACAAAGTGATAATTCCTACTATTGAAGAAAGTATCATCGTATAATTAGAAAATTCGCCGAGTGAAACAACCCCAATAAAAGTCGAAATTACGACACTATCAACAGTATTCACCAAAACATACCCAATCTTATGCATAAACATAGCTTTGACGTTCTTTTTGATGGCATTTTTAGTCACAGTATCAATTTTTGACTTAATACTTAATACCTCATTATATATTTTTTTTATTACAAATTCAGTTGCCACCCATTGAATTAAAACAGCAACAATTCGGCAAACTAAATAGCAAACAAAAGAATGAGTTGTATATAAAACTATAATTTGCAAAACATACTGTAAAACAATACTTCCTTCTGCTATTGTAGTTGTAATATAATTATTCTTATAAGCGTTTATCAAAGATGTTTTTGCGCTAAACAGATAAGTAAGCGTTACCGATATTAAAACCAATACAAAAGTAATATACATATTTACATCAAGTTGTGCATAATCTTTTGCTAAAAAACGCAAAAAAGGCAATACGGCTAATCCAGCAGAAAAAATAATTGCACCAATTAATAAGTATAATTTTTGAAACAAAGAATAAATCGCTGATACCAATTCATTGTTGCCTTCAACAATCGGTTTATACATACAAAACGTAATTGCTGCTCCGACACCAAGTTCTGCTACAGAAAGAAAACCGATAATACTGAGGAACAATGCATTTAAGCCATTCACTTCATTTCCGCAAATATCAACTAATACCATCTTAACA